>NZ_CP056199.1:0-305544 GCF_013782625.1 Enterobacter sp. RHBSTW-00994 | reverse complement strand
CACCATTCAGATCGGTAAATGAACTGCGAGTAATTCTTCCCCATTGCAGTTTTTCACCTTCATTACCTTGTTGAAGAATGCCAAAGTGGCAACTGGAAAAAGTACAATCCGTCACCTCCAGCGAACTGACAACAGGTAAGTTCATCACGAGGAGCGCCGCCGTTGAGACCTGATGTTTAAATTCAAGAGAGCGAAGAATAATATCCCCTCCACCATGTACCATTGCGGGGCCATCAAACACGGCATCATGGATAAACACATCTCCCTTGACGGTGATCGTCCAGTGGCCTTTGAACCGCCCCCGATAAACTGGATCCCATCAATGACCAGACTGGCATCAAGTGTGCCGCTAAAGCCTGTGGCGATGACAGGTACGGCACACTCTTTCGCATAATCACACATTGCCTGCAACGCAGCAGAAACCGATATTCCATCACCCATAAACATGGCTGGGGTAACAAATTTCACATCACTCATCATGCGATTCGTAACAACACGACTTTCCATATCAATATCCCTGAATTTAGATTCCAATAACAGTCAATAAAAAGGATTATATTTTCCAAATAGAAAACACAAAAAACACCCGTAATTAATCATCAGCCATAAGATTCAACTGACATATTAAGCAATGGCTTATTTTTCAAATAAACAACATCTTAAAACCACATCATCACCATCAGCATTCAACGTACTGATATTCACAACAATGTGATGCGAATTGTGTCTAAACGGCTTTACCTTAGAAAGGTTATCAGGCAATAATAAATCACAACCACAAAAAACACCGTAATATTTATACATTAAAAAAGACAATATACATCCCCCTCTTATTTATTCAGGCAATTTATATATGCTACCTCGCAAGAAAGATAATTTATTAAAAAGATTAAATAAGCATCAGAGTGCAATAAAAAAAGGGACTGTCAGTCACCTTGATTTACAGGGAGCGGATCTTCGTTTTTCTAACCTCAGATCAGTACGCTTTGAATTTGTTGACCTTACTGGAACCGACCTTTCACACAGTAAACTGGTAGGTTGCCAGTTTGTATCAAGTTCCCTGAACTCGGTGAATCTCAACTTTTGCGATCTTTCAGATTGCCAGTTTCAGAATGTGGATGTGACAGGACTCAGTTTGTCGGGCAGTGACGTTCATACCGCTGAATTTACCAATACGTTCAGCCTGGAAATGCCAAGCCAGGCCACTCAGTCCAGCCTGATGGTCTCTATTTATATGCCAACCTGGAACAGAGAAAAGATGGCTATGCGCGCCATCCAGTCCGTACTGGAGCAGACCTATCCATTTTGGGAGCTAATAATTGTTGATGACAACTCACCTGAGAATAGCCAACTACAGGCATTTATCAACGCAACGGCAGACCCTCGTATTCACTACATCTATAACGATTTCAAATCAGGTGCTTGTAGTGTACGAAACCAGGCGATTGAGCAAGCCAAAGGTAAATATATTGCCGGAATCGATGATGACGATGAGTGGCTACCTAACAGACTGACCACATTTATGAAATATCACTATTTACTGGCTGGATTCTCTTTTCTTTATGCCGATGATTTTATCTGCGAAGGGGAATCGTATTCGAGTCTTAATGACCTTCGCCTCTATCCTAAACCTGCTTTTTCAGGGTCGCTTTTCCAAAAAAGAAATATCATCGGCAACCAGATTTTTACTTGTACTGACAGGTTAAAGCCTGTTCTTTTTGATGAGACGTTAACAGCCGCACAGGACTATGACGCCTTTTACCGTCTACAGCAGGAGTATGGGCGGCCCTACAAAATTAATCTCGCCACGCAGGTACTTTACGTTGACCACGGCGAAGGCCGGATCACCCAGTCCGGGAAAAAATTCTCAGGCTACTTCAACTTTTACAGAAAACATCAGGCCAGTTTGGATATCTCCAGCCGCAAATATCAGCTCTTCACCTTTTATGTTATTCGTAATAAAAAAATGTCCTGCAGAACGTTGCTAAGATTGATGACCTTGCGCAACCTTAAGCGATTTATTACCGGAAAATTGACCTTACGCATCCGTAAGTATTGATATGTGATTCGGGGAAGATCGGCACACTCCCCTCTCCGGTAGCGTGAGAGGGGAAAACATCCTCCGTCAGAAAATCCCTTTCTGCCTCACCTTCTGCATTTTCTGGGTGGGGGCATCGACAGTGCTCAAATCAATCTCTTCTTTGCCGCTAGTGCGTTCCGGCTCTGGCACGCTTGCGGTTTTCCGGCCAGTCTGAGTGGTTGCAATGCAAGCTTTTGCTGCTCCAGCAACGGTTTTAACGCCGCGACCTCTTCACGGATTTTGTGCAGTTGCGAGAGGTGCTCTGAAGCCGTATCGGATCGATCGGCCAGCACCTCTTGTGGCTGCAATTCACTGAGCAGTTCTGCCGGCGTAAGATGTTCTCGCCCCAGAGATTCCGCCACATGGCGGCACAACGCCGGGTCCATCAGATGCAACTGCAATCCTGCCAGATAGACGTTACGGTGAAACGCGCGAATCTCCATATTGGAGTCATCAATGCTGTCCGACTGGTTCATCGACTGATGCCAGCGTTGCAACTGCTGCATCGCGCGCAGGTCTGCGCGCGATTTTTCCGGTGTCAGGTGCAGGGACAGATTGACGCGGCGGATCCCTCCCTTACGCATCCTCACCCACCTCAGCCATCAGGGGTTCATCGATCGCCTGCGCACCAGCGTCAGAGTGATAGAGGCAGATCTCACGTGACAGCGCACGTTGCGGGTTATCGATGCTGATGACTCGTTCATCCAGCGTGGCATATGCCTGGCGCATCGCCTCTTCAATCAGATGCGCCCCGCCGCCGACCAGATAAACACGGTTTGGGTTCTTGGCGAACGTCTTCGCCTCATAGGCCACCTGAGCGCCCAGCTACTGGATTTTGATCTCAATCTTTTCGCGGATCTCATCGATCCGCGACTCGTCATTAACCACGCTCTTCACAAAGTCGGGATCGTGGCGGCGTTTAATCAGTTCATTCGCCACCAGATAACCTGGAATCGCTACCCGCCGCCGCCAGCAGCTTGCAGGTAGCATCGGTCACCATCGCCACACCAATTTCATTGTTGCCGTAAATAGCCGACACATCATCAAACTCGCCAACAATCACGCCCATGTCCAGGGTTGTGCCGCCGCAATCAACCACCAGTGATTTGGTGAATTCGTTCACGCTGGAATTCACCAAATGTGACAGGGCAGCAGGCAGACTCTCCGGCATCACCTGAACGTCAACAATGCGGAACAACGCCGGTTTGCAGCAGTGCGTGATGGACGGCCAGCAGGTTCAGATCGCCATACTGGTATTCAATGTGCGTAGTCGACAGCGCCTTATCCGAGGTCGCGTCATAGGTATATTTGGTCGTACCGATGGTGTAGTTGTACACCGCCTGACCGCGCAGCAATGCCGCACTCTTCCAGTCTTTGCGAAAAGAGTTCGGGGAGACCACGGTTTTCAGGATGCCGTTCTCAATCCAGCTAATTTTTACGTTTGTCGAACCATCATCAATGGCAAATTTCAGGCGTGTCTGGGCCATGGAAATGTCTCTATCCATCTTAAATTAACGGACCGCGCATCAGAGCACGACCTCATCTGTCAGTATCCGGCGAGCACCAAGGTAATGGTCCTGCCAAAAGTGGTCGGAAAGCTGGCTAATGCGATTAAGCACCATCAGATCCACCCATACTATCAACCGCTGATTTCCGCCCGTAACAACACCATTTCCGGGGCAGAGCTCCTCGCCCGCTGGAATCATGAAGAGCTGGGTTTTATCCCGCCGGATGTTTTTTTCCAGTGGCGGAAAGTACGGGGTTAGTTATCAATCTGACGGAAAGCCTGCTGGTGCAAGTCGTCAACGATATCCGTCGTGGCGTAATAGCACTTGAGCCTGGCTTCAACCTGAATCTCAATATTAGCTACGCCCACTTAGCCGACGGTTCCTTTGATACGTTTATTGATACCAGGGCCCCTGTTTTTGCGGCGCAGGGAATCACCCTGGTCTTTGAAATTACCGAACGCGAAAACATCGATCTGTCTGATGCCATCGCCAGAAAAATTACCCATATCAAAAACAGCGGGACCCTGATCGCGCTGGATGATTTTGGTACGGTTTTTTCGAATCTGGCCTTTATCGCTAACCTCAGGCCTGACAGCATCAAAATAGACAGAATGTTTATCCGGCAAATCTCGCAAGACGTCGCAACGCCGTTAATTGACTGCGTGATAGATATGGCGAAAAGAATGAACATCCTCACAACGGCTGAGGGCGTCGAATATGACTATCAGGTCGACTATCTCAAAAACAACCAGATTGATTGTTTGCAGGGGTACTTTTTCTCCAGACCGCTCTCGTTTAATGATTTTATCGTGTTTTTGAATAAACACGCGGTATAGACCCCAAAATCCATCACCACCTCCCCTGGAGGTGGTGATAACAAAAAAGCCCCGTCAGGGCTGACGGCTCCCCATAAATAAAGACAGGCATAGAAGGTTGTGATCTACTTAGTGTTCCACCAAAAAGTAAGGTCACTCCTCTATGCCTGCTTCACAAGTTTGCCATAAATTTTTCAGCCAGTCCCTGAACTCCATTCATCAGTACCGTAAAAACGCCCTGCTCGATATGACCGTGGCCCTGACACGTGGTGCTTCGCTTTCTCTTACCAGCATCGGCAGATACCTGCCAAGCCCCGCACGTGTTAAGCACAAGATTATCAGAGATGAAAAAAGCGAGCGCTATGGGCTGGGAGTGCGGGCAAGTAAAAGTCGGGGAGAAAAAAGACTATCCGTGCTTTGCCTGGTTGCAGTTCTCTACAGCATCATCCTATGGCTGACGGGATATTACCTTGAAAGTAAGGGAATAAATCGATGGTTCCAGGCGAACAGTGAGAAATCACGCAGGGTGCTGTCGTATCTGACATTGAGTGAAAATGTCATCCGGCAGTCACCGGGACTCCTGTCGGGGATGAACCCCGACAGGGTATATGCAGATATGGCAAGGGCCTATCGAAACATCATCATGGTGTATTGATGATGTTTCTGGGGATCCCTCAGCCCTGACGGGGCTTTTTTTATGCAGCAACAAACCTTAGAACGGAATGTCGTCATCGAAGTCCATTGGCGGCTCGTTAGACGGCGCCGGAGCAGACTGCTGCTGTGGGCGAGACTGCGCGCCACCGCTGAACTGGTTGCCGCCCTGTGGCTGCTGAGGTTGACCCCAACCGCCCTGCTGCTGGCCACCCGCTGCCGGAGCACCACCACCCTGACGGCCACCCAGCATCTGCATGGTTCCGCCAACGTTCACAACCACTTCCGTGGTGTATTTCTCAGCACCGGATTGATCGGTCCATTTGCGGGTACGCAACTGGCCTTCGATATAAACCTGAGAACCTTTACGCAGATACTCACCAGCCACTTCGGCCAGTTTGCCGAACAGCACAACGCGATGCCATTCAGTCTGCTCTTTCATCTCACCGGTCGCTTTATCACGCCAGGATTCGGAAGTAGCCAGCGTAATGTTGGCAACTGCGCCACCACTCGGCATGTAGCGTACTTCCGGGTCCTGGCCCAGATTACCGACGAGAATCACCTTGTTTACGCCTCTGCTGGCCATGTTCGTGTCTCCTGAATACGTTTCTTAATAGTGTAAACGCGCGAGTGTACCATTTCCATGCGGCCTTTTGATAGTTTCGACGCATCTTCCAGAGTTCTCGCGTGGACAGATCATTGTTGCACAGTCGATCTGAATTTGCATTCCAATACTGTATATTCAAACAGGTCGAATTGTGTCATAATTAGCCGTTTCTGACAGCCGGTTGTCCTTCAAACAGACCAGGCAAACAGTGTTCCTACCGGGAAAGGTGAATGGATAAGATCGAAGTTCGGGGCGCCCGCACCCACAATCTCAAGAATATCAACCTCATAATCCCTCGCGACAAACTCATCGTCGTGACCGGGCTTTCGGGGTCTGGCAAATCCTCACTGGCTTTCGACACCTTGTATGCCGAAGGACAGCGTCGTTACGTTGAATCGCTCTCTGCGTATGCACGTCAGTTCCTGTCACTGATGGAAAAACCGGACGTTGACCACATTGAAGGGTTATCGCCTGCTATCTCCATTGAGCAGAAATCCACGTCACACAACCCGCGTTCCACCGTGGGGACGATCACTGAAATTCACGACTACCTGCGTCTGCTGTTCGCCCGTGTGGGTGAGCCGCGTTGTCCGGATCATGACGTTCCTCTGGCTGCGCAGACCGTAAGCCAGATGGTGGATAACGTTCTGGCACAGCCGGAAGGTAAACGCCTGATGCTGCTCGCCCCTATCATTAAAGAACGTAAAGGCGAGCACACCAAAACGCTGGAAAACCTGGCAAGCCAGGGCTATATCCGCGCCCGTATCGACGGTGAAGTGTGTGACTTATCCGATCCGCCAAAACTCGAGCTGCAAAAGAAACATACCATCGAAGTGGTTATTGACCGTTTCAAAGTACGCGAAGACATGGCGACACGTCTGGCAGAATCCTTTGAAACGGCGCTTGAACTTTCGGGTGGCTCGGCCATTGTTGCCGATATGGACGATCCGAAAGCCGAAGAATTACTCTTCTCCGCCAACTTTGCCTGCCCAATATGCGGCTACAGTATGCGCGAACTGGAACCACGTCTGTTCTCGTTCAACAACCCGGCAGGGGCATGTCCAACCTGTGACGGCCTGGGCGTGCAGCAATACTTCGACCCGGATCGGGTGATTCAGAACCCGGAATTATCACTGGCTGGCGGCGCGATCCGCGGCTGGGATCGCCGTAACTTCTACTATTTCCAGATGCTGAAGTCGCTGGCAGAACACTACAAATTCGATGTCGAAGCGCCGTGGGCCAGCCTGAGTCCGGCAGTTCATAAAGTGATCCTCTCCGGTTCCGGCAAAGAGAACATCGAATTCAAGTATATGAACGATCGTGGTGATACCTCGGTGCGTCGCCATCCGTTCGAAGGCGTACTGCACAATATGGAACGCCGCTATAAAGAAACAGAATCCAGCGCGGTACGTGAAGAGCTGGCGAAGTTTATCAGCAACCGTTCCTGCACCACCTGCGACGGAACCCGTCTGCGCCGTGAAGCGCGCCACGTCTTTGTTGAAAATACCGCGCTACCGACCATCTCGGATATGAGCATTGGTCATGCGATGGACTTCTTCAACAACCTGAAACTTTCCGGCCAACGCGCACAAATCGCGGAAAAAGTGCTGAAAGAGATCGGCGATCGCCTGAAGTTCCTGGTGAACGTTGGCCTGAACTATCTGTCACTTTCTCGCTCAGCAGAGACGCTGTCCGGTGGTGAAGCACAGCGTATCCGTCTGGCAAGCCAGATTGGCGCTGGCCTGGTCGGTGTGATGTACGTATTGGATGAGCCGTCTATTGGGTTGCATCAGCGCGACAACGAACGTCTGCTCGGTACGCTTATCCACCTACGCAATCTCGGCAACACGGTGATTGTGGTTGAGCATGACGAAGATGCGATTCGCGCAGCCGATCATGTGATCGATATCGGCCCTGGCGCAGGTGTGCATGGAGGCCAGGTTGTGGCAGAAGGTACGCTGGATGCCATTATGGCTGTACCTGAGTCGCTCACGGGTCAGTACATGAGTGGCAAACGCAAAATTGAAGTCCCCAAACAGCGTGTCGCGGCTAACCCGGAAAAAGTGCTTAAACTCACCGGGGCGCGAGGCAACAACCTGAAAGATGTCACCCTGACGCTGCCTGTTGGTTTGTTCACCTGCATCACGGGCGTCTCAGGTTCAGGGAAATCCACCCTTATCAACGACACACTGTTCCCGATTGCGCAAACGCAGTTAAACGGGGCGACACTCGCAGAACCAGCGCCGTATCGCGATATTCAGGGCCTGGAACATTTCGATAAAGTTATCGACATTGACCAAAGTCCGATTGGCCGAACCCCACGCTCTAACCCGGCAACCTATACCGGCGTGTTCACACCTGTACGTGAACTCTTCGCAGGCGTACCGGAAGCCCGTTCGCGCGGGTATACACCAGGACGTTTCAGCTTTAACGTGCGTGGCGGACGCTGCGAAGCCTGTCAGGGAGACGGAGTGATCAAAGTGGAAATGCACTTCCTGCCGGATATTTACGTACCGTGTGACCAGTGCAAAGGCAAACGCTATAACCGCGAAACACTGGAGATCAAATACAAAGGCAAGACCATCCACGAAGTGCTGGATATGACCATTGAAGAAGCACGTGAGTTCTTTGATGCCGTTCCGGCACTGGCGCGCAAGCTGCAAACGTTGATGGACGTGGGCCTGACCTATATCCGTCTTGGTCAGTCAGCAACGACGCTTTCGGGTGGTGAAGCCCAGCGCGTGAAGCTGGCGCGTGAGCTGTCCAAGCGTGGCACAGGCCAGACGCTCTACATCCTTGATGAACCAACAACAGGCCTGCACTTTGCGGATATCCAGCAGTTGCTCGACGTCCTGCATCAGTTGCGCGATCAGGGCAACACCATTGTGGTGATTGAGCACAACCTGGATGTGATTAAAACCGCAGACTGGATTGTCGATCTCGGTCCGGAAGGCGGCAGCGGCGGCGGTGAAATCCTCGTTTCGGGTACACCAGAAACAGTCGCTGAGTGCGAAGCCTCGCACACCGCGCGCTTCCTCAAACCATTGCTGTAATTGTCACACCGAGAGTTGCTGTCGGGTCGTTTCCGGCAGCAACTCAACGGCCTGCTGATATGACGCATCCACCAGATAGTAAATCTGTGATCCTGGCAGAGAACCATCAAGATAGACGGTACTCCAGTGCAACTTATTCAGATGTTTACTCGGCCTGACATCATGATGCTGCTGGCGCAGCAACTCTGCCAGATGCGGGCTGGTTTTCAGTGATGCCGCCGGGCGGCCTTCAACCTCTTTCACCATTGCAAAAAGAACATCCCCGACCTTTATCTGCGTAGCTTTCCAGTCACTGTGGACGCTTTGTTCAGCGCCGGGTTTGTTCATGCAGTATTGAAGTATCTCCGAAATTGTCATCTTTGCTCCCCTGTAAATGGGTTGAACGCGACCTGAGTATCTGCCCTTTTAAGTGTGCAGCAAGACGACAAAAGGTAAACCCGGCAGACCAGATTTGTTCAAAAAAACAGCACGCCTAGTATTCCGAATTAACGATCACCTCTTCACCAAACGCACCTGCCATCGGCAATGGTCGATAGGTCGAGTTAGAGGCGCGTAATACCCGAATACCTCTGGCCCCAATATCGCGGGCTGCCGTGATGTCGTTATCAGAATCACCGTAGAATACTTTGATATTTTTCTGTTCCAGCCACTGCGTCTTGGTATTTTGCCCGGCTTTATCACCGGCAAAAATTACCGGATTCATGTTGACTGCCGGGATCAGAAAATCATCCTGCAACGTTTTGGAAACCGTTTCAGTTTTGGTCTGGCTACGTCCCGTAACAAAATAGATGCTGTCACCACGTTTCACGTGCATGGCAATCAGTGAGCGGGCCACCTCTTTCGGGATACTGAACTCATCCCAGCCGTTGTTCATCTTTTCCCAGAACTCCGGGTTCTTCAGATAAGCTTCGCTGTCAGGTGAGTAGGTTTTTTTACCACGCCAGAAGCCAGGGCTGGAAAACAAGACCGTATCGTCGATATCAAAACCGACCGCCATGGGTGGACGCCCCATCAGGCTATTTTCAATTTGAGCCACGGAAACCCAGTGAATGGGGGCTTGTTCGGCAAGAATGGCGGCGGTGGTTCCGGTGTAAAGCGGCGTCGGTGCGGAGGCGCGCGCAACGACTGCACTATTAAGCGAGAACAATAAGCAGGCGGCGCTGAGCGCCAGTGTGATCTTGCGCATATTTTCCCCTGAATATTCAGTTTGTTATCGTTTTATTTTGAGCAAATGGTCAAAAAACTATCCGACCATAACCTCTGGGGGAGTCGAATGAAAGGAGTTTTTACTTATGAATCTGAATAAAAAGAAGAAGATCACAGAGTGCTGAGCGACATGCAGGTACGGCCTGATGCCCTCACACCGCCTCTCTCCCACAGGGAGAGAGGCGGGTAAGTGAGTGCTTACATCACGGCAGCAAAGGCCTTTGCCACACGCTGAACATTGTTTACGTTAAGCCCTGCCACGCACATTCGGCCGCTGGCAATCAGGTAAACGCCAAACTCGTCCCGCAGACGATCAACCTGCGCCGGGCTGAAACCGGTATAGCTGAACATGCCGCGCTGCTTAAGCAGATAGTCAAAATTATGTTCTGGCGCAGCGTCTTTCAGCACATCAACCAGCGTTTGACGCATCGCCAGGATCCGCTTACGCATGGTTTCCACTTCCGCAAGCCAGCGAGCTTTAAGCGGCTCATCACCCAGCACCGTCGCGACAACCTGCGCACCAAACGCTGGCGGGCTGGAGTAGATGCGACGTACTGTAGCTTTGAGCTGGCCCAGTACGCGCCCGGCAGCCTCTTCATCTTCACATACCACAGACAGGCCACCCACTCGCTCACCGTACAGGGAGAAAATCTTGGAGAATGAGTTGCTGACCAGGGCAGGCAGCCCGGCGCGGGCAATCGCGCGAATGGCATAAGCGTCGTCTTCCATGCCTGCACCAAAGCCCTGATAGGCGATGTCGAGGAATGGGATTAGGTTGCGCGCCTTCAGCACTTCAATGACGGCATCCCACTGGGTATGAGTCAGATCAGCACCAGTCGGGTTATGGCAGCACGGATGCAGCAGGACGATACTGTGCTCCGGTAACGTATTCAGTTTTTCCAGCAGTGCATCTGCGCGAACACCGTTGGTTTCGGTGTCGAACCATGGATAAGTCCCTACAACAAAACCCGCACCTTCAAAGATGGCGACGTGGTTTTCCCACGTTGGATCGCTGACCCACACACCGGAATCCGGGAAGTATTTCTTCAAAAAGTCTGCACCCACTTTCAACGCGCCCGATCCACCCAGCGTCTGAATAGTCGCCACCCGTTTTTTCTGCAGCACCGGATGATCGGCCCCAAACAGCAGTGGCGCAACGGTGTGGCGATAGGTATTCAGCCCTTCCATCGGTAAATAGAGCGATGCACCATGCGGAACGGCATTCAGACGCGCTTCCGCTTCGGCCACGACCTGCAACTGAGGAATAATGCCCTCTTCATTGTAATAAAGGCCAATGCTGAGATTCACTTTGTCGCTACGAGGGTCTTCTTTGAAACGCTCCATTAAGGAGAGAATGGGGTCGCCGGCATAGGCGTCAACTTTTTGAAACACGCGATGGTTCTCCGGAAATCGATGAGGCAGGGATTTCAACAATAAACCGGAATATGACGTAACACCACTCTTTCCCCCCTATCCCGCAGATGACATAGGTTCTTTGTGTCTACCAGATGGGATATTTGCCAAATACCCCGCACATTTTCAGTGCCGTAATGTGACTCCTGCGCAACCGCGCATTCACTGATTCAAGGAGTTCACATTATGGATTCACAATTTATTGGTTCAGTTATCAACGCCCTTCCACTTGAACATATGATTGGCGGCCCACTGCAGGCCATGATCAAAGCTCAGGTACAGGCCAGCAAATCCTATACCGATTTCCTGCTTTCCGTTTGTATCAAGGACGGAAAAGCTGTTGCAATCGAGTTTGATTACGACGAAACGTTGGTGGATGAGCAAGGGGTAAGCAAAGGCAGCGTCACCCGCAAAATGAGCATTCCGCTGCTGGCTGCCATTGCTCATCCGATTATTTGCATCGAAGAGGGTACGATCGACTTCGAGCTGGAGGTGAGCCAGAGCGAGGCCAGCTCAAGCAGTACCGACACCGAAGCGTCCGTGGAAGCCTCCATTGGCTGGGGGATTTTCAAAGCCAAAATGACCGGCAAAGTCTCACATAAATCCGAGCAAACCCGTTCGACTGATACACGCGCCAAATACTCCATCCATACGCAGATTAAGCGCCAGGACCCCCCTGAAGCCCTGCAACGCGTTATCGATTACTTAACCAACGCCAAAACCAAGCCTGTCGCTGCGCAGTAACGCTTCGCGCCGTGAGTGTATTGCTATTCCGTCACACAGGGGCCGCCACCGGTGGCCTCCTTTCAGGAGCGAATTATGTCTTTTAAAAAATGGCTACGCGGCGACAAGGATGAAGAACCGGAAAACAAGACGGAGAAAGAGGCTGCAGGAACATCGCCTCCGGTACAGGGAAATAATCCACCGTCGCCTCCAGCAGATATTCCCGGCCTGCCGGTCACGCTTGAGGACATTACGCGTGGAATGCAGTACGCGGCAACGGCTGCGAACGAGTTAATTGCTCAGCAATATATGAAAGCGCTGGATCCTTTCTTCGAACCTGCAGATGACGGTTCACTGATACCGCGTACCGTACAACTGGCTCTGGATGAAAACCACTATTTCGATCTGCCTTTAGTCGCCCTGTCTACTCCACGCGGACTGATGCTGGAAAAGATGAAAGTGAACCTGACGATACGTACAGAAGGTATGCAGGCGCCCTCCCGGCAATCGGGAGAAAACGAATTTGGCCGCTTTCATGTCAGCCTCTCGCCAGCCAGCGATAACAAAGGGGGCCGTGACAGCAGGCATGTCGATGTGGAAATGCAATTCACCGCTCTGGAGCCACCTGAGAGCGTGATGCGTTTGATAGACGAATACACCAATAAAGTGATCCCCCGTCCAAAAGCAGAGGAGACTCGATGATGCAAAAACAACCTGGAAGTACAGGCGAAAAAGGTGTGCAGCTTATTTGCCAGTTTGAAGGACTCAAGCTGGAACGTTATCGCGATGCCGTAGGTTTATGGACCATTGGTTACGGTCATTTGATTTTAAAAGAGGAGATGGAAAAACTGACAAAAATCACCACCGGAGAAGCCAAAAGCATCCTGCGGAACGACCTGAAGCGCACGGAAGATGGGGTGAAAAGACTCCTGACGCATTCTGCAACGCAGAACCAGTTCGATGCATTGATCTCATTTGCGTTCAACCTGGGGGTCGGGAACTTAAAAAAATCGACACTCTTAAAGAAATTTAATTCCGGCGATATGGAAGGCGCGGCATTGCAATTCAAAAGCTGGAATAAAGCAGGCGGTAAAGTGCTGGCGGGACTCACAAGACGCCGTGAAGCCGAAATGAAATTATTTCTTAGCTAAGTGAGAGGAAACTCCGATGAACACAATGTTTTCACTGAAGATGGCTCTCGCACTCATCACTCTGTCCGCCACGCTGCAAGTCCATGCGGCACTCAAAACCTGCGAAGAAGAAATTAAGGAAACGAATACTTTTTTAACCGGGCAAGGCGCAGTTCCCGTTAATGACATCACGGATCTTGCCACTACACTTCGCACGATTAAAAATTTTGGCCGCTTGCCGGATCGCTATATCACGACGGAAGAAGCCAAAAGGCTTGGCTGGTCTGGTAAAGATTCAGAGTCACTTTGGGGGTTAAAACCGACCAATAAAAAGTGGATTGGCGGCGATCGTTATAGCCATCCATCTCTGCCTACACCTCAGACCTGGCTGAGCGCAGATATTGATGTTGCCAAAGGCCATCGCAGCCCTAAGCACGTGATTTATAGTTTTTCTGGGCAGCAGCGGTATATCACTACCGATAATTATCAACACCTGGTTGAGTTAGCGCCTTGCCAATAACGAGTCTATGTAACGGTGATAAAGTCCCCTTCTTAGTTAAGGGGACTTTATTCTTGCTGAGGATAATTTCATGTCTGCTATCTATCTTCCGACACTGATAAGTGAAGCATTACTGGCTTTTTCAGGTTTATTTGGTGGTGTGAGTATCTCTTTTTTCTGGCAGCCTCAACGATTACACCAGCATAGCCGGTTTATGGCTGGCATTATATTTGGTGGTATCAGTATGGGAGCAGCAGTAGCCCTTGGAGGGCTATCTGCCCGCTGGCTAAAAATCGATCTCAATCAGGCCGATATTACCCTAGGACTGGGATATATATTGGGCGCACTCAGCAACGGTTTGATTGTCTGGCTGGCCAATTTCTTTCGACGCAATGAACAACGCGATATTTTCGATGTTGCCAGCGTCATTAGAAGAAAAGTCAGAAATGAGTCTATCCCTTCGCCACAGTTAAATGACAATAAAATAGACGGAGAGTAGCATGCCTAACATCATGAATGGTTGGCTTCTGTATTTTATTATTGCTGTCGATCTTACCACATCATTTCTTATCCTCTTTGCAGCGTATAGTCGTAGAGTTCATGCTTTACCCGTAATGAGTAAAGTCGGCATAGCCGCACTGGCGTTTGGTTTTTTTGGTGAAAGCAGTTTGAACATAAAATTCATTTTAACGGGGGCTGATATTCTGAGTGACAGTTTTCCTTTCTGGCTACTGCAGGATTTTGGAACGCTGGTTGTTGTGATTTATTACTTTCAAGCAAAATATAAATAGCATGTTTAAAGCGCAACACAATACTGCTTGTTGCGCTTTAATTAATGCGTACTGCGACGCCATAATAAAATTTCGTAAACAATATCTAATTAGCAATATATTTAAAATAGATCATCGCGGCTTGTGTGCGGTTGTTAACCTGGAGACGGTGAAAAATAGATTCAAGATGAACCTTTACCGTCCCCGCGCTGATATTCAACTGCCGACTGATTTGCTTATTAGTCCCTCCATTCGCCAGAAGATGCAACACCTCTTGCTGACGCTGGCTTAGTGAGTGAATGGGGGCAGCAAAGGTGGGTTGCTCACGGTGTACGACTGCCTGCTCAGGAAAACAGACCACACCAGATGCCACCATCGTCAATATTTGGCTGATCTTCTCCACAGAGAGATCTTTGGTGAAGATACCTTTTACATTCTGCCTAATATAAAAATTAAATATTCTCTCCGTCGTTTTTCTCAACATAACCACAATGGGCAATGCTGGCCGCTCCGACGTCAGTATATTTATAAAATCACTGCATTTTATTTCTCCATCCAACAAAACAATACTGATTTGCCTTGATGACAAAATTGATTGTGCATCTTCAATGCTGTTTGTAGCAAACACGGTACACTCCGGCATCACTCTCTTCAGTTCAGTCTTCATACCGTGAATGTAGATCGGTAATTCATCGATCATCAATATATTCATTGCGATTTGACCTCATGTAATTTCGTCTTCCTTAGATTATTCAATCAACCTTTTCCGAAATGAGTATGGGTGGTATTTTCAAACTTTAAAAACTGCATTTGGCATAAGGCAATTGTCATATTCCTGTTTAAATATTTAAGCTGCACTTAACAAAAAATATAGCTCTAATTAACTATATACAGTCATTGATCATACGAACAATAACCTAGGCTTATCGGTCTATTTTATCATGCGTTTTTCATGCTTATTATTCAAACGCACATGTGCCTTCCCTTTACATATTAATATTTAAATGAGGTTTGCTATGACAACATTAACAGTGTATTTCTGTGGTACAGGCTCTAATAAATTTGATGATTCACATGATAATTATTGGAATGGCGAATTGATTTCAATGCTGGCGGCGAATAACAAAGGAAAAGAGTTTGCGGAATGGGTTATTCTTGATGGTCCAGGAAGTGGTAACCTGCAAAGCGACGAGTTATGGGTTAAAAGTGGTGATTACTCTCAACTGCGAGGGCAACTCCTTGGAAGTGGCTGGAAAGAGAATGTTCAGCATGCTCTCAATATTATGAAAGGACATATTGACTGGCAGCGTGAAAAACTGACCAAAGAAAATTACGCTCAGTTGAAAAAAGCAGGTATTCCCATTGAAGATGTTGAAGTAACAGGTTCCTTCTGGTGGCGAAAATATGATTATGGCGATCGAAAAGTCACCCAACAGGAACTTCAGCAGCAGATTATTAAAACCTTCCGAAAAGGACAGATTCTGCCAACACAGGTCAACTTAGTGGGATGGAGTCGGGGTGGCATTAGCTGCCACATGCTCGCCAATGCCATGCTTGCCGATCCTGTTCTGACCACCATCCCGGTCAATATTTTTGCAGTTGATCCGGTTCCGGGAACAGGTAATTTTCAGACAGAGAAAGTGACCTTAGGCAGTAACGTCAGAGAATATGTTGCATTCTATGCTAAAGATGAGCGCTCAAAAGGTTTCTCCTGCGTTATTCCGAAAACAGACAAAGTGACCCAGGTGCATATTTACCCTATGGCAGGGCGACACGCCACACTCGTCGGAAATGCATCTGCAAACGGAGACAAAGGCGAGAAGCTCCTGCACGAACCGGGGATGATCGTGCGTCATTTTGCAGAAGTTTGCCTGCAAAGATGGGGAGTGAATATGGATAAAAAACTCAGTCTGGATGGCGTACAACTGCTGGAGTTGCACCAGTCGATCCAACGCAAAGCCGCGCTGTTTATGCAAATGCAAAAGAGCGTCTATACCGTTTCCGAGAATGATAAAGGTGAACGCTATGTCTCTTCAGGCAGCACCGGCGTGCCTTTCTCGACTCTGCGGGGAAATACTTTCATACCGGAATCAGGACTGGCCTCGGACTATTTAACCCATCAGGCTATTTATGATGTGCTGAAACCATAAAAAGTCGGCATAGCATCCAACAGCCATCACGTCTGTTGGATGCATTGACTCAAGCCAGCTTAATCAACGTACTTCATTGCGACCCGTGAGGTCAGGCGCGTAATAAGTTCGTAAGCACTTACTTTTGTCATTTCAGCAATGCGTTCAACGGGTAAGCCTTCACCCCACATCACCACGGCATCACCGGCTTTATCTTGGGCGTCTGGGCCCAGATCGACGCAAATCATGTCCATCGCCACGCGGCCCACGATCGTCACTTCACGACCATTGACCAGCACTGGCGTGCCGGATGGCGCAGCGCGCGGATATCCGTCACCATACCCCATTGCGACCACACCCAGCCGGGTATTACGCTCACTGACCCAGGTTCCACCGTAACCCACCGGCTCACCCGCCATGTGATCGCGTACGGCAATCAGGTTAGACACCAGCGACATCACAGGCTGGAAGCCAAAATCAGGCCCCCAGGGCTTGTTCTCCAGCGGTGAAACACCATAGAGAATAATCCCCGGACGCGCCCAGTCGAAGTGAGACTGCGGCCACAGCAAAATGCCACCGGACGCCGCAATAGAGCGCATTCCCGGCTTGCCTTCACAGAAGGTATTGAAAATATCGAGCTGTTGCTCCGTCGCACCGCATTCCGGTTCATCAGCACGGGCAAAGTGGCTCACAATATTCACCGGCTGGCGTACGTTTTTGCACTGACAAAGACGCTGGTAAAACGCCTCTGCATTTTCCGGGCGCACACCCAGACGATGCATACCGGTATCAAGCTTCATCCAGACGGTGACAGGCTCACTCAGCTCTGCGGTTTCGAGTGCAGAAAGTTGCTCTTCGTTATGTACCGCCGTATGCAGATGCTGGTCGGCAATGGTCGGCAGATCTGCCGCTTCAAAAAACCCTTCGAGCAACAGGACGGGTTGTGTGATCCCTCCCGCGCGCAGTCGGAGGGCCTCTTCGAGACGGGCGACACCAAAAGCATCGGCATCGGGGAGCGTTCGCGCGGTCTCAAGAAGACCGTGTCCGTAAGCGTTCGCTTTCACGACTGCAACGAGCTTGCTGGCAGGAGCCAGTTCACGAAGGCGTTGCAGGTTGTGTCGCAGAGCGCGGCGGTTAATGACTACTGTTGCCGCTTGCATTTGAAATCCTTAATAAAAGAATCTCCAGAATCATTCGCGTTGCAGGAAAGCGACAAGCCCGTGAATCTCCCGGAGCTTAGAAAGCTAAGTGTCTGGGATGATCGGGCGTTGTCAACGTACCTGCGGCGTGAAGGATGACGGAGATTTATTCGTCATCATACTGAGGGCCAGCGTAATTATCGAAACGCGACCATTGTCCGTTAAAGGTCAGACGTACCGTACCGATAGGGCCGTTACGCTGCTTACCAATAATGATTTCGGCGATCCCTTTCAGGTCGCTGTTCTCGTGATAAACCTCATCACGATAGATAAACATGATTAAGTCGGCATCCTGCTCGATGGAGCCCGATTCACGCAGGTCGGAGTTTACCGGGCGTTTATCCGCACGTTGTTCCAGGGAGCGGTTCAACTGTGACAAGGCAACAACAGGAACCTGCAACTCTTTGGCTAATGCCTTGAGTGAACGGGAGATCTCTGCGATTTCCAGCGTACGGTTATCCGACAGCGATGGCACACGCATCAGTTGCAGGTAGTCGATCATGATGAGGCCGATACCGCCATGTTCGCGGGCGATACGACGTGCGCGGGAGCGGACTTCCGTCGGCGTCAGGCCAGAGGAGTCATCAATATAGATATTGCGCTTTTCCAGCAGAATCCCCATCGTGCCGGAGATACGCGCCCAGTCCTCATCGTCGAGCTGGCCAGTACGAATTCGGGTCTGATCAACGCGCGACAGCGAGGCCAGAGAACGCATCATAATCTGATCCGATGGCATCTCAAGGCTGAAGATAAGAACTGGTTTATCCTGCAACATCGCCGCATTTTCGACGAGGTTCATAGCAAATGTCGTTTTACCCATCGAAGGACGCGCCGCGACAATAATCAAATCCGACGGCTGTAGGCCCGCGGTTTTCTTATTGAGATCGTCATAGCCCGTGTTGACGCCCGTGACCCCATCATGTGGCTGCTGGAACAACTGCTCAATGCGTGCGACAGTCGAATCAAGCACTTCGGCAATGTTTCTTGGGCCTTCATCTTTATTGGCGCGGCTTTCGGCGATTTTAAAGACACGAGATTCGGCAAGATCGAGCAGATCTTCGCTGGTACGCCCCTGTGGATCAAAGCCCGCTTCAGCGATTTCATTCGCGACGGCGATCATTTCACGGACAACAGCACGTTCACGAACAATGTCAGCATAAGCGCTAATGTTCGCCGCACTTGGCGTGTTTTTAGACAATTCAGCCAGGTAGGCAAACCCACCGACGCTGTCCAGTTGCCCCTGACGCTCCAGCGACTCCGCGAGCGTGATCAGGTCAATCGGGCTGCCCGACTCTTGCAGTCGTGCCATTTCGGTAAAGATATGGCGGTGAGGACGGGTATAGAAGTCGTCGGACACGACGCGTTCGGCAACATCGTCCCAGCGTTCGTTGTCCAGCATTAAACCGCCCAACACCGACTGTTCCGCTTCAATCGAGTGTGGCGGGACTTTTAACCCGGCAACCTGAATATCGCGTTCACGGGGTTCAGTCTGTTTGTTGAAGGGTTTGTTTCCTGCCATAGTGAATGGAGTTACCGAGATAAAGAGTGGGTCGAAAGATTACCACATTTTCTTATGGAGGAAGCATGGCAACGCGTATTGAATTTCACAAGCATGGCGGCCCTGAAGTACTCAATGCGGTGGAGTTTACCCCCGCAACACCTGGCGAAAATGAAATCCAGGTTGAAAACAAGGCTATCGGCATTAATTACATTGATACCTACATTCGCGGCGGCCTGTACCCGCCTCCGTCGCTGCCCAGCGGACTGGGAACCGAAGCCGCTGGTGTGGTGATTAAGGTGGGCAGTGGTGTCAGGCATATTAAAGAAGGCGATCGTGTCGTGTATGCGCAATCATCGCTGGGTGCTTACAGCTCTGTGCATAACGTTCCGGCAGATAAAGCCGCTATTTTACCGAACGCCATCTCCTTCGAGCAGGCAGCCGCTTCGTTTCTGAAGGGGCTGACGGTTTATTATCTGCTGCGCAAAACCTATGAAATCAAACCTGACGAGCCGTTCCTGTTTCATGCGGCCGCAGGCGGCGTGGGATTGATCGCCTGTCAGTGGGCGAAAGCGCTGGGTGCAAAGCTGATTGGTACAGTGGGGAATGCACAAAAAGCACAACGCGCCCTGCAAGCAGGCGCATGGCAGGTGATTAACTATCGCGAGGAGAGCATTGTCGAGCGCGTGAAAGAGATCACTGGCGGCAAGAAATTACGCGTGGTGTATGACTCCGTTGGTAAAGATACCTGGGAAGCATCGCTGGACTGCCTGCAACGTCGGGGCCTGATGGTGAGTTTTGGTAACGCATCGGGCGCCGTAACCGGCGTGAACCTGGGCATTCTAAACCAGAAAGGGTCTCTGTATGTGACTCGCCCTTCACTGCAAGGCTATATCAGCACACGTGAAGAGCTGGAGGAGGCCAGCAACGAGCTGTTCTCGCTGATCGCCAGCGGTGTGATTAAAGTGGATGTGGCAGATGCGCAGAAATACGCTCTCAGCGATGCGCGGCGTGCGCATGAAGTGCTGGAGAGTCGGGTAACACAGGGGTCAAGTCTGTTAATTCCCTGAGCCCTAAAAAGAAATTGGGCTTCCCGTAGGAAGCCCTTTCTTTTTTTAGTTCGGCTGTATGTAGGGTACAGCTCGATGAATTCTTTAACGGCGGTCATAGTGACAGATTCGATAAGTAAATCCTATTCCGTTCTAAGCAATGCCGCAGGAAAAGTTGCAGGTATGTGACGAACCCCTCAATACCTTAGTAACGAAAGCGGTTATTGCGCTGATACTGCGAAACTTTTGGTGTTTTAATCGCCCGAATCACCCACACCACAACAACGGCCAGAAGCAGCCATGGCAGCAGCTTAATCATCAGCGCAAACAAGCCACCAATAAACATCACGGCAGTCGCAACAACAATTGCCGCCAGAATGCCAAGCAGTGAAACACCGGTCACCAGCAACATGACAAAAAATCCAACGATAAAAAGAAGTTCCAGCATGATTCCCCCTAAAAATTATCTTGTCCGGCGGCATTACGCGTACCGGCTTGCATGCAAAGGGGATTACAAGAAATGTGCCAAAATTAATTCATTGATTTAAAAGCAAAACGCCCTGCAAGAGGGTTGCAGGGCGTGGTGAATTTGACCATCTTTTAGCGAAATTTATCGCTTATCTGCCACCAGACGCAGCGCGTGCTCCAGCACGTTAATGTCTGCACCCGCTTTATGTGCATTTTCACTCAGGTAGCGACGCCACTGACGCGCACCAGGAATCCCCTGGAACAAGCCGAGCATGTGACGCGTGATATGGCCAAGATAGGTTCCATTACTCAACTCACGCTCAATGTACGGGTACATCGCCCGCACCACAGCAACCGGATAGGTATCCGCACCTTCGACACCAAAAATTTCACGATCAACCGTCGCCAGAATACCTGGATTTTGGTACGCCTCGCGTCCCACCATCACCCCATCCATATGCTGAAGATGCGTTTTGGCCTCCTCCAACGATTTAATGCCACCGTTAATCGACATCGTCAGATGCGGGAAATCGCGCTTAAGTTGATAGACACGCGGATAATCCAGTGGCGGGATTTCGCGGTTCTCTTTCGGGCTCAGGCCTGAAAGCCAGGCTTTTCGTGCATGGATGATGAACATCTCGCACTCACCTTTACCGGCAACCGTCGTCATGAAATCGCAGAGAAATTCGTAGCTGTCCTGATCATCGATCCCAATACGGGTTTTTACGGTGACCGGAATCGACACCACATCGCGCATGGCCTTCACGCAATCGGCAACCAGTTGAGCATTGCCCATCAGACATGCGCCAAACATGCCGTTTTGTACACGATCGGAAGGGCAACCGACATTCAGGTTGATCTCATCGTACCCGCGCTCTTCCGCCAGCTTCGCACACTGGGCAAGCGCGGCCGGATCGCTTCCGCCCAACTGCAACGCAACCGGATGTTCTTCCTCGCTGTATGCCAGATAGTCTCCCTTGCCGTGAATAATCGCACCTGTTGTCACCATTTCGGTGTACAGCAGCGTATGGCGAGAGAGCTGACGCAAGAAATAGCGGCAGTGTCTGTCCGTCCAGTCGAGCATAGGTGCGATGGAGAAACGGTGTGCAGGGAAAACAGGCTGTGATTCTGACGACATGGCGAAGTTTTAAGCATCTGGTGGAAAAGGGGCGCTACTATAGCACAAAGAAAAGTCGGAGGCGCAGCGCCTCCGCTTCACTTTAGAACGCCACGCTCAACTGTGCACCTGCACCCCAGGTTTCGTCCTCACCATAGAGCCCCATCAGGTCAACATGTACCGTGTTAAACGGTGCAAACCCGACACCTGCGGTAAAGACATTGCTGTCGTTATTCTTCACATCAGCACGATAACCGGCACGAACGGCCAGCCAGCTTAACGGGGTCACTTCCGCGCCCACGCCAACGTACTGGGAATTCTCTTCACTTTTAAAACCTTTGGTTTCGGTCAGATCACCATCGGCAGTCAGCGTCACCAGGCTGGTATGCCAAGCCACACCAGCTGTCACGACAGGGCTGATTTGGTAGGTATCGCGTACACCATCCACCTCTTTGGTGTCGATATCGCGGGAGAAGAGGTTTTGCCCGGTCAGACCGACCGTCCAGTTCTCGCCAAAATCGGCGGCAAGGCCAGCATCGACGTTAAATCCTGTGTCATCATTACGATAGCGGCTGCTGTTAATATCGTCGCTGTTAAAATTGTAAATCGACACGGTGTAATTATAGAGCCAGGTTTTCTGCAACTTCGGAGTGATCCCGACCGAAACCGGTACGCCACTGATATCAAACTGTCGCGCCAGTGCAACGCCATAATCAGAAACAATCGCCGCCCGACCAAAGCCTTTAGATTTCAGATTATCCGGATCAACGCCCAGGATTGTTGCCGGTGTTTTTTCAACCGCGCGCAGCATATCGATATCACCCTGATCGATATAAGAACTGACGCGCGCACGCGCATTCGCTTTTGCCACAAACGCGACGGATAACGTGTCATTCGGAATACTGACAGCAATGCCACCCCCCGCTTTCCCGCTGGCGGTTTTTCCTTTCAGAGATTCCAACTGGCTGGCCAGATCGCCTGCCGCAGAAGAGACCTGCTTGTAGCCGGAGCTGGTGGGGTTGAAGAGATCGAAAAGGTTAATGTCATCCAGGGAGCTGCGGTAGCGATTGATATCGTCGCTGACGTCATCAATTTTATCCCGCAGGTTGTCTTTGTCGGAAATTTGCGCGCCAATAGACGGCAAAATAACGGTAATGCCATCGTCAGGCTTTGCTTTAGCCAGCAAAGCAGGGTTGATTAACACCCCGCTTCCGTAGCTGCCTGCGGCAACACCTGTGCCCCCCATTGCGTCACTACGCGCTTCTGTCCAGGTATTGGCGGCAGATGCCTGATGCGCCGCAAAAAAAGAGACAGCAATGCTAACCACCGAAAATTTAAATACTTTTTTCACAGTATGCTCGTCTTATAGTCTGTTATGAAATAGCCCTGTCTGTTATCACCCAAACAGGAACGAACTATTGCTGTGAATAAGTACAAAAAGACCCGCTATTTCCTTAAGTTAAATCACCCATCTGGCCTATTGTATTTTGTGACGGCCCTCAATATTTATAGAAGAGGATATTATTTTCGCCCAGCTTTTCCGTCATGCGGGCCAAAAAACTGCGGTGGATGGTCAACCCAGCGATCCTCACGCGTCGCGGCATAGACCGGATTCAGCGGGTAATAGATGCGGTTATGCTTTTTATTTGCCTCGCCAACAACCAGCAGCCGCACCTCTTCATCAGTGTTATTGATAAAGGTATGGCATACGCCGGTTCCGGCAGGAAACCCGACGCTATCACCTGGCTCCAGCTTCCACAGGTAGCCGTTAATCCAGGCTTCGGGATATCCTTCCAGCACGTAGATAAACTCCTCTTCATCACTTTCTGCATGTGGATACGAGGTGCGACGCCCTGGGGGTAATCGCTCATGGTGAATACCAATACGGCCAAGACCGAGTTTTCTGGCCAAGGGCGCGCCAATGGAGAAACGTTCGTCACTGTCGGGATACGTTGCATCGTCCGCACCTTCGATGTCTCGCCAGTGCCGGATACAGTCAGGTCTTTTCATTATTTATTTCCTGTATTGCGATGCGTCAGGTATAGCACAGCCCGGCGGATCTCGGTGTTTTTAGCAGAACATGGTAGAGTGAGGGTTTTCGATCCTACAACATCCGAGGTGCTAAATGGATAAGACCACAACGCAAGAGCTGTTAGCGCAAGCTGAAAAGCTGTGTGCCCAACGCAATGTGCGCCTGACTCCACAGCGCCTTGAAGTCTTAAGGCTGATGAGCCTCCAGCAAGGTGCGATCAGTGCATACGATTTGCTCGACCTGCTTCGGGAAACAGAACCACAGGCGAAGCCTCCAACGGTGTATCGCGCGCTGGATTTCCTGCTGGAACAAGGCTTTGTGCATAAGGTTGAATCAACAAACAGTTATGTTCTGTGCTACTTGTTTGATCAGCCCACCCATACCTCTGCGATGTTTATCTGCGACCGCTGTGGCGTGGTGAAGGAAGAGTGTGCGGAAGGTGTTGAAGACATCATGCATACGCTGGCAGCGAAAATGGGCTTTGCACTGCGTCACAATGTTATTGAAGCACACGGGTTGTGCTCAAACTGCGTAGAAGTGGAGTCCTGCCGGCATCAGGGTGAATGTCACCACGACCACTCGATTCTGGTAAAGAAAAAACCCCGCTGACGGCATAGAAAAGGGCGGCTCAAAGCCGCCGACAGGGAGTACATCCTTGTACTTACGGGTATAACCTGTTTACCAGCGGTAATCGTTACGTTTTTCCCAGTCACCCACTTCTTTCTCTGCCTGTTCTTTAGCGTAGCCGTAACGCTCCTGAATTTTACCGACAAGCTGATCGCGTTTACCTTCGATGACGGTCATATCATCATCAGTCAGCTTACCCCACTGCTCTTTCGCTTTACCTTTGAGCTGTTTCCAGTTGCCGCCGATTTCGTCTTTATTCATCATCACATCCTCATCGTTCGGTCATTCAATAGTGAAAAGGGTCGCCCGAAACCTTCATTTCATGCTGGACGTGATAATAATTTTAGTCGAGCCTGTGGCATCTAAGAATTTATTCAGAATCTTTTACCATCAGGAGATTTTAAGGCGTTATGAAAACCAGGTGTTATTCCGCCAGTGGCGATGCCAGATAACCGCCAGTGATAACCCTCGCAGGGAAAGAAAGACCGCCAGTGCCAGCCATAGCCCGTGGTTACCCAGATACGGTAACGTGAGCAACGTCAGTGCAAATCCAGCAGCGGCAACGGCCATACTGTTGCGCATTTCCGCTCCACGCGTCGCACCGATGAACATGCCATCCAGCAGATAACACCAGACCCCCACTATCGGTAGTACCACCTGCCAGATGATGTAGTGGCCTGCCAGTTCGCGCAGTGCCGGTAATGACGTTAATAGCCCCACAATATGTTCGCCCAGGAAGGCGTAGATCAACGCAAAGATCAGCGCCACCAGCCCCGCCTGACGGCAGGCCGCGCGCCAGACATCCTGCAACTGACCGCTTTCCCCCGCACCGTACGCGTGCCCGGAGTGGGCTTCAACGGCATAGGCAAAGCCGTCCAGTGCATAGGCGGTAAAGGTCAGCAGCGTCATCAGTACTGCATTAACCGCCACAATCTCTGGCCCAAGGCGCGCGCCGAAAACCGTGAGCGCACCAAAACAGAGTTGCAGGAGGAACGAGCGGAGCATAATGTCGCGATTCAGCGCCAGGAGTTTACGGATATTGCCGCGCCAGGCTGCTTTCAGCATCGCCAGAGAGATACCGCGCATTTTCAGCACCCGCCACACCATCCATAACCCAATGATGAACGTCCCGTACTCCGCAATGGCAGTCGCCAGTGCCGCCCCCTGCACGTTCATGTGCAGCCCCATCACCAGCCACAGGTCGAGCACAATGTTGAGGATATTTCCCACCACCAGCAGGATCACGGGGGCACGCGCGTACTGAACGCCCAGCAGCCAGCCAAGCAACACCAGGTTTGCCAGCGAGGCCGGAGCACTGAGCCAGCGGATCTCAAGAAAGCGACGAGCCTGTTCGAGAACGGCCTCGCTACCTCCTACAATATGCAATGCGAGATCGATTAGCGGAGCACGTAACAGGACGATCACAGCACCCGCTCCCAGCGCCAGAATCAATGGCTGAACCAGAGCACGCGCCAGACGAAGCGGATCTTTCGCACCAAACGCCTGAGCGGTAAGACCCGTGGTACTCATCCGCAAAAAAAGCAACAGCATGAAGAGGAAGCTGGTCGCTGTCGCGCCAATCGCCACACCGCCCAGATAGACCGGCGAATCCAGATGGCCAATTACTGCCGTGTCCACCAGTCCCAATAACGGAACGGTGATATTCGAAAAGATCATTGGCAACGCAAGACGCCACAGCGCCTTATCTGAAGCAGTCAGCAGTGACATGAGAAAATACCGGGGCAGGAAAATAAGTCAGGCTGCGGGGATACCGCAGCCTGTCAGGAAGAGATTACAGCCATTCACCGTTACGGATAACGCCAACGGCAAGGCCTTCAATAGAGAAACTTTGCTCGCGAAGGTCAACTTCGATAGGAGAAAACTCGCTATTTTCTGGCAGAAGCTGAACGGTATTACCCTGTTTTTTCAGTCGCTTAACGGTCACTTCATCATCGATACGCGCGACAACAACTTGCCCGTTACGCACATCCTGCGTTTTATGTACCGCCAGCAAGTCACCATCAAGAATACCGATATCTTTCATTGACATGCCACTTACGCGAAGCAGGAAATCAGCGCTTGGTTTAAACATGCCTGGATCAACCTGGTAATGGCCTTCGATATGCTGCTGTGCCAACAGAGGCTCGCCCGCAGCCACTCGGCCTACAAGCGGAATACCGGTTTCTTCTTCCACCAAAAGGCGAATACCACGTGAAGCACCGGAAACAATCTCCAGGACGCCCTTACGTGCCAGCGCTTTGAGGTGCTCTTCGGCAGCATTTGGAGAACGGAAACCCAGACGCTGAGCGATCTCCGCACGCGTGGGTGGCATACCCGTCTGGCCGATATGATCCCGGATGAGATCAAACACCTCTTGCTGCCTGGTCGTTAACGCTTTCATTCCGCCCCCTGGGTGTATATACAGTTATGCTGTGAGTATATACAGTCAAAGGTGATTTTGGAATCAAAAACTGCACAAAAAACCAGGGAGTTACTTATTCCTGAAGGCTTATCGGAAATGTGACCAAAGAAGCGTGCCCCAGGTAATCATGGCGGTAATAATCGCCAGTAATACCGCTGCGGAACCCATATCTTTCGCACGCCCAGAAAGCTCGTGAAAATCAGAGCCAATACGGTCCACCACAGCTTCAATAGCACTATTAAGAATTTCCACTATCATCACCAAAAGCACCGAGCCAATAAGAAGAACGCGGGTGATAGCATCAACATCAAGGAAACAGGCGATAATCACCGCGACAATAGCGGCGATACCTTCCTGACGGAAAGCAGCCTCATTGATCCAGGCGGCGCGGAAACCTTTCCATGAATAGCCAGCTGCTTTGATAATTCGGGTTAACCCAGTGGTATTATTGGCCATTAAAAGAACCTTTTATGAGAAATAGCGTCAGTAACTATAGCCGCAGTCCATTTGACTGCCGCCTGAAGTATGACGGGTAACAACAGAAATTTTGCGCGCTTTCTGTTATCCTTGCGCAGCAATTGCATTATTAACCAGAGGCTTTACATCGTTTATGTCCGGCTGGCCACGAATTTACTACAAATTACTTAATTTACCATTAAGCGTCCTGGTAAAAAGCAAGTCTATCCCAGCAGAACCCGCGCTGGAATTAGGGCTCGATACCTCTCGCCCTATTATGTATGTTTTGCCTTACAACTCGAAGGCTGACTTGCTGACGCTCCGCGCCCAATGTCTGGCGCATGACTTACCCGATCCGCTTGAACCGCTGGAAATTGATGGCACATTGTTGCCACGCTATGTCTTCATCCACGGCGGACCGCGTGTGTTTACCTATTACACGCCAAAAGAAGAGTCCATCAAGCTGTTCCATGATTACCTCGACCTGCACCGCAGCAACCCCGATCTGGATGTTCAGATGGTTCCGGTGTCGGTGATGTTTGGTCGTCGTCCTGGGCGCGAAAAGGGTGAAGAAAACCCACCGCTGCGTATGCTTAACGGCATCCAGAAATTCTTTGCGGTGTCATGGCTAGGCCGTGATAGCTTCGTGCGTTTTTCCCCTTCCGTCTCCCTGCGCCGAATGGCGGACGAACACGGTACGGATAAAATCATTGCGCAAAAACTGGCGCGTGTTGCGCGTATGCACTTTGCCCGTCAACGTCTGGCTGCTGTAGGCCCACGCCTTCCGGCGCGTCAGGACCTTTTCAACAAGTTGCTGGCTTCCAAAGCCATAGCACGCGCTGTTGAAGACGAAGCCCGTAGCAAGAAGATTTCACACGAGAAAGCACAACAGAATGCCATCGCCCTGATGGAAGAGATCGCTGCGAACTTCTCCTATGAGATGATTCGTCTGTCCGATCGTATCCTGAGCTTCACGTGGAACCGTCTCTATCAGGGGATCAACGTGCATAACGCAGAGCGTGTGCGTCAGTTGGCTCACGACGGTCATGAAATTGTCTATGTGCCCTGCCACCGCAGCCACATGGACTACCTTCTGCTCTCCTACGTGCTTTATCACCAGGGGCTGGTTCCACCGCACATTGCTGCCGGTATCAACCTGAACTTCTGGCCAGCGGGCCCGATTTTCCGCCGCCTGGGTGCGTTCTTTATTCGCCGTACCTTCAAGGGCAACAAACTCTATTCCACCGTGTTCCGTGAGTATCTGGGCGAGCTGTTCAGCCGCGGCTATTCCGTTGAATATTTCGTTGAGGGTGGCCGTTCCCGTACCGGGCGTCTACTCGATCCGAAGACGGGCACGCTGTCGATGACGATTCAGGCGATGCTGCGTGGGGGAACGCGTCCTATCACACTGGTTCCGATTTACATTGGCTATGAACACGTCATGGAAGTGGGAACCTACGCGAAAGAACTGCGCGGAGCGACCAAAGAGAAAGAGAGCCTGCCGCAGATGCTGCGCGGCCTGAGCAAGCTTCGCAACCTCGGCCAGGGCTATGTGAACTTTGGCGAACCAATGCCACTGATGACCTACCTGAATCAGCATGTACCAGAGTGGCGTGAGTCTATCGATCCAATCGAAGCCATCCGTCCCGCCTGGCTCACCCCAACGGTAAATAACATTGCGGCCGATCTGATGGTGCGTATTAACAATGCCGGTGCGGCTAACGCCATGAACCTGTGTTGTACTGCACTTCTCGCCTCGCGCCAGCGCTCGCTGACCCGTGAGCAACTGACCGAGCAGGTCGATTGTTATCTGGACATCATGCGTAATGTTCCGTATTCACCTGACTCAACCGTTCCTGCAGCAACGGCCAGCGCCCTGCTTGATCACGCGTTGCAGATGAACAAGTTCGAAGTCGAGAAAGATACGATCGGTGACATCATCATTCTGCCGCGCGAGCAGGCGGTGCTGATGACGTACTATCGTAATAACATTGCGCACATGCTGATGCTGCCATCGCTGATGGCGGCCATTATTACTCAGCACCGTCGCATTTCTCGTCAGGAAGTGCTGCGTCACGTTGAAGCGCTCTACCCAATGCTGAAAGCCGAGCTGTTCCTGCGCTGGAGCAAAGAAGAGCTGGCGGCAGAGCTGGACAAACTCACCGTTGAATTGCATCGTCAGGGGCTGATCACCGTGAATAACGATGAGCTCAACATCAACCCATCACGTTCCCGTACTCTGCAGCTGCTGGCCGCTGGCGCACGTGAGACGTTGCAACGCTATGCCATCACCTTCTGGTTGCTGAGTGCGAACCCGTCGATTAACCGTGGAACGCTGGAAAAAGCGAGTCGCACACTGGCACAACGTCTGTCCGTCCTGCACGGCATTAACGCACCAGAGTTCTTCGACAAAGCGGTCTTTAGTTCGCTGGTGCTGACGCTGCGTGACGAGGGCTTTATCAGTGATACGGGTGATGCCGAGCCTGAAGAGACACTGAAGGTTTACCAGATGCTGGCAGAGTTGATTACCTCTGATGTACGCCTGACGATTGAGAGTGCGGCACAAGACGAGTGATACCCTCTCCGGTGGAAAGGATGAAAGGATGGCAGCCAGATGGCTGCCATTTTTTTACGAGAAGTAGCTCATCGCCAGCCCTAAAAACAGCACCAGACCAACGTAGTTATTATTCAGGAAGGCCTTAAAACACGCGTCACGCTCACGTTTCGCTATCAGCTTTTGCTGATACGCAAACAGCAGCCCCGCCACCAGCACTGACCAGTAGAACGCCCAGTTGAGCCCGTTCAGACGGCCAATCTCTACCATCAACGCCAGCACCGCGACCTGCAAGATACCGATGATCAGTTTGTCCTGACGACCAAACAGGATCGCGGTCGATTTGATGCCAATTTTGAGATCATCGTCACGATCGACCATCGCATACTGCGTGTCGTAAGCCACAGCCCACAAAATATTCGCCAGGAACATCAACCAGCAGCTCAACGGTACGGATTCACTTACCGCCGCAAAGGCCATCGGTATCGACCAGCCAAATGCCGCGCCCAATACCACTTGCGGTAAATGGGTATAACGCTTCATGAACGGGTAAACCCAGGCAAGCGCAAGAGCAGCCACTGAAAGCAAGATCGTCATGGTGTTAAGCGTTAATACCAGCAGGAAAGAGAGCAATACCAGCACAATAAACAGCGTGCGTGCTTCTTTTTCCGTGACCTGCCCGCTGGGCAGCGGCCGATTAGCGGTACGTTTTACATGTCCGTCAAATTTACGGTCAGCATAGTCATTGACCACGCAACCTGCTGCACGCATCAGCCAGACTCCGGCCACAAACACGGCCAAAATCCACAACGGCGGCAAACCCGGTGTCGCGACCCACAGCGCCCACAAGGTTGGCCACAGCAGCAATAGCGCACCAATCGGTTTGTCAGTACGCATTAAGCGGTGATAGGCCAGCAGCTTGCTCTGCGTCAGACTCCACTCCATTTTTCTCTTCCTCTCAGTACAACGGCGATGCCGGTAAAAAAAGCTCCGTTAGCATTAACGGTTTACCACTCAGACGGAGGCGGGAACGACGCCCCCACAAATCAGCATCGCGACCAATTTCAATAAAATCGCGGGTGAGCTCAGATGACGTAAAGAGATATCGTCCTAGCGGGGTTTTTCCCAATTGTTGCAGCGCCAGCTCCGGTCCGGAAAGGGTTGATTCTGGTACAACCGTCCGCCCTGCGAGCCACGGCTCACCATCAGCACACAGTAAAATTTCGCGTAACCAGTAGCGTTCTTCTTGCGGCAAAAGAGGTAATTCACTGGCGATGGCTTCAGGTGGCACAAACCCTTCCTGAATCAACGTTACCGTAACCGTTTTACCCTGTTGCTCAAAACGTTTAGTCATGGAATCTTCCAGCAGCAACCAGTCCAGTTGCTCCGGGTCAAGCGCAGGTATTTGGTCGAAATAGCGCAGCGCACGCAGTTGCGTTAGCGCAGGGTGTGACATGCCAGACTCTCCGATACATAACGTGCGGCTATTGTATCGCAGAAACCGCAAATGAGGGCGGGCAAACGCTATTTAGCGATCAATATCGCAACAGCGGTGCAACAGGGTGTTGGCTGAAAAAAAAGTGCGCCCACTCAGGCGCACTAAACAACGAACAAATCAGCACTGCGGGGAGATGATTACCCCTTGCCTTTTACACTGCTGATAAAGGTGGAACGGGCAGTGGTGGAACCCAGACGCTCAGCTTCATCAAGCAGTTTCAGCGCCTTATCGACGTCGCCGCGCTTAACAGCCTGCTTAATAGCGTTATTGAAGTAAGTTTCGGTGTCATTCAGCATCGGATCGGCTTTTTTCGCCGGAGCCGCTGCTGCTGCAACCGGGGCCGCGACGGCAGGCGCAGCATAAACCGGTGCAGCGGTATTACCTACGGTGACAGGACCTGTGCCGGAAGAACCAAACAGAGGACCAACCAGCACGCTGGACGCATTGTTGGTGGAGACTTTCAGCTTCAACAGGCCGTCAGTAACGTGGCGCGCTAACGGGTCCGGAATATCTGGTACGGCGTTACCCGCCCCTTTAGCGTAGGCTTTTGCTGGATCAACCAGCTTCGTGGTTTGCTGCAAATCTTTATCTGTTGTGAAAACCAGAACATAAATTTTCTGCTGACCCAATGCAGGCGTCAGGCGCATTCTGCCTTCCAGGCGATCAGCGCTCATGACGCCAGGCTCCTGGTAGGTAAAGTATTCGCTTGGGAAAAATGCTGATGGCGTCAGGTTCTGATCCAGGATCAATACGTTAGGCGCAAACACGCTGGTCTGTTTATTCACTTCACTGGTCAGCGTGAGCGTCAATTCACCGATATTCGCCGGGACACTAAACGCGGCCACGGGACCGGTAATACCTGGCACGTTGAGTTGCTGGCCACCCGCAGAAAGTTGCGTCGCCTGAGCTTTAGACTGGTCAACAGGGGTCCAGGTCAATTGCTGGAGTGCCGCGACCGGAATAGCCGGCGCTGCACTGGTATTTTGTGGAACGAAATTCACATCTGCAAAGGTGATCGCCGGAACACAAGCCAGCAGCCCCGCAGAGAGGCACAGCGCGACGAGACTTTTCTTCATTTTCATTGTTATTACCTCTGATAGCGTGAGCACTGCGGTGGCCAGGCAATAGCGCGCAGCACCCTAAGGATAGAGGGGCTTTCGCCCCTCTTTTTAGGTCATTACGTCAGGTCTAACGAATTACCACCAGATTTCCATCTGAGCACCGAAGGTCCACTCGTCGCTATCGCCACGGCTGAAGGTCTTCGCGGAAGTGTCGCGATATGCAACGCCGGACGTGTAAGCGTCACCGGAATCACTGTTCGCGTAACCCCATTTCTCATCCCACTTCGCATAAGTTGCGAAGACACGGATAGCCGGACGAGACCAGATGCTGTCGCCTGCCTGCCATTGTTGTGCCAGGGTGATTTTGTACTGGTTGTTGGTTTCGCTGGTTTTCTGCGATTTAACGTTGTCGTAGCCAACTTCCAGCAGGGTGCTCATGATTGGCGTCCATTTGAACATAGGACGCACACCGACGGTCCACCATTTAGTCCCGTTGTTGTTATCCAGGTTGATGTCCTGGTACATCCCCACGTACATCAGATCCCAGGAGTCGCCCAGAGAGATCGCACCGTGATCCAGCACGCGCCACATGTCGCCGTTGTTGTTGATGCTACCACCTTCCGGACGGCCTTTACCGTTGGAGGTCATAGAGTCAGTTGCGTACTGCAGTACGAATTTGTTGAAGCCCTTCAGCATGCTCTGGGTATGTTCAGCAGTGAACATCCAGCCATCTTTAGACGCATCTGGAGCCAGAGAGTAGTTGTCTGGCAGGTTGGTGTGACCGTAGTCAACACCGAACTCCAGCGTACCGCCTGGGTTGATTTCCATCTGAGCTAAACGGACGTCGAAGACATCGTTCGGTACCAGGTTGTCATAAATACGGTTACCCAGTGCATCACGATCGGCGAACGTACCTGAACCACCCGCTTCAGAAGAACGCGTTGCTGCCAGGGACAGTTTACCGAAGCCCAGATCGATGTTTTCGATACCCGCACCAGGACCAGAAATATCCCAGTAGTAGAAGTCGATCATGTGAACGTCATGACGTTGGTAGAAACGTTTACCGGCCCAGATGGTTGAACCTGGTAATGCGTCGATGAGGTTTTTACCCTGCACGTTAGCTTCACGGAAAGCTGGGCTGGTTGATTCCCAGTCATTCTGCTGAGAAACGGAATACGCTACGTTGGTGTCGAAATAGAAGCTCTTATCACCTTCTTTCCACACTTCCTGACCCAGTTTCAGTTCGGCATAAGTTTCACATTCGTTACCGAGACGGTATTTACTTTGAGCACCGGTTGCCTGGAAACATTGTTGTTCACCGCCACTCCCGGTCCAGCCAATGCCAGAACGAGCATAACCTTTAAAATCAACAGCACTCGCCTGGGCAGACAGGATGCCTGCCGCAATGGCGATTGCCAGAGGAACTTTGCGCAGAGTAATCATTATTCTATCTCCTGAGATCATTGCTTTTCTTTGAACACTTCACCTGTCGGTTTCGTGCCTTTTATTGGGATTGCTTAAACGCCTGGTTCTTTATGCAACCGACGACATGCAGTGCCATCCTCACGGAACAGATGACAACGCTCTGGCGGCAAACCGATAGCGAATGTGGCACCCTCTTCTACCAACACCACGTCATTCTGGCGGTACACCAGGTTCTGACGGATGGCGGGGATCTGGATATGAATCTGTGTTTCGTGACCAAGTTGTTCGACAACCTGAACCTCACCTTCCAGGGTCACATCCGCGATGTGGCTAGGCAGAAGATGCTCAGGACGGATACCCAGGGACATGTTCGCCCCGACCTGCACGTTGGCACTCTCCACCGGCAACCAAATTTGCTGACGGTTTGGCAGTTCCACCTGTACCTGTTCAATCGCTGTCGCGGTCACTTTGACGGGCAGGAAGTTCATCTTTGGCGAGCCAATAAAGCCCGCAACAAAGCGGTCCGCAGGATAGTGATACAGCTCAAGCGGTTTACCTACCTGCGCGACACGGCCTGCGTCCAGCACCACAATTTTGTCGGCAAGCGTCATCGCCTCGACCTGATCGTGGGTGACATACACCATGGTGCGGCCAAGACGTTTGTGCAGACGGGAGATTTCAATACGCATCTGGACACGCAGCGCGGCGTCCAGGTTGGAAAGCGGTTCATCAAGCAGGAAGACACGAGGCTCGGCCACCAGCGTACGGCCAATCGCCACACGCTGACGCTGACCACCGGAGAGTGCTTTTGGTTTACGTTCCAGCAGGTGCGCCAGTTGAAGGACTTCAGCAACCTGTGTCACGCGCTGGTTAATCACCTCTTTCTTCGCTCCGGCCAGTTTCAGACCAAAGGACATGTTCTCAGCAACAGAGAGGTGGGGATAAAGTGCATAAGACTGGAATACCATGCCTACGCCGCGCTCGGCGGGTGGGATGTCATTCATGCGGGTATCACCAATAAACAGGTCACCGCTGGTGATCGTTTCAAGTCCGGCAATCATACGCAGCAGAGTTGATTTACCGCAGCCTGATGGACCAACAAACACCACGAACTCACCCTCGTGGATGTCCAGATTGATGTCTTTTGACACCACAACGTCGCCCCAGGCTTTCGTTACATTACGCAGCTGTACGCTCGCCATGCCCTTCTCCCTTCGTTACAACCTGTCACCGACAGAAACATTCAAGATAAGTTCACTATGGGGTATCCATTACTTCCGTGAATCCTCCACCCCCCGGCTTTTTTATGGGGGAGGAGGCGGGAGGATGAGAGAGCAGGCTCTGCCACCGCCATTGGCGGGCAGGGGCTAAAATCGTGAAGCCACCTGCAAAATTCAGTGTGTTTTTATGTGCGCCATGGCTCATAACTTAAATTTATGCAACGGAGATCACACAAAGCGGGGGTGGGGCGTAGGGCTAAGGAGGATGGAAAGAGGATGTCAAATAAGGAGACTGAGTCACGTTGAACCACCTCAGTATCCACGAGCACATCACCATAAAAGGATGGCAGATATGAAGATCAAGACTGGCGCACGCGTTTTCGCATTGTCCGCCCTGGCAGCAATGATGATTTCCGCACCGGCTCTCGCCAAAATTGAAGAAGGTAAGCTGGTTATCTGGATTAACGGCGATAAAGGCTATAACGGCCTGGCCGAAGTGGGTAAAAAATTCGAAAAAGACACCGGCATTAAGGTAAGCATTGAACACCCGGACAAACTGGAAGAGAAATTCCCGCAGGTTGCCGCTACGGGTGACGGCCCGGACATCATCTTCTGGGCACATGACCGTTTCGGTGGTTACGCGCAATCCGGCCTGCTGGCTGAAGTGACACCAGATAAGGCGTTCCAGGACAAACTCTTCCCGTTCACCTGGGACGCTGTTCGCTATAACGGCAAGCTGATCGCTTACCCAATTGCGGTTGAAGCGCTCTCCCTGATTTACAACAAAGACCTGGTCCCGAACCCACCGAAAACCTGGGAAGAAATTCCTGCGCTGGATAAAGAGTTGAAGGCGAAAGGTAAGAGTGCGCTGATGTTCAACCTGCAAGAACCGTACTTCACCTGGCCGCTGATTGCTGCGGATGGCGGTTACGCCTTCAAGTTTGAAAATGGCAAATATGACGTGAAAGACGTGGGCGTGGACAGCGCAGGCGCGAAAGCGGGTCTGACCTTCCTGGTTGACCTCATTAAGAACAAACACATGAACGCAGATACCGATTACTCCATCGCAGAAGCGGCGTTCAACAAAGGCGAAACCGCGATGACCATCAACGGTCCGTGGGCCTGGACCAATATCGATAAGAGCAAGATCAACTATGGCGTCACACTGCTGCCAACCTTCAAAGGTAAGCCGTCTAAACCGTTCGTTGGTGTGCTGAGTGCCGGTATTAACGCCGCAAGCCCGAACAAAGAGCTGGCAAAAGAGTTCCTCGAAAACTACCTGCTGACCGATCAGGGTCTGGATGAAGTGAACAAGGACAAACCGTTGGGTGCTGTTGCGCTGAAATCCTTCCAGGATACGTTAGCAAAAGATCCACGCATCGCGGCAACTATGGATAACGCCCAGAAAGGCGAAATCATGCCGAACATCCCGCAGATGGCAGCATTCTGGTATGCCACTCGTACAGCGGTCATCAACGCAGCCAGCGGTCGTCAGACTGTCGATGCCGCACTGAAAGATGCGCAGGGCCGTATTACGAAGTAAGCCGTAATTCCCTCTCCCTATGAGGAGAGGGTTAGGGTGAGGCTTGTCGTTATCCGTCCTCATCCCGGCCCTCTCCCTCTGGAGAGGGAGAAAAGATCACACGTTGTAGAGGAAGAACCCCATGGATGTCATTAAAAAGAAACACTGGTGGCAAAGCGACACGCTGAAATGGTCAGTGATTGGTCTGCTGTGCTTACTGGTGGGTTACCTTGTTGTTTTAATGTACGTACAGGGGGAATACCTGTTCGCCATCATGACGCTGATTTTAAGCTCTGCTGGCCTGTATATTTTCGCCAACCGTAAAGCCTATGCCTGGCGCTATGTGTATCCAGGTGTCGCCGGGATGGGGCTGTTCGTCTTGTTCCCACTGATTTGTACTATTGCTATCGCCTTCACTAACTACAGCAGCACCAACCAGCTCGCTCAGGAGCGCGCCCAGCAAGTGCTGATGGATCGGTCTTACCAGGCAGGAAAAACTTTTAACTTTGGCCTGTATCCAGAAGGGAGCGACTGGAAGTTAGCACTCACTGACGAAGAAAGCGGCAAGAACTTTGTTTCTGACGCGTTCAAATTTGGCGGCGCGCAAAAACTGTCCTTAAAAGAGGCCGCGGCCCTGCCAGAAGGTGAACGTGCCAATCTGCGCATTATTACCCAAAATCGTCAGGCGCTGACCCAGTTAACCGCTGTACTGCCCGATGAAAGCAAAGTGACCATGAGCTCACTGCGCCAGTTCTCCGGCACACAACCGCTGTACACACTTGCGAATGACGGTACGCTCACCAACAACCAAAGTGGCGTGAAGTATCGCCCGAACAACGATATTGGCTTCTATCAGTCCATTACAGCCGACGGTAAATGGGGCGATGAAAAACTCAGCCCAGGCTACACCGTGACTATCGGCTGGGACAACTTCACCCGCGTCTTTACCGACGAGGGGATCCAGAAACCATTCTTCGCTATTTTCGTCTGGACGGTGGTCTTCTCGGTACTGACCGTGATTTTGACTGTCGCCGTGGGGATGGTACTGGCCTGTCTGGTGCAATGGGAATCTCTCAAGGGCAAAGCGATTTACCGCGTGCTGTTGATTCTCCCTTATGCCGTCCCGTCGTTTATCTCGATTCTGATTTTCAAAGGCCTGTTCAACCAGAGCTTCGGTGAAATCAACATGATGCTGAGCGCGCTGTTCGGTATCAAACCCGCCTGGTTCAGCGACCCGACGACCGCCCGTTCGATGATTATCATCGTCAACACCTGGCTCGGTTATCCGTACATGATGATCCTGTGCATGGGGCTGCTGAAGGCGATTCCGGACGATCTGTATGAAGCCTCAGCAATGGATGGCGCAGGCCCATTCCAGAACTTCTTTAAGATCACACTCCCGCTGCTCATTAAGCCGCTGACGCCGCTGATGATTGCCAGCTTTGCCTTTAACTTTAACAACTTCGTGCTGATTCAGTTGTTAACCAACGGTGGTCCGGATCGCCTCGGGACAACGACACCAGCAGGCTACACCGACCTGCTCGTAAGCTACACCTACCGTATTGCCTTTGAAGGCGGCGGCGGTCAGGACTTCGGTCTGGCGGCAGCGATTGCCACCCTGATCTTCCTGCTGGTAGGCGCTCTGGCGATTGTGAACCTGAAAGCAACACGCATGAAATTTGACTAAGGAGGGCATCGATCATGGCAATGGTACAACCCAAATCTCAGAAATTGCGCCTCTTCGCGACGCACTTAGGGCTGCTGATTTTTATCGCGGCCATCATGTTCCCGCTGCTGATGGTCATCGCCATCTCCCTGCGTTCGGGTAACTTTGCCACCGGGAGTCTTATCCCGGACGAAATATCCTGGGAGCACTGGAAATTAGCCTTAGGTTTCAGTGTTGAACATGCGGATGGCCGCGTCACGCCACCGCCATTCCCGGTCCTGTTATGGCTGTGGAACTCGGTGAAAATCGCCGGGATCACCGCACTTGGCATCGTGACTCTCTCCACAACCTGTGCTTATGCCTTTGCCCGCATGCGCTTCCCTGGTAAAGCCGCACTGCTGAAAGGGATGCTGATTTTCCAGATGTTCCCTGCGGTTCTGTCGCTGGTTGCCTTGTACGCCTTGTTTGACCGTTTGGGCCAGTATGTACCATTTATCGGCCTGAACACCCACGGCGGCGTGATCTTCGCGTATCTGGGGGGTATCGCCCTGCATGTGTGGACCATTAAAGGGTATTTCGAGACCATTGACGGCTCGCTGGAAGAAGCAGCTGCGCTGGATGGCGCAACGCCGTGGCAGGCATTCCGTCTGGTACTGCTGCCGCTGTCAGTCCCTATCCTGGCGGTAGTGTTTATTCTCTCGTTCATCGCAGCCATTACCGAAGTCCCGGTCGCATCACTGCTGCTGCGTGATGTAAACAGCTACACCCTGGCCGTGGGTATGCAGCAATACCTCAACCCGCAAAACTACCTGTGGGGCGACTTTGCCGCTGCGGCTGTACTCTCTGCCATCCCGATTACCGTGGTATTCCTGCTGGCACAACGCTGGCTGGTCAACGGCCTGACGGCGGGCGGTGTGAAAGGTTAAGTTTCATTGTTCCAAGCCACTGCAACCCTCAACTTTGACGTATTGTATTGACCCAACTTGTGACTGTTGTTAGGCGGCCTCCGGGCCGCCATTTTTTTATTCGCGTTTCAGCCGCTTCGAGTTACACAGCCAGAGGGTGATCACGAGCAACAGAATCGCAGCTGAATAGATCAGCACGTCGAGCGGGGATTTATGATCGACGATGATCAGCCGCACAATTGCGGTGATCCCGATATAGACAAAATAGCGTAGCGGGAAGTGAAATCCGGATTGAAAATACTTCACAATCAGGGCGATAAATTCAAAGTAGAGAAAATAGACCACCAGTCCTTCCACCAGCTCATACTTGCTGGTTTGTTCGGGGGCAAACAGCACATCCGCCAGATGCACCGTTTCTTTACCCAGGAAGACCACCAGTATCAGGCCAAGGCTCAACAGACCGAGGTTTAGCACGGTCTGGAGGATGGTTGAGATAAACTCAACGCGCGGGCGAGTCAGGGATGTCATACAGCACCTCATTCTCCAGGGCGAGATTCCTGTATAACGCAAAAATGTGACAGAGATCTATATTTTTTAATTATGTTTTATGTAGGGAGCAAACTGATGGAGCGTAAACCAACCGGGGTGCGAAACGTAACTTACGGCGACAATGTGACCGTATACGAACCCGCCAATCTTTATGACTGCACGCTTGGCAACGATGTATTCATCGGCCCGTTTGTTGAAATCCAGGGCAATACGCGCATTGGTGACGGTAGCAAGATCCAGTCGCACACCTTCATTTGCGAGTATGTCACTCTCGGCAACCGCTGTTTTATCGGTCATGGGGTGATGTTTGCCAACGATATGTTTCGAGAAGGTAAACCCAATGCGGACCGCAACAGTTGGGGACGGATTACCGTGGGTAATGATGTCTCAATAGGCAGCGGTGCGACCATTCTGTCTGTTTCTATCTGCGACGGGGTAGTGATTGGTGCAGGAAGCGTGGTAACGAAATCGATTGTCGAGAAAGGTGTCTATGCCGGGAACCCGGCAAGGTTGATGCGCCGTTTGTGATTCGCCCGCATGCGCTTACCGGGCCTGCAAAACCACAGGCCGGGAAAACGAAATGCCGCCCGGCCTGGAGTGTTAGCGGAAGTTAATGTTCTTATCGCTGGTCATGTCATACAGCTGGAACTTACGCCCAAGCTGTTGTCCCCCGTCACGTGTCAGTGGCGTCCAGCCAATTGCCGCACGACTGCGGGTTGGCCCTGATGAGAAGAGATCCAGTGGAATCGACACATACACACCTTTGGTGAAATCCCCTTCCCCATATTCCTCTGGCGAGACATTGGTGATAGTCGCATAACCGCCAACCACGACACCGCTGTCGAAGTGTTTGGAGATATCCAGTGTGCCGCCTTTGTCACCGGCCAGATACTGTCCAACACTGGCTTTCACCAGCACATCCTGGGCGAATGATGGTGTCCAGTAGGCCGTCAGGTGGCCAGTTTTCACGCTGTAATCAGTGAACTTCATCATATCCTGCGCACTGCGCCAGTCACGCTGCTTAACGTAGTTGGCATCAACCCCGAATGCCCAGTCACTGTCGACCGGACGATACAGCACCTCGGCCCCTGCGCCACCGTACATTGTTTCCAGATACCCCCCGTAGACCTGGCCGTAGAATCCGTTACCGAAGTACTGGAAGTAGTTGGCCTGCAGGTTATTCACATACACATCGTTTTGTACATATTCACGCACACGGGTACGCACGCGCGGCAGCGTCGAGTCATTTGGCGGGTTGGTGTAGTTAAATTTACCGTAGTTGTTAGCCACATTGCCAAACAGACTACCGGTGGTTAGCAGGTGGTCTGTCATCCACAAATCGGCGGTCGCCATCACCCCAAACTGGTACATATAGAAGTTTTCCGGCCCGCCAACGGACTGGTTCAGTACAGGGTCGATATGGAAATCAAAACGCGATTTGTCGATGTACCAGCCCTGTTCGGTTGTTTGTGGAACCACCGGTTCAATGCGTTTTTGCACCAGCTCAGTTTCATGTCCCAACGGCTCGCCTTCAAGATGACGTTTAAGGCTGGCAACATCGGTCTCCGTCGTCACTTGTGGCAGGTTAAGACGATTCTCCGTCACGCGGATCGTGCGGATCCCCTCGGGGAGATCGTTCATGATGATCCGGTTGGCACGTTCGATCCCCTCACGGGAATCACGGTATTTCACCTGCTCCCCTGTGACATACAGGGTGTCACCTTTCGCCTGAATTTTCGGATCGGCAAACCCTGCATTGTATTTCAGCAGCGTCAGCTGATTGGCGACCACGGAATGCTGAATGATCGCATCCTGCGGTTCTGGCTGGTATGTTGGCCGCGCATTGTCGTTGTAATGTGGGCGCATATCGCTGAAGTTAGTCCGCAGCGTGACGCCAAACATGAAGGTGTTGCCACGCTCATAGCTCAGGTTAACGTCAGCCCAGTCGGTGACGCGATAAATCGCCCCAACGTTGAATGCACTCCGCTGTTCAAGCTTACCTGCATAATCCTGGGTATAGTTGTTGCCCTCATATTCCAGCTTCAGCCGCAACGGTTGCCATGGGGTCTGATACTCAACGCCCCCAAACAGCGAAGCCGGGCCGTGGAACATCTGGTCGCCGTTGATCGACCCCGCTTTTTGATAGCTGTTGTCGCGATAGCAATACTTTTCACTGTAGGAGCAGAACGGGTTTTTCACGTTACCGCGGGTTCCGAGATAACCCCAGCCCATCCCCAGAGAGAAATCGAACGGTCCCCAGGCTTTGTTCGCCACGATGTACTCGGCGTCGAACAGACCCGTACCACCGATATCCCTCGCCCCTACTGATACCTGTGGCATCCAGTAGCTCTCTTCCCACAAACGCACCTTCACATCGAAGGCTTTGTCTTTATAGGTCTGGTTACCGGAGAAGGCTTCAACGCTACTGTATGCTTTGGTGCGTACATCGGTATAGCGCAAGGTAGTTTCGAGCCAGGGGAACAACTGCACTGATGCAGAGTAGTAGCGATATTGGTCGTTATCGCGGTAGTTAAGGCTTAATTCGCCTTCACGCGCCATGCGTGCCGTGGGGGTTTGCAGTAAACCTACGCCGCCAAAATCTGACTGCGAAGGCCCGACTGGCGCAGGGTAAGTTTCGGCATGGCAGGCGGCACTTACGCACAGCGCCAGCATGCTGTAGAGATAAGTTCTTTTCATTAGTCCGGTATCCGCTGCGCGAAGGAGTGAAGGATATCGGCATTCAGCCCGTCATAATCCTTCGTCCAGAAATGGTCGGCAAAACCGACAAAAATCACGCTGCCGGGCATCGGTTCGATATGGCGCTTGTTCCAGTACGCAACCGGGACTTTCTGAGTATGACCATCCGGATACACAACCCAGGCATAGCTGTTTTCCGCACCACTCAGCAGATGCTGTTCATCGAGATAGCCCGCCACATCTCGTCCTGGTGTAAAGGGCTTTTTGCCAGGGCTGCTGATGAGCCCGGCCACCGTGATGGTCGATGGTTGCGCCGGGAGCCACAGCGTGTATTCCCCTTCCAGAGTCGGGTTACCCTTTTCAGCAACACGGACCTTGTCGGGGTCCAGATTCACCTGCTGACGACCCGTGACTTTCAGGGCCTTCAGTTGCTGGCGAACACTGTTAATGGCTGCCGCATCTTCGCCATGCTCTTGTCCTGCCAGTGCTGTCAGCCTGGCTAACAGCGCCTGCTGCTGCTGTTCCGCTCGTGCCGTTGCCTGCCGTTCGCCGATCACCGCACCAGACCACCAGCTGTTGGCCAGCCGGGGTTGCCCAACAAGATCGAGCAGATGCTCTGCATTGGATAATGTTTTGGGTTGCGTGCTGTCAGCGGTGTAGACCTTCACCGTCCCCGCCGACCATGCCAGCGGTGTAAGAAGACTCCCCATCAACACAGCAAAAAAGAGTGTTTTCATGCTTTCGCTGCCTTAATCAGGGTGGTTTTTACCGGGAAGAAGTCTGCGCCAAGATATTGCAATGACTGGCGGATCTGCCCTTCATCATCGATCCAGAAACGGTTATGCCAGGTTGCCTGGTCAGTGACCACCTCTTCATCAAGCACCCGAACCGGGGTGGTGTCGCTTCCTACGCTGACACTGTCCTGGCCATCCCAGCGAAAGGTGGATCGCGCCGTCGCATAACGCACCTGTTTATGCTCGGTCCAGCCAAGCGTGCGTGTCCAGCTTGCTCCGTCCGTGATGTGGTTCGGGTTTATGAGTGGGTCGGCTGCAATATTATTCACCTCCAGCAGGTTGTCGCCTCCGAGCAAGGTTTTCACGATGCGCCCATGCTGCGTCACGATGGTGGCCTGATCCTGCGTCACCCATTTCTGCTGCCCGTTTTCAGAGAAAGCGAGCACCACAAACAGCTGCGGGCCATCGTTTAACTGCATGTACTGGCTGGCGTACGGCATATTCTGGAGTTCGTCATCGGTCAGATGTACGCCAGGCGTACCAAATACGCTGTCCCACAGTGAGTTTCCCAGCCCTTTCGTGGTGGCTGAACACGCCTGTAAAAGCAGGCAAATCAGAATGATTCCAGGTCGCTTCACGACTCTTCTCCGGGGGGCGGAATAACCACACCGAAGTGTGGTTAGAGTTAATGCACCCGGACTATCGGGTGCTTGTTGTCGTGGTGGTCGTGGTTCCGGTATTGGAGCCATCACCGCCACCGGTTGCCGCGAGCGCGACACCCACGGCTGAACTCACGGTGCTCGTGCTGGCTGCAGTAGAACTTCCCGCAGACGCAGACGTCGCTGCCGAGCCTGCTGCATCCCCGACCTGAACCGGAGCTGCATACACAGACGTCGCCGCAAGCGCAGATATGGCAAAAATGCCATACAGTATTTTCTTCATAACAATTTCCCTTCAATGAATGAATGGAGATTTGCCTGAAATGAAATTCAGGCGGATTCGAGTATACACAACTAAAGCAGCGGGATTGCTGAATGAGGAAATAGGATGGTTGTTTTCGGACTATTGGATAATAAAGAAATTAAAACAAGAATAAATAAATTACAATCAAATGATAATCAATAAGTTACAATATAATCAATATTATTAAATCCTCCGTATATTCCTAAAGTAAACCGCAGTAATTAACGGGTTAACGATGCTTTTCAGATTAAACTCATAATAGATATTTGCGTTAAATAACAGACATCAGGATTTATCTGATAAAAAAAATGCCGGCATTTCGCCGGCATTGCTTACGTATTTGTGATTAAGCGCGCCATGATTTATAGCGGTTAATCAAACCATTCGTCGAGCTGTCGTGAGTGGTAATGGATTGATCATCACCCAGTTCTGGCAGAATGCGGTTTGCCAGCTGTTTACCCAGTTCAACGCCCCACTGGTCGAAGGTGAAGATGTTCAGGATCGCACCCTGAGTGAAGATCTTGTGTTCGTACAGCGCAATCAGCGCACCCAGGCTGAACGGTGTGATTTCGCGCAGCAGGATGGAGTTGGTCGGACGGTTACCTTCGAATACTTTGAACGGAACAACGTGATCAAGCGTTGCCGGGTCTTTACCCTGGTCACGGTACTCTTGCTCAACCACTTCACGGGATTTACCGAACGCCAGCGCTTCAGTCTGGGCAAAGAAGTTAGACAGCAGCTTCGGATGGTGATCGGACAACGGGTTGTGAGTGATGGCTGGCGCGATGAAATCACAGGGAACCATTTTGGTTCCCTGGTGAATCAGCTGGTAGAACGCGTGCTGACCATTCGTACCCGGCTCACCCCAGATGATTGGGCCAGTCTGGTAATCCACCGCGTTGCCGTTACGGTCAACGTATTTACCGTTGGATTCCATGTTGCCCTGCTGGAAATACGCCGCAAAGCGGTGCATATACTGGTCGTACGGCAGAATCGCTTCGGTTTCAGCACCGAAGAAATTGTTGTACCAGATGCCGATCAGCGCCAGCAGTACAGGCAGGTTTTTCTCTGGTGCTGTCGTGGCAAAGTGCTTATCCATCGCGTGTGCGCCGGAAAGCAGCTCAACAAAGTTGTCGAAACCAACGGACAGGATGATCGACAGGCCGATAGCAGACCACAGAGAGTAACGACCGCCAACCCAGTCCCAGAACTCAAACATGTTTGCCGTATCAATACCGAACTCACCCACCGCTTTACCGTTGGTAGACAGCGCAGCGAAGTGTTTCGCCACATGCTTATTGTCACCTGCGGTTTTGAGGAACCAGTCACGCGCGCTGTGGGCGTTGGTCATGGTTTCTTGCGTAGTGAAGGTTTTGGACGCGACCAGGAACAGCGTTGTCTCTGGGTTTACCTTTTTCAGCACTTCAGCGATGTGCGTACCATCGACGTTGGAAACAAAGTGCATGTTGAGGTGATTTTTATAAGGACGCAGCGCTTCGGTCACCATGAATGGGCCGAGGTCAGAACCGCCGATACCGATGTTAACCACGTCGGTAATTGCTTTGCCGGTATACCCTTTCCACTGACCGGAGATGATCGCTTCAGAAAACGCTTTCATCTTTTCCAGCACCGCATTCACTTCCGGCATCACATCTTTGCCGTCAACGATGATGGGGGTATTGCTACGGTTACGCAACGCCACATGCAGCACGGCACGGTCTTCGGTGCGGTTAATTTTCTCACCAGAGAACATAGACTTAATGGCATCCGCCAGTTCGGTCTCTTTCGCCAGATCCTGCAATTTCGCCAGCGTTTCTTCGGTAATGCGGTTTTTGGAGAAATCCACCAGCATCAGGTCGTCGAAGGTCGCGGAGAATTTAGTGAAACGATCGCCATCTTTCGCGAACAGGTCCGCAATAGTGACATCTTTCATTTCATCAAAGTGTTTTTGTAGTGCCTGCCAGGCAGCGGTCTGCGTTGGGTTGATGTTTTTCATTAGCAATACTCTTCTGATTTGAGAATTGTGACTGCGGTCGATTGTAGCGCCTGCGGGTGAAAATTGTGATGGTTTTTATGCCATTGTCCTGGCCTGCGTCAAACGCAGGCAAAAAGGCACAAAAAGTATAGCTGTTATAAGTCCTGTTACTCAGGGGGGAGACCCCATAAAAAATCCGCATAATCCCAGCGTTGACATGATTCGCCCCGCATTTTATTTATAGGGCGGTATTTTGCGCCTGCACCTGCTTTTGTTTCATTCTTGTGCCAAGGTCGCTTTATTCATTCCCTGACACGAGGAAGTTATGACGAGTTTTGTTGTCGCCAAATTTGGCGGTACAAGCGTGGCTGATTACGATGCCATGAACCGCAGCGCTGATGTAGTGCTGGCCGATCCGAATACCCGACTGGTGGTGCTCTCCGCATCCGCTGGGGTAACCAACCTGTTGGTTGCTCTCTCTGAAGGTCTGGAAGCGACTGAACGCTTCGTTAAGCTTGATGCCCTGCGCAAGATTCAGTTCAATATTCTCGAACGTATGAAGAATCCTCAGGTGATTCGCGAGGAAGTTGAACGCCTGCTTGAGAACATCACCACTCTGGCAGAAGCCGCTTCGCTGGCGACATCCACCGCGCTGACTGACGAACTGGTCAGCCACGGTGAACTGATGTCCACCCTGCTATTTGTTGAGATCCTGCGTGAGCGCGAGGTTTTGGCGCAGTGGTTTGACGTTCGTAAAGTCATGCGCACCAGCGACCGCTTTGGCCGCGCTGAACCGGACGTAGAGATGCTGGCAGAATTGACCGCCCAGCAACTGACGCCACGCCTGGCCGAAGGTATGGTGATTACTCAGGGCTTTATCGGTAGTGAAGCCAAAGGCCGCACTACCACGTTAGGCCGTGGCGGTAGTGACTACACGGCAGCACTGCTGGGTGAAGCGCTGCATGCCTCCCGCGTAGATATCTGGACTGATGTTCCGGGCATTTACACCACGGACCCACGCGTAGTAGCAGCCGCTAAACGTATTGATGTGATTGCCTTTGAAGAAGCTGCCGAAATGGCAACTTTCGGTGCGAAAGTACTGCATCCTGCAACACTGTTGCCTGCCGTACGTAGCGACATTCCGGTCTTCGTTGGCTCCAGTAAAGATCCCAAAGCGGGCGGGACGCTGGTTTGCAAGAAAACGGAAAATCCACCGCTGTTCCGTGCACTGGCGTTACGTCGTAAGCAGACGCTGGTCACGTTGCACAGCCTGAACATGTTGCACTCTCGCGGGTTCCTCGCGGAAGTGTTTGGGATTCTGGCACGCCACAATATCTCCGTGGACCTGATCACCACCTCCGAAGTCAGCGTAGCGTTAACGCTGGACACCACAGGGTCAACCTCGACTGGCGATACGCTACTGACGCAGTCATTGCTGATGGAGCTGTCCGAATTGTGTCGCGTGGAAGTGGAAGAAGATCTGGCACTGGTCGCCATCATCGGCAACAAACTGTCGCGCGCCTGCGGTGTGGGCAAAGAAGTCTTCGGCGTCCTCGATCCGTTCAGCATTCGTATGATTTGCTACGGTGCATCCAGTTACAACCTCTGCTTCCTTGTTCCCGCGGATCAGGCAGAGCAGGTCGTGCAAAAACTTCATCAGAATTTGTTTGAATAAAATTCGTTAGCACGATAAACAATATCTATAAGCCGGGCACAGACCCGGCTTTTTCATAACTAAACAACACAATCGCAAGGAATACCTATGTTATCCGCTATCACGCGGCTGTTCCCGTTATGGGCGCTGCTGCTTTCTGTACTCGCGTATTATACCCCTACAACCTTTATCCCCATCGGCCCCTGGGTTACGACGCTTCTCATGCTGATTATGCTGGGGATGGGCGTACACCTAAAAATTGATGACTTTAAACGTGTGCTGTCACGCCCTGCCCCTGTGGCCGCGGGAATTTTCTTGCACTATCTGGTTATGCCGCTGGCCGCCTGGCTGCTGGCGATGGCGTTTAAGATGCCGCCGGATTTATCTGCCGGAATGGTGCTGGTCGGCAGTGTGGCCAGTGGTACAGCCTCCAACGTGATGATCTATCTGGCGAAAGGCGATGTGGCGCTTTCAGTTACCATTTCGTCCGTCTCCACGCTGGTTGGCGTCATTGCCACACCTTTGCTGACACGCCTGTATGTCGATGCACATATCCAGGTAGATGTGATGGGCATGCTGCTCAGCATCCTGCAAATCGTGGTGATCCCGATTGCGCTTGGTCTGGTGATCCACCACCTTTTCCCCCGGGTGGTGAAAGCCATTGAACCCTATCTTCCGGCATTTTCGATGCTCTGTATTTTGGCAATTATCAGCGCCGTGGTGGCGGGTTCAGCGTCGCATATAGCTTCCGTGGGCTTTGTGGTGATCATCGCTGTCGTGCTGCATAACACCATTGGCCTGTTGGGTGGGTACTGGGGAGGCAAATTATTTGGCTTTGACGAATCTACCTGTCGCACGCTGGCAATTGAAGTGGGGATGCAGAACTCAGGCCTGGCAGCCGCACTCGGCAAAATCTACTTCTCACCACTTGCGGCACTGCCTGGCGCGTTGTTCTCCGTATGGCATAACCTTTCAGGCTCGCTGCTGGCGGGTTACTGGTCCGGTAAACCGATTGAAGAACAACAGAAAAAAGATGTGGTGAAAGAGGGTTAATTCACTTCGCGACACGTCTGACATGCCTTACACTGAAGCCTCTTCCACAGGAGGCTTCAGCGATGGCAATACCGAGACTGACCCAGAAAGACATGACGGAAAGCGAGCAGCGTGAACTCAAAACCCTGCTCGATCGCGCCCGTATCGCACATGGCCGTACGCTGACCAATGCCGAAACCAATCAGGTTAAAAAAGAGTACATCGACAAACTGATGGCTCAACGCGAAGTCGACGCTAAAAAAGCCCGTAAGTTGAAGAAGCAGCAGGCTTATAAGCCAGATACCGAATCCACGTTTTCGTGGTCGGCAAATACTTCAACACGTGGAAGGCGCTAATTAGCGCCCTTTCTTTTTGCGACCTGGTTGAACAAAGCGTTTCCCGGCAGGTTTTCCGCGATCTTTTTCGCTGGATTTAGGTGCGCTCACGACAGGACGTTTGACGCTCTGGGTTTTGGGTTTTGCCTTCGCTTTTGGCTTCGCCTCTGACGACGAATTCTCAATAAGCTTAAATAACTCAATCAGCTCATCACCTGTCAGGTCACGCCATTCTCCCAGCGGAATACCGGAAAGGCTGACGTTCATGATGCGCGTACGCTCCAGCTTCGTCACTTCATAGCCAAAGTGTTCACACATACGACGGATTTGGCGGTTTAGTCCCTGAACCAGGGTAATGCGAAACGCAAACGGCGCTTCTTTTTTCACCTTACACTTTTTCGTGACCGTTCCAAGAATCGGTACGCCCGCCCCCATGCCACGGATAAATTCATCGGTGACAGGTTTATTGACCGTAACGATATACTCTTTTTCATGGTCGTTGCCCGCGCGCAGGATTTTGTTCACCAAATCGCCGTGGTTGGTGAGAAAGATCAGCCCTTGCGAGTCTTTATCCAGACGACCAATCGGGAAAATACGGCTACTGTGGTTCACGAAATCAACAATGTTGTCTCGCTCACCCTCTTCCGTGGTACTGACAATACCCACTGGCTTGTTCAACGCGATAAACACCAGGTCTTCTTCATCTCTTGGCTCGATAAGTTGACCATTCACTTTCACCACATCACCAGAAACAACCTGATCGCCAATGGTGGCGCGTTTACCGTTGATAAACACGTTACCCTGCTCGATGTAACGGTCAGCCTCACGGCGCGAGCAAATTCCGCTCTCGCTGATGTATTTGTTTAATCGGGTTGATTGAGTTGGCAGCATAATTTCTCCTGTAGAGGCGAAATATACCTTAGGTTTGGGCAGGTAAAAAGATCAGCCTACGGTAACTAAGACGGGTTTTTTAGTTTGCGAGATGCTTTCCGGATTTAGCGCCCTGTCATTTGCCTGCATGCTCATACCTTTTAGTTTTGCTTTCCAGACACAATCATTTGTAGTTTATAAATTACAGTGAGTAATATGAAGGAGATCGTTCAGACAGAATCCTTCCGCCGCTGGGAGCAAAAACTAACAGATCGGCGAGCAAAGACGATTATCGCTAAAGCCCTGGGCGTTGTCGCGCGAGTCAAAGGAATGTCAAACATTTCACAGCAAACCGGCTTATCACGGGAGCAGCTTTACCGGTCATTCAGTGATAAGGGAAACCCAACGCTTAGAACCACCCTAGCGGTCATGAAAGCATTGGGTTTTGGGCTAACAATCAAACACGCTGGAAATTAATAATCATCCCGCTCATCATCTTCATCGGGCTGTTCCATCACGCTATACGCCACAGAACAGAACAACGAGTTAAGACGTTTCATATCGCCCAGCAACCCCAGATGCAGGGAGCTGGTCTCAATGCTCTGCACGTTTTGCTGATGCAGACGTTCAACGTGCGCATGTGAATAGCGGCGGTTGAGGATCCGGAAACGATGTTTGTTACGGCGCAAGCGTCGTGCACTGGGGACGTCACCCGAGAAGAAGACCGACATTGCCAACTGGAGGTTACTCAACAGTTGTTCATGTAGTGCCTCAAGCTCTTTTAACCCTTCGATGGAAAACGCGCGACGCGCGGCCAGCGACTTATCTGCAATCTCGCTCCCCATGCGTTCGACGATATCCGATGCCTGTTCCAGGTTGAGTGACATCTCGATAATCTCCGCCCAGCGGCGCGACTCTTCCTCAGCCAGCTCATCCTGCGGCATACGTGCCAGATAGAGCTTGATGGCGGTATAAAGCACGTTGATGTCGTCTGCCAGTTTGCGCAGCTCTTTCTCTTCGCGCGGTTCGCCATGCATCACTTTTTGTAAACCTTCGAGCATCTGTTCCATGGCATCACCCATACGCAACGTCTCACGGGCAGCATTGGCAAGCGCAAGTGCCGGTGTATCCAGTGCCGAGGTATCCAGGTGCTTAGGTTTCAGGCGAGGGTCCAGCTCAGGCTCGTCACGGATCATCCGTTTACAGAATCGCGCCATGGGTTCCGCAAAAGGAACCATCGCCAGGCAACGGATGAGGTTGTAGAACACGTGGAAGTAGATAACCAGTTCGGCATCCGGCAACGGTAGCTTGTGCATGACGTCTGCCAGGATATGGACGAACGGCAGGATGATCAGGCTCCCCACCAGCTTAAACAGCAAGCTTCCTAGCGCAACGCGGCGTGCGGCTGCATTAGCCGCGCTGTTATTGAGCATCGCCAGCAGGCCTGAGCCCAGGTTAGCACCGATCACCAGACATAGCGCCACCGGGAAGGAGATCGCCCCTGCACTTGCCAGCGTGGCCGTCAGCAATACAGCGGCCAGACTGGAATAACTGATAATGGCAAAGACTGCGCCGATCAGCGCATCCAGCATAATATCGCCCGTTAACGAGGCGAAAATCACCTGCACGCCATTGGCCTGCGTAATCGGTGTGACTGCCTGGACAATCAGCTCCAGCGCCAGCAGGATCAGACCAAGACCAATACCCACACGACCAAGCTGCCCTGAGCGTGTCTGCTTGCGACCGAGGAAAAAGATAACGCCGATAAAAATCAGCAGTGGTGACAGCCAGGAGAGATCGAAGGTCAGAATACGCGCCATCAGCGCGGTCCCGACATCCGCACCGAGCACAATCACCAGTGCTGGAGTCAACGCCACCAAATCTTGCGCCACAAACGAGGTGACGAGCATCGTGGTGGCGTTACTGCTTTGAACCAGCGCGGTGACGCCAATACCCGCGCAGAATGCGAGCGGTTTTTTCTCCACACTGCGGCTCAGTACGGTACGTAAACGCGCGCCAAAGACACGCATGACGCCGGTACGGACAATATGCGTGCCCCAGACCAGCAGCGCCACGGCAGAAAGCAGGTGTAACAGAGTCAGCACGGAAGTGGGTTCTCCTTATCGTTATGTGTTCCTTCATCCAGTATAAGGGTTTAAACACAAGAAAGAGACAGGGCGCCCAATGAGCGCCCTGTTTGTTGTAAGGAAAAGTGACGTTAGTCCGCGTCGTAGCCGAGATTTGGCGCTAACCAGCGCTCAACGTCTGACACGCTCATCCCTTTACGCTGCGCGTAGTCTTCCACCTGGTCGCGCTGAAGCTGCGCAACCGCGAAGTATTTGCTGTCAGGGTGACTGAAATACCAGCCAGAAACAGATGCACCTGGCCACATGGCGAAGGATTCCGTCAGCTTCATCCCGGTGTGAGTTTCCACATCCAGCAACTGCCAGATCGTACCTTTCTCGGTATGCTCTGGACATGCCGGATACCCCGGAGCCGGGCGGATCCCCTGATAGTTTTCGCGGATCAGCTCTTCATTACTGAGATTTTCATTGGCAGCATAACCCCAGTGCACTTTGCGCACGCGCTCATGCAGGTATTCTGCGAAGGCTTCCGCCAGACGGTCTGCAATCGCCTTAACCATGATTTTGTTGTAATCATCGTGCTGCGCTTCGAAGGCATCTGCCAGCGCAGCTTCTTCCAGGCCGCCGGTCACGGCAAACGCGCCAATATAGTCGGCTTTACCGGAAAGTTTTGGCGCGACAAAATCGGCCAGACAGTAGTTGGCAAAACCCACTTTCTCAGTTTGCTGACGCAGATGGCGGCTCACCGCCAGCACATGGGTTCGCGTTTCATCACGATAGATTTCCACATCATCACCGACACGGTTGGCCGGGAAAAGCCCGACTACGCCACGCGGGTTGAGGGTTTTCGCAGCACTCAACTGGTCGAGCATATCGTTGGCATCCTGGAACAGACGTTTCGCCTCTTCGCCTACCACCTCATCTTCGAGGATGCGTGGGTATTTACCCGCCAGTGACCAGGTCATAAAGAACGGCGTCCAGTCGATGTAGTTGCGCAGAGTTTCGATACTGGCTGAAACCTCCTGCACGCCCAGGCGGTGCGCCACCGGTGGCGTATAGCTGGCCCAGTCGAATGCCAGGTCGTTATCGCGTGCCGCTGCCAACGTCACCGGCGGGGTTCGCGGTTTCTTACGGGCGTGCTGAATGCGGACGGTTTCGTACTCTTTGCGGGTTCTTGCAACAAAATCATCGTGTTGTGTATCAGACAGTAATGCAGAAACCACACCGACGGTACGTGAGGCGTTCTGGACATAAACCGTTGGCCCACTGTAATTCTGCTCGATTTTGACGGCCGTATGCGCTTTTGAGGTCGTCGCCCCGCCAATCAGCAGCGGAATGGTAAAGCCCTGGCGCTCCATCTCCTTCGCAACGTTAACCATTTCATCCAGAGACGGGGTAATAAGGCCAGACAGACCAATCAGGTCGGCGTTAACTTCACGCGCGGTTTTGAGAATTTTGTCCGCCGGGACCATCACGCCCAGATCGATAATTTCGTAGTTATTGCATTGCAATACCACACCCACAATGTTCTTGCCGATGTCATGGACGTCACCCTTCACGGTGGCAATAACCATCTTGCCGTTACTGGAGCCTTTTTCTTTACTGGCTTCAATATACGGTTCCAGATACGCCACGGCCTGTTTCATCACACGCGCGGATTTCACCACCTGCGGCAGGAACATTTTGCCCTCACCGAACAGATCGCCCACCACGTTCATACCATCCATCAGCGGCCCTTCAATGACCTCTATCGGACGCGTGGCCTGCTGGCGAGCTTCTTCAGTATCCAGCTCAATAAACTCGGTAATGCCTTTGACCAGTGAATATTCCAGACGTTTTCTCACATCCCAGGCACGCCATTCGGCCTGCTGGATGTTTACAGCATCATCGGATTTACTGCCGCGATATTTTTCCGCCAGTTCCAGCATGCGCTCGGTGGCGTCATCACGACGGTTAAGGATCACATCTTCTACGCCGTCGCGCAGCTCTGCTGGCAGATCGTCGTAAATCGCCAGTTGCCCGGCATTCACGATCCCCATGTCCATGCCATTACGGATGGCGTAGTACAGGAACACGGCGTGGATGGCTTCACGGACCGGGTCGTTCCCCCTGAATGAGAAGGAGACATTGGAGACACCGCCCGAAATCAACGCGTGCGGCAGCTCGCGTTTAATGTCCTCACATGCCCCGATAAAATCCTGAGCATAATTGTTGTGCTCTTCAATACCCGTTGCCACCGCAAAAATGTTCGGGTCGAAGATAATATCTTCCGGCGGGAAACCAACGTCTTCCGTCAGAATTTTATACGCACGACGGCAAATCTCGATTTTACGTTCGCGGGTATCTGCCTGGCCGATCTCGTCAAAGGCCATCACTACCACTGCAGCACCATAGCGGCGGACCTGCTTCGCGTGGTGGATAAAAGGTTCGATCCCCTCTTTCATCGAGATAGAGTTGACGATCCCTTTCCCCTGAATGCACTTCAGTCCCTTCTCGATGACGTCCCATTTTGAGGAGTCGATCATGATCGGCACGCGCGCGATGTCCGGCTCACCGGCAATCAGGTTGAGGAAGCGCACCATTGCCGCTTCAGCGTCGAGCATCCCCTCATCCATGTTGATATCGATAATCTGCGCCCCGCTTTCCACCTGCTGGCGAGCCACGTCTAACGCTTCGTTATACTTCTCTTCTTTAATCAGACGCTTGAACTTAGCAGAACCGGTTACGTTGGTTCGTTCACCGACGTTCACAAACAGGCTGTCATCGCCGATCGTCAGCGGCTCAAGACCGGCAAGACGACAGGCTACCGGCAGTTCAGGCAGCTTGCGCGGCGGTAACCCAGCAACAGCATTGCTCATGGCAGCAATATGTTCCGGCGTCGTACCACAACAGCCCCCGACGATGTTCAGGAAACCAGATTCAGCCCATTCACGGATTTGCGCCGCCATGGTGTCCGCATCGAGATCGTATTCGCCAAACGCGTTCGGCAGGCCTGCATTAGGGTGTGCAGTGACATAACACTCAGCAATGCGGGAAAGTTCCTGCACGTATTGGCGCAGTTCATCTGGCCCCAGCGCACAGTTAAGACCGAAGGTTAGCGCATCGGCATGCCGCAGAGAGTTATAGAAAGCTTCGGTCGTCTGGCCGGAAAGCGTACGTCCTGAGGCATCGGTGATTGTGCCGGAAATCATGATCGGCAGATCAACACCCAGCGCGTCGAACTCTTCTTTTACTGCATATATCGCGGCTTTGGCGTTGAGAGTATCGAACACCGTTTCGATCATAATGAGATCGGCCCCCCCCTCCACCAGTGCTTTGGTTGATTCGCGGTAAGCGGCCACCAGCTGATCAAACGTAATATTACGGAATGCGGGATCGTTCACATCGGGCGAAATGGACGCCGTCCGGTTCGTCGGCCCGAGAACGCCGGCGACATAGCGTGGTTTTTCCGGCGTGCGAGCGGTCCATTCATCGGCGCAGGCACGAGCCATCTTCGCCGCTTCAAAGTTGATTTCCGCCGACAGGGATTCCATCTGGTAATCCGCCATGGCAATGGTTGTCGAGTTGAACGTGTTGGTTTCAACGATATCCGCGCCCGCCTCGAAATAAGCGTTGTGGATAGCCGCAATGACCGACGGTTTACTCAGAACCAGCAGGTCGTTGTTCCCTTTCAGATCGCAAGGCCAGTCGGCAAAGCGCTCTCCACGGAAATCCTCTTCACTCAGACGATAGCTCTGGATCATGGTTCCCATGCCGCCGTCCAGCACCAGAATTCGTTCATTTAACTGCGCACGCAGTTGCTCTACTTTGCTGCTCACACTTGCTCCCGACAACGCTCAACCAGGCCAAAAGGCCAGCAGTCCATACTGGCATAATCTCGCAGGGTGGAAAAGTCACTCAGCGGTAACATGAGACATGTTCACCATCACTCCTCCGATCAGTCAGGATAACGGTTGCAAAATCACCAAATAAAACGAAAATGATTTCCACGATACAGAAAAGGAGTCCGTCATGGTCGCTACCGTTCCCGCTAAACGCGGCAGAAAACCTGCTGCCACCACTGCCACACAACCCGGCGGCCAGGTTCAATCACTGACGCGTGGTCTGAAACTGCTGGAATGGATAGCTGAATCGCACGGCAGTGTTGCGCTGACAGAACTGGCACAACAGGCGGGCTTACCCAACTCCACCACGCACCGCCTGCTGACCACCATGCAACAGCTAGGTTTTGTGCGACAGGTCGGCGAACTGGGCCATTGGGCGATTGGCGCGCATGCATTTATCGTCGGCAGTAGTTTCCTGCAAAGCCGTAATCTGCTGGCGATTGTGCACCCTATTCTGCGCAAGCTGATGGAAGACTCTGGTGAAACGGTGAACCTGGCGGTGCTGGACCAGAGCGATCATCAGGCGATTATCATCGACCAGGTGCAATGTACGCAGCTTATGCGTATGTCTGCGCCAATTGGCGGTAAGCTACCGATGCATGCCTCAGGGGCGGGCAAAGCATTTCTGTCGCAATTAAGCGAAGAGCAAGTGACCGGTTTGCTGCACCGCAAAGGGTTGCATGCCTACACTCACGCCACCCTGGTGTCACCGGTACATCTGAAAGAAGATTTAGCCCTGACCCGCAAACGTGGTTACTCGTTTGATGATGAGGAACATGCGCTGGGTCTGCGTTGTCTGGCGGCCTGTATTTTTGATGAGCACCGCGAACCGTTCGCTGCAATCTCGATTTCAGGCCCGATCTCCCGCATGACCGATGACCGCGTAACCGAGTTGGGTGCGCTGGTGATTAAAGCGGCAAAAGAGGTCACACTGGCCTACGGTGGGATCCGTTAAGATTGAATGCGGCTTGATGTCCTCTCCCACAGGGGGAAAATCAAGCCGCGTACCTCACGCAAAAACGCTGCCGCCGGCGGTAGGCGTACACATCTTCCACATGCCCATTTTTAATCCGCGTTTGCAGGCCACGCCAGTAGCTGGCACGGAACAGGTCGTCATGCATCTCTTCAAATAGGGGTCCGATACGCGGGTCGGCACACAGCCAATGACGGAACTCTTCCGGGAAAACGTCGCCAGGCGAAACGCTGTACCAGGGCTCACCGGACAGTTCATCTTCAGGGTAGCGAGGCTGCGGGATATCGCGGAAATTCACCTCGGTCATATAGCAAATTTCGTCGTAATCGTAGAACACCACGCGTCCATGACGTGTGACCCCGAAGTTTTTGAACAGCATATCGCCAGGAAAAATGTTGGCAGCAGCAAGCTGGCGAATGGCATTGCCATACTCTTCGATCGCATCTCGCAGCGCCTGGCCTTCTGACTTTTCCAGCCAGATATTCAGCGGAACCATACGTCGCTCGATATAAAGATGGCTAATGACAATTTTGTCGCCAAGATCGGTGATCTTGCCGGGAACCTCCTGCAGTAAAAGCGCCATTAATGCGGGATCAATCTGCTGTTTATCCAGCACGAAGTTTTCAAACTCCTGAGTATCCGCCATCCGTCCGACGCGATCGTGCTCTTTGACCAGTTGATAGCAGGCCCGAACGTGTGCGGCAGTCATCTCTTTCTGTGGGGCGAATTTATCCTTTATCACCTTGAATACTCGGTCAAAACCCGGCAGGGTGAAAACCAGCATCACCATACCGCGAATCCCTGGCGCCTCGATAAATTGCTCGTCGGCGCTGGCGATATAATGGAGATATTCCCGGTAGCTTTCTGTCTTGGCGTGTTTCTGGCAACCAATTGCCATATACAATTCAGCGGTGGTTTTTCCCGGCAACAATTCACGCAGCCACTCCACTAACGCGGCGGGCAGTGGGGCATAAACCATAAAATAGGACCGGGCAAAGCCAAAAACAATACTGGCCTCGGCGCTGGTTGTCAGGCAAGTATCGACAAATAATTCCCCATCATCAGTGCGATGGATCGGCAACAGGAAAGGAACCGTGGCGGACGGTGTGACCAGCTTTCCCGCCAGCCAGGCCGCTTTATTACGATAAAATAGCTCATTCGCGACCTGCAAATGGCTGAGGTTTAACACTTCATCCCCGAAGGTTTCGCGAAGATGTGCAGTGACATAGCCAATATCCCGGGACTTATTCTGCCAGGGTAAGCGTAACGGTAAATCGGTTAATACACGGTGCAGTAACGTCTCCCAGCCGTGGTCGGGATGAAAATCTTTCGCCAACGGACGTGGGATGGAGCGGAAGCGACGTTCAGGTTGTGAGCTAAAAATAAATAACCGCTCAGGAGATAACGAGCGGTGGTCAAATAACCGACAATAGACGGAGTTGAAAAAGCTCTCCGCAATCTCGAAGCGCGGATAATCCGGTAATAAGTGGGTGTAGTGCTCTTTCACGCGCAGTAAAAATGCCGCCTCCGGACTTTTGCCATCCGTGATACAGCGTAGCTGCTCTACCACCAAACCCACATGGTGATCATAGAGGTGAATACGCTGCTTCATCGCCTGCTGGACAGCATGCCAGTCGGCTTGTTCAAACCGCTGTTGCGCACCAGATGTGACTTCCAGAAAACGGCCATACTGCGCGTCAAAGCCTTGCAGAATGGTTTGTGCAATCAATAATTCCAGACCGCGCGGCATACCTTCCCCCTCACCCAACCCTCTCCCCGAGGGGAGAGGGTGAAAACATCAGAATTGTGCTTCTTCGGTTGATCCCGTTAAGGCGGTGACGGAGGAAGCGCCGCCCTGAATAATGGTGGTGACTTTGTCGAAGTAACCTGTTCCCACTTCCTGCTGGTGAGAAGCAAAGGTGTAACCCTCTTTGCTGGCGGCAAACTCTGGCTGCTGTACTTTTTCAACATAGTGCTTCATGCCTTCGCCCTGCGCGTAGGCATGAGCCAGGTCGAACATGTTGAACCACATGCTGTGAATACCCGCGAGAGTGATGAACTGGTATTTGTAGCCCATCTCTGACAACTGCTGCTGGAAACTGGCGATAGTTTTGTCGTCCAGATTTTTTTGCCAGTTGAACGATGGCGAACAGTTGTACGCCAGCAGTTTGCCAGGATATTTCGCATGAATGGCATCGGCAAAGCGCTTCGCCAGTGCCAGGTCTGGGGTGGAGGTTTCGCACCAGACCAAATCAGCATAAGGTGCATACGCCAGGCCACGGCTGATCGCTTGCTCAATACCGGCGTGCGTACGGTAGAAGCCTTCGCTGGTGCGCTCACCGGTGATGAATTCACTATCGTAGGGGTCGCAATCGGATGTAATCAGATCGGCAGCATCTGCATCAGTACGGGCAATAACCAGCGTCGGTACGCCCAGGACATCGGCTGCCAGACGTGCAGCAACCAGTTTCTGAATTGCTTCCTGAGTCGGGACCAGTACTTTACCGCCCATATGACCGCATTTCTTCACTGACGCCAGCTGATCTTCGAAGTGTACGGCCGCTGCACCGGCCTCAATCATCGATTTCATCAGTTCAAAGGCGTTCAGTACACCACCGAAACCGGCTTCAGCATCAGCAACGATCGGCAGGAAGTAATCCACAAAACGCGGATCGTTTGGCTCGATGCCTGCAGACCATTGGATCTGATCCGCACGGCGGAAGGTATTATTGATCCGATCCACAACAGAAGGGACCGAGTTTGCCGGGTAAAGGGACTGATCCGGATACATACTGGAAGCCAGGTTCGCATCTGCCGCAACCTGCCAGCCAGAAAGATAGACGGCTTCAATACCCGCTTTCGCCTGCTGCAAGGCCTGGCCTCCCGTCAGCGCTCCCAGGCTATTGATATACCCTTTTTTGGAACCACCGTGCAGCAGATGCCACATTTTCGCTGCGCCAAGCTGTGCCAGCGTGCATTCCGGATTGACCGAGCCACGTAATTTCACCACGTCCTCTGCGCTGTACGGGCGGCGAATGCCTTCCCAGCGCGGTTGTGTCCACTCTTTCTGTAATTCTTCGATTTGTTGGGTACGGGTTTTCATGTGCAGATGCTCCATATTGTTATGTGGTGGATTACGCCAGCAGGCGGTAGCCAGGCAGGGTGAGGAAATCGATTAATTCATCTGATGTGGTGATTTGCTCCATCAGGCGCGCGGCATCATCAAAACGTCCGCTGCTGAAGCGGTGTTCGCCCAGCTCGTTCTGGATAACCAACATCTCTTCGGCCAGCATCTGGCGGAACAGGGATTTCGTTACCGGTTTGCCGTTGCTGAGTGTTTTTTGGTGGTGGATCCACTGCCAGATAGAGGTACGAGAGATCTCCGCCGTGGCCGCGTCTTCCATTAGGCCGTAGATCGGTACGCAACCATTACCGGAAATCCATGCCTCGATGTACTGCACTGCAACGCGGATATTAGCGCGCATGCCTTCTTCTGTACGCTCGCCCTCACAAGGAGCCAACAGCTGTGCCGCCGCCGTTGGGGCATCAGCTTCACGAGTCACAAACAGCTGGTTTTTATTGTCGCCCAGAATCTGATTGAAAACGTCCATCGCGGTATCCGCAAGGCCGGGGTGAGCAACCCATGTACCATCGTGGCCGTTACGCGCTTCCAGCTCTTTATCCGCTTTCACTTTGTTCAGTACCTGGTTATTTCGCTCAGCGTCTTTACTCGGGATAAACGCCGCCATGCCGCCCATCGCAAATGCACCACGCTTGTGGCAGGTCTTAATCAACAGACGCGAGTAGGCGCTCAGGAACGGTTTATCCATCGTCACAACCTGGCGATCGGGCAGTACGCGGTCGGCATGATTTTTCAGCGTTTTGATGTAGCTGAAGATGTAATCCCAGCGACCACAGTTCAGACCGACAATATGGTCGCGCAGCGCATGCAGGATTTCGTCCATCTGGAATACCGCAGGCAATGTTTCAATCAACAGCGTCGCTTTGATCGTCCCACGTGGCAGATTAAAACGGTCTTCGGCATAGCTGAAGACCTCGCTCCACCAGGCGGCTTCCTGCCATGACTGTGTTTTTGGCAGATAGAAATAGGGGCCGCTTCCTTTTGCCAGCAGGGTTTTGTAGTTGTGGAAGAAATAGAGTGCGAAATCAAAAAGACTGCCGGGGATTGCTTCGCCGCGCCAGGTCACATGCTTTTCAGGCAAATGCAGGCCACGCACGCGGCAAATCAGTACTGCCGGATTCGGTTTGAGCTGATAAATTTTTCCGGCTTCGTTGGTGTAGCTGATCGTACCGTTAACAGCATCACGCAGGTTGATCTGCCCTTCAATCACTTTGCGCCAGTCTGGAGCCAGTGAGTCTTCAAAATCAGCCATAAAGACTTTCACGTTCGCATTCATGGCGTTAATCACCATTTTGCGCTCCACCGGGCCGGTGATCTCGACGCGGCGATCCTGCAAATCCTGGGGAATACCACGAATTTTCCACTCTCCATTTCGAATGGAAGCAGTTTCCGAAATAAAATCAGGCAATTTACCGTCGTCAATTTCCTGTTGTTGCTGAATACGTGCCGCCAGCAGCTTATTACGCTTTGGTGTAAAGTGGGTCACCAGCTCGGTCAGGAATTCGACGGCATCTGGCGTCAAAATTTGTTGTTCTTGTTCGCCATGTGGCTGGTTAAAGGCCAGTTCATCTGCCGTGGTTGCCTGTTGCGTCATTTCTCTGCTCCTCATCAAAGATCCAAAAACACTCTCCCGATGCGAGCGAAAGATCGTTGTGTCATTTTCGCTCAGCAGAATTAAGACTATCCGTTATTTTTTCAAAATCAAAAACAATTTCCATTTTTAATTTAAAATGAAATTAATGCATTGATTATTAAGGAGATAAATATTTATTTACTGTCGGAGATTGTTTCGGAAATAAAAAAAGCACCCGAGGGTGCCTGATTTGGAATGCTGAAACGCTTTAGGATCGCTTAGTGCAGAAGATTACTCCAGTGTTGGATTCATGTGTCGCAGATCGTACGGTGTAATTTGGTATACGTAATAGTTGAGCCAGTTGGTAAACAGCAAATTGCCGTGGCTACGCCAGGAAGCTGGCGGTGTTTTTTGCGGGTCATTTTGGGGGAAATAGTTGTACGGAACATCAGGGTTAAGACCGGCTTCCTGATCGCGGAAAAATTCAGCCGCAAGGGTATGCGCATCATACTCAGGATGCCCGGTAACAAAAGCAATACGTTTATCTTTGCTGGCAAACAGGTAAGCATCACCGTTTTCCGTTTCGGCAAGAATATCCAGATCGGTGTAATCACGGATCAACTGTGCCGGGAAATCGGCATACCGGGAATGCGGGGCCAGGAAGGAATCATCAAAACCACGGGTGAGTAGTGCGTGAGGATGAAGGATATGGTGCTCGTATACGCCAGAAAGCTTCTCGGTGCGTGTTTGCTTAGGAATGCCATAAAGAATATTCAGTGCGGCTTGTACCGCCCAACAGACAAACAGCGTCGAGGTAACGTGATCTTTTGCCCACTCCAGAACCTGCTTGATCTGCGGCCAATATGCTACATCGTTAAATTCAACCAGACCAAGCGGCGCGCCCGTCACGATCAATCCATCGAAGTTCTCATCGCGGATATCGTCGAAGTTACAGTAGAAGTTGTTGAGGTGCTCAGTGGGTGTGTTACGCGACTCTCTGGCATCGATACGCAGCAGCTGGATATCAACCTGCAGTGGCGAATTCGAAAGTAAACGCAGGAACTGATTTTCTGTTTCGATCTTTTTGGGCATCAGGTTGAGAATAAGCACCTTCAGCGGGCGAATTTCCTGACCTGTAGCACGTGATGCCGTCATTACGAAGACATTTTCATCACGCAAGAAATTGACGGCTGGTAGCTCGTCCTGCACCCGAATCGGCATAACCTTATATCCTCACAACATACGTATAAACGTTTAGACATCCAGACAGCTAACGATACCCAGAATTAACCAGAATGTCGAGTCTGCAGGAGTAAGGTGAGAAAGTTTCAGGGTGAGGCTGACGAAAATACGCAGGTACACAGACGCAAAAAACCCCGGACCTTACGGACCGGGGTTTCCTGCTTATTTGATGCCTGGCAGTTCCCTACTCTCACATGGGGAGACCCCACACTACCATCGGCGCTACGGCGTTTCACTTCTGAGTTCGGCATGGGGTCAGGTGGGACCACCGCGCTAAAGCCGCCAGGCAAATTCTGTTCATTAACCCGCTTTCGCCGGCTAATATTATCTGTATCAGGCTGATTATCATGTCTCTTTCGCCAAAACATCTTCGGCGTTGTAAGGTTAAGCCTCACGGTTCATTAGTATCGGTTAGCTCAACGTATCGCTACGCTTACACACCCGACCTATCAACGTCGTAGTCTTCAACGTTCCTTCAGGACCCTTAAAGGGTCAGGGAGAACTCATCTCGGGGCAAGTTTCGTGCTTAGATGCTTTCAGCACTTATCTCTTCCGCATTTAGCTACCGGGCAATGCCATTGGCATGACAACCCGAACACCAGTGATGCGTCCACTCCGGTCCTCTCGTACTAGGAGCAGCCCCCCTCAATTCTCCAGCGCCCACGGCAGATAGGGACCGAACTGTCTCACGACGTTCTAAACCCAGCTCGCGTACCACTTTAAACGGCGAACAGCCGTACCCTTGGGACCTACTTCAGCCCCAGGATGTGATGAGCCGACATCGAGGTGCCAAACACCGCCGTCGATATGAACTCTTGGGCGGTATCAGCCTGTTATCCCCGGAGTACCTTTTATCCGTTGAGCGATGGCCCTTCCATTCAGAACCACCGGATCACTATGACCTGCTTTCGCACCTGCTCGAGCCGTCACTCTCGCAGTCAAGCTAGCTTATGCCATTGCACTAACCTCCTGATGTCCGACCAGGATTAGCTAACCTTCGTGCTCCTCCGTTACTCTTTGGGAGGAGACCGCCCCAGTCAAACTACCCACCAGACACTGTCCGCAACCCGGATCACGGGTCCACGTTAGAACACCAGCCATTAAAGGGTGGTATTTCAAGGGCGGCTCCACGCAGACTGGCGTCCACGCTTCAAAGCCTCCCACCTATCCTACACATCAAGGACCAGTGTTCAGTGTCAAGCTATAGTAAAGGTTCACGGGGTCTTTCCGTCTTGCCGCGGGTACACTGCATCTTCACAGCGAGTTCAATTTCACTGAGTCTCGGGTGGAGACAGCCTGGCCATCATTACGCCATTCGTGCAGGTCGGAACTTACCCGACAAGGAATTTCGCTACCTTAGGACCGTTATAGTTACGGCCGCCGTTTACCGGGGCTTCGATCAAGAGCTTCGCGTTGCCGCTGACCCCATCAATTAACCTTCCGGCACCGGGCAGGCGTCACACCGTATACGTCCACTTTCGTGTTTGCACAGTGCTGTGTTTTTAATAAACAGTTGCAGCCAGCTGGTATCTTCGACTGATTTCAGCTCCACCCGCAGGGGCTTCACCTACATATCAGCGTGCCTTCTCCCGAAGTTACGGCACCATTTTGCCTAGTTCCTTCACCCGAGTTCTCTCAAGCGCCTTGGTATTCTCTACCTGACCACCTGTGTCGGTTTGGGGTACGATTTCGTGTTACCTGATGCTTAGAGGCTTTTCCTGGAAGCAGGGCATTTGTTACTTCAGCACCGTAGTGCCTCGTCATCACACCTCAGCGTTAAAAGAGTCCGGATTTACCTAAACTCTCCGCCTACATGCTTAAACCGGGACAACCGTCGCCCGGCTAACATAGCCTTCTCCGTCCCCCCTTCGCAGTAACACCAAGTACAGGAATATTAACCTGTTTCCCATCGACTACGCCTTTCGGCCTCGCCTTAGGGGTCGACTCACCCTGCCCCGATTAACGTTGGACAGGAACCCTTGGTCTTCCGGCGTGCGGGCTTTTCACCCGCATTATCGTTACTTATGTCAGCATTCGCACTTCTGATACCTCCAGCATCCCTCACAGGACACCTTCAACGGCTTACAGAACGCTCCCCTACCCAACAACACATAGTGTCGCTGCCGCAGCTTCGGTGCATGGTTTAGCCCCGTTACATCTTCCGCGCAGGCCGACTCGACCAGTGAGCTATTACGCTTTCTTTAAATGATGGCTGCTTCTAAGCCAACATCCTGGCTGTCTGTGCCTTCCCACATCGTTTCCCACTTAACCATGACTTTGGGACCTTAGCTGGCGGTCTGGGTTGTTTCCCTCTTCACGACGGACGTTAGCACCCGCCGTGTGTCTCCCGTGATAACATTCTTCGGTATTCGTAGTTTGCATCGGGTTGGTAAGCCGGGATGGCCCCCTAGCCGAAACAGTGCTCTACCCCCGAAGATGAGTTCACGAGGCGCTACCTAAATAGCTTTCGGGGAGAACCAGCTATCTCCCGGTTTGATTGGCCTTTCACCCCCAGCCACAAGTCATCCGCTAATTTTTCAACATTAGTCGGTTCGGTCCTCCAGTTAGTGTTACCCAACCTTCAACCTGCCCATGGCTAGATCACCGGGTTTCGGGTCTATACCCTGCAACTTAACGCCCAGTTAAGACTCGGTTTCCCTTCGGCTCCCCTATTCGGTTAACCTTGCTACAGAATATAAGTCGCTGACCCATTATACAAAAGGTACGCAGTCACCCCATAAAGAGGCTCCCACTGCTTGTACGTACACGGTTTCAGGTTCTTTTTCACTCCCCTCGCCGGGGTTCTTTTCGCCTTTCCCTCACGGTACTGGTTCACTATCGGTCAGTCAGGAGTATTTAGCCTTGGAGGATGGTCCCCCCATATTCAGACAGGATACCACGTGTCCCGCCCTACTCTTCGAGTTCACACCAGATGCGTTTTTGTGTACGGGACTATCACCCTGTACCGCCGGACTTTCCAGACCGTTCCACTAACACACCTGCTGATTCAGACTCTGGGCTGCTCCCCGTTCGCTCGCCGCTACTGGGGGAATCTCGGTTGATTTCTTTTCCTCGGGGTACTTAGATGTTTCAGTTCCCCCGGTTCGCCTCGTTAACCTATGTATTCAGTTAACGATAGTGCAACGAATTGCACTGGGTTTCCCCATTCGGACATCGCCGGGTCAAAGGTTCATATCACCTCGCCGACGCTTTTCGCAGATTAGCACGTCCTTCATCGCCTCTGACTGCCAGGGCATCCACCGTGTACGCTTAGTCGCTTAACCTCACAACCCGAAGATGTTTCTTTCGATTCATCATCAAATTGCGAAAATTTGAGAGACTCGAACACACCTTCATCTGTTCTTATTACGGAGAACAGACACAGTGTGTCGTTTCAATTTTCAGCTTGATCCAGATTTTTAAAGAGCAAATATCTCAAACGTGACTCGCTGCTCACGCAACGGAATCAGTTTTGAGATATATCGGCAGGTGACTTTCACTCACAAACCAGCAAGTGGCGTCCCCTAGGGGATTCGAACCCCTGTTACCGCCGTGAAAGGGCGGTGTCCTGGGCCTCTAGACGAAGGGGACACTGAAGTCTCAATCGCAAGACGCCTTGCTATTTACTTTTCATCAGACAATCTGTGTGGACACTACAAAGGCAGGTTCTTTAAGGTAAGGAGGTGATCCAACCGCAGGTTCCCCTACGGTTACCTTGTTACGACTTCACCCCAGTCATGAATCACAAAGTGGTAAGCGCCCTCCCGAAGGTTAAGCTACCTACTTCTTTTGCAACCCACTCCCATGGTGTGACGGGCGGTGTGTACAAGGCCCGGGAACGTATTCACCGTAGCATTCTGATCTACGATTACTAGCGATTCCGACTTCATGGAGTCGAGTTGCAGACTCCAATCCGGACTACGACATACTTTATGAGGTCCGCTTGCTCTCGCGAGGTCGCTTCTCTTTGTATATGCCATTGTAGCACGTGTGTAGCCCTACTCGTAAGGGCCATGATGACTTGACGTCATCCCCACCTTCCTCCAGTTTATCACTGGCAGTCTCCTTTGAGTTCCCGGCCTAGCCGCTGGCAACAAAGGATAAGGGTTGCGCTCGTTGCGGGACTTAACCCAACATTTCACAACACGAGCTGACGACAGCCATGCAGCACCTGTCTCACGGTTCCCGAAGGCACTAAAGCATCTCTGCTAAATTCCGTGGATGTCAAGAGTAGGTAAGGTTCTTCGCGTTGCATCGAATTAAACCACATGCTCCACCGCTTGTGCGGGCCCCCGTCAATTCATTTGAGTTTTAACCTTGCGGCCGTACTCCCCAGGCGGTCGACTTAACGCGTTAGCTCCGGAAGCCACTCCTCAAGGGAACAACCTCCAAGTCGACATCGTTTACGGCGTGGACTACCAGGGTATCTAATCCTGTTTGCTCCCCACGCTTTCGCACCTGAGCGTCAGTCTTTGTCCAGGGGGCCGCCTTCGCCACCGGTATTCCTCCAGATCTCTACGCATTTCACCGCTACACCTGGAATTCTACCCCCCTCTACAAGACTCTAGCCTGCCAGTTTCGAATGCAGTTCCCAGGTTGAGCCCGGGGATTTCACATCCGACTTGACAGACCGCCTGCGTGCGCTTTACGCCCAGTAATTCCGATTAACGCTTGCACCCTCCGTATTACCGCGGCTGCTGGCACGGAGTTAGCCGGTGCTTCTTCTGCGGGTAACGTCAATCGCTGTGGTTATTAACCACAACGCCTTCCTCCCCGCTGAAAGTACTTTACAACCCGAAGGCCTTCTTCATACACGCGGCATGGCTGCATCAGGCTTGCGCCCATTGTGCAATATTCCCCACTGCTGCCTCCCGTAGGAGTCTGGACCGTGTCTCAGTTCCAGTGTGGCTGGTCATCCTCTCAGACCAGCTAGGGATCGTCGCCTAGGTGAGCCATTACCCCACCTACTAGCTAATCCCATCTGGGCACATCTGATGGCAAGAGGCCCGAAGGTCCCCCTCTTTGGTCTTGCGACATTATGCGGTATTAGCTACCGTTTCCAGTAGTTATCCCCCTCCATCAGGCAGTTTCCCAGACATTACTCACCCGTCCGCCGCTCGTCACCCGGGAGCAAGCTCCCTGTGTTACCGCCCGACTTGCATGTGTTAGGCCTGCCGCCAGCGTTCAATCTGAGCCATGATCAAACTCTTCAATTTAAGTTTGATGCTCGTGAATTAAACTTCGTAATGAATTACGTATGTTCACTCAGAGACTTGGTATTCATTTTTCGTCTTGCGACGTCAAGAATCCATGTCACTTTGAGTGCCCACACAGATTGTCTGATAAATTGTTAAAGAGCAGGTGCGACACGCTTTAGCGCTCTGTCGCGAGGTGGCGTATATTACGCTTTCCTCTTTCAGAGTCAACCCGTTATTTCAGGATTTTTCTCTTCAACCGACCGGGTTGTTTGTGAAGTGATTCACATCCGCCGTGTCGATGGAGGCGCATTATAGGGAGTTCTCATCAGGCCGCAACCCTTAAATTGCAGAAAAATGACTGACTGCTGCATTCCACAGCAAAACACCGCCTTATACCCTTTTGCTCACAGACTTATCCACAACCCGACGAAATTTTGAAAATTCGCGAGCACTACGCAAACGTTTTCGTTAAAATGCACGCGCAAAACAAGGATGCCCCGTTAGGGGTGTTAGATGAGTTTTTCGCGGAAAACTCATCTAACGCTCTCTGTAATCGTGAAATCCAGGGGATTTACCATGCAACAACGTCGTCCAGTCCGCCGCGCTTTGCTCAGTGTTTCTGATAAAGCTGGCATCATTGAATTCGCACAGGCACTTTCTGCACGTGGTGTAGAGCTGCTTTCCACTGGCGGTACAGCGCGCCTGTTAGCAGATAAAGGCCTGCCGGTAACCGAAGTGTCCGATTACACCGGTTTCCCGGAAATGATGGATGGACGCGTCAAGACTCTGCACCCGAAAGTTCACGGCGGTATTCTGGGTCGTCGCGGCCAGGATGATGGGATCATGAACCAGCACGGGATCGCACCAATCGATATGGTTGTTGTTAACCTTTACCCGTTCGCCCAGACGGTTGCCCGTGAAGGGTGCTCGCTGGAAGATGCCGTAGAGAATATTGATATCGGCGGCCCAACCATGGTTCGCTCCGCTGCCAAGAACCATAAAGATGTCGCGATTGTAGTAAAGAGCAGCGATTACGAAACCATTATTAAAGAGATGGATGCCAATGAAGGTTCTCTGACCCTCGACACCCGTTTCGATCTCGCCATTAAAGCGTTCGAACACACCGCGGCTTATGACAGCATGATTGCCAACTACTTCGGTAGCCTGGTTCCTGCTTACCACGGCGACAGCAACGAGCCTTCTGGTCGCTTCCCACGCACGCTGAACCTGAACTTCATTAAGAAGCAGGATATGCGTTACGGTGAGAACAGCCACCAGCAGGCAGCCTTCTATATAGAAGAAGAGGTAAAAGAAGCCTCTGTTGCGACAGCACAGCAAGTACAGGGCAAAGCCCTCTCTTATAACAACATTGCTGACACCGACGCGGCACTGGAATGCGTGAAAGAGTTCAGCGAACCCGCATGTGTTATCGTGAAACACGCAAACCCATGTGGCGTCGCGGTAAGCACCTCCATTCTGGACGCTTACGATCGCGCCTACAAAACCGACCCAACCTCAGCCTTCGGCGGCATTATTGCGTTCAACCGTGAACTGGATGCGGAAACAGCCCAGGCCATTATCTCCCGACAGTTTGTAGAAGTGATCATCGCCCCATCCGCAACTGAAGATGCGCTGAACATCACCTCCGCTAAACAGAACGTGCGTGTTCTGATTTGTGGCCAATGGGCTGAACGTGCTCCAGGCCTGGACTTCAAACGCGTCAACGGCGGCCTGCTGGTTCAGGACCGCGATCTGGGTATGGTCACTGCGGGTGATCTGCGCGTTGTTACCAAGCGCCAGCCAACCGAGCAGGAACTGCGTGATGCGCTGTTCTGCTGGAAAGTGGCGAAGTTCGTGAAATCCAACGCCATTGTTTATGCAAAAGAAAACATGACCATCGGGATAGGTGCAGGCCAGATGAGCCGCGTCTACTCCGCGAAAATTGCCGGCATTAAAGCAGGTGATGAAGGTCTGGAGGTGAAAGGCTCCGCCATGGCGTCTGATGCGTTCTTCCCGTTCCGTGATGGTATTGATGCTGCTGCAGCTGTCGGCATCACCTGCGTGATCCAGCCGGGTGGTTCTATTCGTGATGATGAAGTCATTGCTGCAGCCGACGAACACGGCATCGCAATGATCTTCACCGATATGCGTCACTTCCGCCATTAATCCACGGAGCAGACAATGAAAGTATTAGTAATTGGTAACGGCGGGCGTGAACATGCCCTGGCCTGGAAAGCTGCGCAGTCTCCGCGAGTAAAAACGGTTTTTGTTGCACCGGGTAATGCGGGTACAGCGCTGGAACCTGCTTTGCAGAACGTCGCTATTGGCGTAACCGATATTCCGGCACTGCTGAGCTTTGCCCAAAACGAGAAAATCGATCTGACCATCGTTGGCCCGGAAGCGCCGTTGGTGATTGGGGTGGTTGATGCATTCCGTGCTGCGGGCCTGAAAATCTTCGGCCCAACAGAAGGTGCTGCACAGCTGGAAGGCTCTAAAGCTTTTACCAAAGACTTCCTTGCACGCCATAAAATCCCAACGGGTGAATACCAGAACTTCACTGAGGTTGAACCGGCACTTGCCTATCTGCGTGAAAAAGGCGCGCCGATTGTGATCAAAGCAGACGGTCTGGCCGCAGGTAAAGGCGTGATCGTGGCAATGACGCTCCAGGAAGCCGAAGACGCTGTTCAGGATATGCTGGCCGGTAACGCCTTTGGCGATGCAGGCCATCGTATCGTGATCGAAGAGTTCCTGGACGGTGAAGAAGCCAGCTTTATCGTGATGGTCGACGGTGAACATGTCCTGCCGATGGCCACCAGTCAGGATCATAAGCGCGTTGGCGATGCCGATACCGGCCCGAACACGGGTGGCATGGGCGCATATTCTCCTGCTCCGGTCGTCACGGATGAAGTCCACCAGCGCACCATGGAACGTATCATTTGGCCAACCGTCAAAGGTATGGCGGCAGAAGGCAACACCTACACCGGTTTCCTCTACGCCGGGCTGATGATCGATAAGCAGGGTAATCCTAAGGTTATCGAGTTCAACTGCCGCTTTGGAGATCCAGAAACTCAACCGATTATGCTGCGCATGAAGTCCGACCTGGTGGATCTCTGCCTGGCTGCCTGCGACGGCAAGCTGGACGAGAAAACGTCAGAATGGGACGAACGCGCATCACTGGGTGTGGTGATTGCTGCTGGCGGTTATCCTGGCGACTACAACACGGGCAATGAGATCCACGGTTTGCCGCTGGAGGACGTTGAAGGTGGCAAGGTGTTCCATGCAGGAACGAAGCTCTCTGACGACGATCGTGTTCTGACCAACGGTGGGCGCGTGCTTTGCTCTACGGCGCTCGGGAATACCGTCGCGGAAGCACAGAAACGTGCGTATGCCTTAATGGCGGATATTCGCTGGGACGGCAGTTTTAGCCGACATGACATTGGCTATCGTGCCATTGCGCGTGAGCAAGGCGAGTAATACCCCTAACCCTCTCCCTCAAGGGAGGGGGGATTTACCTCAAAAACTTTTCTCTGTTGGTTGCCAGGTACAGAAATCTTCGTTCGCCACCAGCAGCAGTTGAGAACCTTCCGGCGCTTCAAGCCACGCCACACTCACCTCAACCGACGAATGACGTTGCCGTCGGACAATATGCTCCATCGCCCAGGACTCAAGATCTGGCTTCACTGTTTGTCCTTCACACGTGGTCACTATGCCATTTGCATGCCAGCGCCCCTGACGCAACATGACTCGTCCCTGACGCAGGGCATCACTGGTCTGGCGAATTTGCTCTGCCCGGTATCGGTATAACGCAATTTGATCGCTGGAGAGTTGCTGCTTTTGACCATGGGTTTCACGCTGCATGAAGCTCAGTTCACCGTGATCATCAAAACGCACGCGGACATGTTCTGGGGTCTTGCTGTAGATATTCAGTTCAATCAGCGAAAGGGTATCGCCCTGCCAGCGGTATTCTGAGGTGGACGTATTACCGGTATGCCACGGACTGAATACTGAGAGAAGGTGGACTTCACCGCCTGAGTCTTTACGCCAAATCCGCACTGCCCCCTGATTATCAGCGTATCCGCTGGCGGTAAACGGTGGCAGAGAAGAATCATGGCTACAGGCTGACAGCAACAGTACGCCCACCAGCACGCGAACACCGCGCCAGACAGACAAAAGGGGCGTTGCCGCCCCTTCGTTAAAACTGTTCACTGCCACGCGTCTTACTTAACAGCGTCTTTCAGTGCTTTACCAGAAACAAATGCCGGCACGTTAGCTGCGGCGATTTTGATTTCTTTACCGGTCTGCGGGTTGCGGCCAGTACGCTCAGCGCGGTGGTTCACTTTGAAGGTACCGAAACCAACCAGTTGTACAGCATCGCCTTCTTTCAGAGACTCAGTAATAGCAGCCAGGGTAGATTCCAGAGCAGCTTTAGCCTGCACTTTAGACAGATCAGCCTTGTCCGCAATTACATCAATCAGTTGAGTCTTGTTCATAAGTTATCCTTTCAATGTGTTTATCGCTTGCTAAGCATCGAGTGCGACGAAAATGCCAAAAAAGCACTCTCCTGCATACACGCACCGATAGCCACTTTTTTTCGCCCCCCAAATGTAGACCAGACGGGGGGCAGAAGGGAAGAGTCGAGGTGCGACAAAACAGGCGTTAAATCACGTTTTGTTGTCTCATTGGTTAAAAATTATACCAATATTGCTCTCGCCGGCCTCACGTAAGTCCGCACGCAGGCCTTTAATCAGTTCAATATCGCGTTCTTCGCAGTCTGCAAGAAGTCGGAATATTTCCCACTGAATATCCCATTCTTGCTCTACTGCCGGGTTTGCCCGGAGCTCTTCGTCGGTCATTTCGCGACCTTCTTGCGTCATTTCCAGCATTGCAACGCTGGTAATTGATGCCTTACTCACTTCGATTGCATGTTCCAGTGTTTCGCCGCTCAGACGCGAATGAATCAGCTCGCTGAGTGCTACGCACGCATCGATAGCCGGATAGACACCATACACATCATAGTCATCCGCTGCCGGGATCGCCTCTTCCAGCTTTTCCAGTTGGGAATCAAAGTTCACTTTTGCATCTTTGACCGTCAGCGTTTCCCAAATTAGATCGAGAATACGGCGATAAATCTGACCTTCACCAAACTCAGTCTGCTTGCAGAACATCGCATAGTTCGGGTACATGCGCTCACACAGGCAGGCCATAAACGTGACGTGCTGCCAGCTTTCCAGCTTCTCAAGGCGCAGATGAATCGGGTTTTGTAACATGATGATGTCTCAGAATCGGAAATTAGCGGCAGTTTACCTGAATCACCGCTGAATTTCCTGCCAACGAATAAATGTCGGACGCTCTGATGCAACCGCATCAGCCCAGCGCGTCGGCTCCGGTAAACGATAGTTTCGGGTACAACGCTGTACCCATGCCAGAGCGCTATCCATACCAACACGGTGACCGATGGAGACAAAAAGCGGATTACAGCGTGCTTTGCTCCGCCATACCCACGCCAGTTGTTCACCTTTATCGATAAGCGGGGCCAGTGCTCCTTGTTCGGTCGGAAGTGGTTCAACTGCACCACAGAGGCGTTTTTTCGCGACCCCAATAGTGGGGACATCCACCAGCAGGCCAAAGTGGCTGGCGACACCTAGCCGGCGCGGGTGGGAAATACCGTGACCATCAACAAAGACCAGATCGGGTTTTTGTGAAAGTTTCTCCCACGCAGCAAGCAACGCGGGGTATTCACGAAAAGAGAGGAAACCAGGAATGTAAGGCAGCATGGTGGCAATGCGTGCCACTTTGTACTCCACCAGCTCAAGTGAGGGATAGCGTAACAGCACGATCGCCGCCCGCGTCACTTCGCCCCCCTGTTCAAAACCGACATCAGCCCCCGCGATCAATTGCGGAGGGTCTCTCTCCAGACAATCATGTCTGATCACGGATGACGCGAGTTCGATTTGCTCTGCGCGAAGCGACGCAAGATCCATACTACGTCCTACTGGTGATACTGGGCGGAAAGTCGGTGTACCGACTCTACAAACACGCCCGCATGTTCTGGTGGTACGTCCTGATGAATACCGTGGCCCAGATTGAAGACATGGCCTTCACCCTGGCCAAATCCAGCCAGAATGGTCGCTACTTCTTCCTCGATCCGCGCAGGCTGAGCATACAACATGGAAGGGTCCATATTGCCTTGCAGCGCGACCTTATCGCCAACCCGACGGCGGGCATCGGCGATATCGGTCGTCCAGTCCAGCCCAAGAGCATCACACCCGGTCGCAGCCATCGCTTCCAGCCATTGGCCGCCACCTTTGGTGAACAGCGTAACCGGTACACGGCGGCCATCGTTTTCGCGCAACAGCCCATCCACAATTTTGTGCATGTAGTGCAGCGAGAACTGCTGATAATCACGCCCGGTCAGCACACCTCCCCAGGTATCGAAAATCATCACCGACTGCGCACCTGCTTTAATCTGTGCATTGAGGTACAGCGTGACGCTCTTCGCCAGCTTATCGAGCAACGCATGCAGAACCAGGGGTTCGGCATACATCATCTTTTTAATCATGGTAAAAGCTTTACTGCTACCACCTTCAACCATATAGGTTGCCAGCGTCCATGGGCTGCCGGAGAAACCAATCAGCGGGACTTCGCCTTTTAGCTCACGTCGAATTGTACGAACAGCGTTCATCACGTAACCCAGCTCTTGCTCCGGGTCCGGGATTGACAGCTTATCCACATCGGCTTTGCTTTTTATCGGTGAACTAAAACGTGGGCCTTCGCCGGTTTCAAAATACAGCCCAAGACCCATTGCATCCGGAATGGTCAGAATGTCCGAAAAAAGAATCGCTGCATCCAGCGGATAACGACGCAACGGCTGGAGTGTCACTTCACAGGCCAGCTCTGCGTTTTTGCACAGTGACATAAAATCGCCCGCTTGCGCGCGCGTGGCTTTGTACTCCGGCAGATAGCGCCCTGCCTGACGCATCATCCACACAGGGGTGACATCAACGGGCTGGCGCAGTAGCGCACGCAGATAACGATCGTTCTTCAGTTCGGTCATTTTTGCAGTTCCTTAAGCGTTATGCCGCCAGTGTATACACAAAATCATTCAAAGTGGATCAAGCAGGCCATTTGAACGATAAAGCCGTTGCATCACATCATTCATACTCGGCCCGGCACATTGCGACGGTATCTTCTATCAGGCGACGCGCCACCGTACCTGGCGGAGGTAATAGCGGTAAATCGTCATAACGATACCAGTTCGCTTCCAGCAGCTCTTTTTGGTCGATAACAATCTCGCCGCTAGCGTAGTCAGCCATAAATGCCGTCATCAGCGATTGGGGGAATGGCCAGGGTTGCGAGGTCACGTAGCGCAGGTTTTTGACTTTGATACTGCTCTCTTCCATCACCTCACGCGCAACTGCTTGTTCCAGCGTCTCGCCCACTTCGACAAACCCCGCTAACACGGTATGCACACCGTTGCGATGACGGGTATGTTGGGCCAGCAAAATGGAGTCGTCACGCCGGATGGCAACGATAATGCACGGCGCAATTTGTGGGTAATAGCGCTCGCGACAGTGGCTGCACAGCATCGCCCATTCGGTTTTGCTTGAGTGCATGGTGTGACCGCAGTAGCCACAATATTTATGCGAACGATAAAATTCAGCCAGTTGCACAGCCCGGCCCGCTAACTGGAACAGGCCGACATCAAGATCAAGTACCTGGCGAACCGATCCCATCTCCTGACGTCGTGGCTGTTGGATCAACCACGCGGGATCGCCCTGCCATTCGCCGATCCTGAGTGCGCTTTGCCCCACAAGATCGAAATTTCCTGCCGCGCCATATGGTATTTCTCCGGCAGGCAACCATAATTTTTGTTCGTGGCTGATGAACCACCAGCCGCGATCCGATTTTTCAATAATACGATCCATATCTATTGCACTACCTTCGCTTCACTGACATGTTGTTAGCATTGTGATGACATTTTTGGGTGAGCAGCTTTAATTCTAAACCTTGCGGAGTCGAACATGTTAAACCAGCTAGAAAGCCTGACAGAGCGCGTTGGAGGAAGTAATAAACTGGTGGATCGCTGGCTACATGTGCGCAAGCATCTGCTCGTAGCTTATTACAATCTGGTCGGTATTAAGCCTGGCAAAGAATCCTATATGCGGCTGAACGAAAAAGCACTGGATGATTTTTGTCAGAGCCTGGTCGACTACCTGTCCGACGGCCATTTCAACATTTATGAACGCATTATCCGCGAAATGGAAGGTAGCAGCCCGTATTTAACAGCAACCAAGCTTTATCCGTTGCTGGAAGCCAATACCCAGAAAATCATGGATTATTACGATTCCACACTCGAAAACGCGATTGACCATGATAACTACCTGGAATTTCAGCAGGCGTTATCCGATCTCGGCGAAGCCATGGAAGCGCGATTTACGCTGGAAGACAAGCTGATCGCCCTCGTACTGGATAACAATTTGAAAGCCAGCAACGAAGATAACATCGCGCGGCCTGCTTGAGTTCTTAGTCGTTAACGAGTAGTTTACAAACACCGCTCCTGCACTGCAGGAGTGTTTTCTTGTCGGAGTGCCCAGTACTGATGTGTATACAGATGTACGGGCTGAGACCGTTAATTCGGGATCCGCGGAACCTGATCAGGCTAATACCTGCGAAGGGAACAAGAGTCAATCTGCTGTTGTATCGCCTTTGGGCGATCCTTCCTCTTGCTTCATCCGTCGTCTGACAAGCCATGTCCTTCACTTTTGGAATGAGCTATGTCTGCACCTAAACTGACCCGCCGCGAACAACGCGCGCAAGCACAACACTTCATCGATACGCTGGAAGGCACAGCGTTCCCGAACTCAAAACGTATCTATATCACAGGCTCCCAACCCGATATCCGCGTACCCATGCGCGAAATCCAACTGAGCCCAACGCTCATTGGCGGGACCAAAGATAATCCGCAGTTTGAAGAGAATGAAGCCATCCCGGTATACGATCCGTCGGGTCCCTACGGCGATACGGAGATCGCAATTAACGTTCAGCGCGGTCTGGCAAAGATGCGCCAACCGTGGATAGATGCCCGTAACGACAGTGAATCACTCTCCGATCGCAGTTCTGCTTACACAAAAGAGCGTCTGGCTGATGATGGCCTGGATGAACTGCGCTTTACAGGCCTGCTGACGCCAAAACGCGCGAAAGCAGGTAAATGCGTGACGCAGCTGCACTACGCACGCCAGGGCATCGTGACGCCTGAGATGGAATTTATCGCTATTCGCGAAAACATGGGGCGTGAGCGTATCCGCAGTGAAGTGTTGCGCCACCAGCACCCAGGCGAAGGTTTTGGCGCACGCCTGCCTGAGAACATTACACCGGAATTTGTGCGCAATGAAGTCGCCGCTGGCCGCGCCATTATTCCTGCCAATATCAACCACCCGGAATCAGAGCCAATGATCATTGGCCGTAACTTCCTGGTCAAGGTCAATGCCAACATTGGCAACTCAGCAGTGACCTCCTCCATCGAAGAGGAGGTGGAAAAACTGGTCTGGTCGACACGCTGGGGAGCCGATACCGTGATGGACCTGTCCACGGGCCGTTATATTCACGAGACCCGCGAATGGATCCTGCGTAACAGCCCTGTGCCAATAGGTACGGTTCCGATCTACCAGGCGCTGGAGAAGGTGAACGGGATCGCTGAAGATCTCACCTGGGAAGCTTTCCGCGATACCTTACTGGAGCAGGCCGAGCAAGGCGTTGACTACTTCACGATTCACGCGGGTGTCCTGTTACGTTACGTGCCGATGACCGCCAAACGCTTGACCGGAATTGTCTCTCGCGGTGGATCTATCATGGCAAAGTGGTGTCTGTCGCATCACCAGGAAAACTTCCTCTACGAACACTTCCGCGAAATTTGCGAAATCTGCGCCGCATACGATGTTTCACTGTCGCTGGGTGACGGCCTGCGTCCTGGCTCCATTCGTGATGCTAACGATGAGGCACAATTTGCCGAGCTGCACACTCTGGGAGAGCTGACCAAAATCGCCTGGGAGTATGACGTCCAGGTGATGATTGAAGGCCCGGGCCACGTGCCGATGCAGATGATCCGCCGCAATATGACCGAAGAGCTGGAACACTGCCATGAAGCGCCGTTCTACACTCTGGGGCCACTTACGACCGATATCGCTCCAGGTTACGACCATTTCACCTCCGGGATTGGTGCAGCGATGATCGGCTGGTTCGGCTGTGCCATGCTCTGCTACGTGACGCCGAAAGAGCATCTCGGTTTGCCAAACAAAGAGGACGTGAAGCAAGGGCTAATTACCTACAAAATCGCCGCTCACGCAGCGGATCTGGCCAAAGGCCATCCGGGGGCCCAGATCCGCGATAACGCCATGTCGAAAGCGCGCTTTGAATTCCGCTGGGAAGACCAGTTTAACCTGGCGCTAGATCCGTTCACCGCCCGCGCCTACCACGATGAAACGCTGCCGCAGGAATCAGGCAAAGTGGCACACTTCTGCTCCATGTGCGGGCCAAAATTCTGTTCGATGAAAATCAGCCAGGAAGTACGCGATTACGCGGCAGCCCAAACCATCGAAGTGGGTATGGCAGATATGTCAGAAAACTTCCGCGCCAAAGGCGGCGAAATCTACCTCAAAAAAGAGGAGGCGTAATGTATCAGCCCGATTTTCCCCCCGTGCCTTTCCGTTTAGGGCTTTATCCGGTGGTGGATAGTGTGGAGTGGATTAAGCGTCTGCTGGAAGCAGGCGTACGTACGATCCAGCTTCGCATCAAAGACAAACGGGATGAAGAGGTGGAGGCCGACGTGGTCGCAGCCATTGAACTCGGACATCGTTATGATGCCCGCCTCTTTATCAACGATTACTGGCAACTGGCGATCAAGCACAAGGCCTATGGCGTGCATCTCGGTCAGGAAGATCTGGAGACAACTGATCTCCGCGCCATTCGCCAGGCGGATTTGCGCCTTGGCGTCTCGACGCACGACGATATGGAAATTGATATCGCACTGGACGCCCGCCCATCCTATATCGCACTCGGTCACGTCTTTCCGACACAAACCAAACAGATGCCGTCAGCCCCTCAGGGGCTGGTGCAACTGGCTGGCCATATCCAGCGTCTGGCGGATTACCCTACTGTCGCCATCGGCGGGATCAGCCTTGAACGCGCTTCTGCTGTTCTGGCGACCGGCGTCGGCAGTATCGCCGTTGTCAGTGCCATAACCCAGGCTACCGACTGGCAAGCCGCGACAGCACAGCTCTTAGAACTGGCAGGAGAAGGCGATGAACGACCATGATTTTATGCGTTACAGCCGTCAGATCCTGCTGGATGACATCGCTATCGACGGCCAGCAAAAACTGCTCGCCAGCCGGGTGCTGGTTGTTGGTCTTGGCGGATTAGGCGCACCGGCGGCCCTGTACCTGGCAGGCGCTGGAGTCGGTACGCTGGTGCTCGCCGATGACGATGACGTACATCTGAGCAATCTCCAGCGCCAAATTCTCTTTACGACGGAGGATATCGACCAGCCTAAAGCGCATATCACCCGACAAAGGTTGAATCAGTTGAATCCTGATATTGACCTGATCGCAATTCAGGAGCGGCTAAGTGGGGAAAAACTGCAGCACGAAGTCGCGCTTGCCAGTGTGGTGCTGGACTGCACCGACAACATGGCAACGCGCCAGGCCATTAACGCCGCCTGTGTAGAGAACAATACGCCACTGATCACCGCCAGTGCGGTCGGTTTTGGCGGGCAAATGATGGTTCTGACACCACCGTGGGCACAGGGATGTTACCGCTGCTTATGGCCAGATGACATCGAGCCTGAGCGCAACTGCCGCACGGCTGGCATCCTTGGCCCGGTCGTGGGTGTCATGGGAACACTGCAGGCGCTGGAGGCACTCAAGCTGCTCAGCGGCATGGAGACGGAACGCAATACTCTGCGACTGTTTGATGCCCGATCCAGCGGCTGGCGGCATCTGGCCTTACAGCGGGCCCACCATTGCCCGGTCTGCGGAGGCCACCATGCGCATTCTGTTTAACGATGAGCCGATGCAGTGTGATGAGGGGCTGACTATTGCCGCGTTACTCGACACGTTACGTCAGCTAAAGCCAGGTGCTGCCCTGGCGCTTAATCAACAGATCCTGCCGCGTGAGCAGTGGGAGCATCAGCAGGTGCGCGAAGGCGACCATATCCTGCTGTTTCAGGTTATCGCAGGGGGTTGAGATGTTACGCATTGCCGACAAAATATTTGATTCACATCTGTTTACCGGAACCGGAAAATTTGCCTCTCCACAGTTGATGGTCGATGCCATCCGCGAAAGCGGCAGCCAGCTTGTCACTCTGGCGATGAAACGGGTAGACCTGCGTAATCACAACGACGCTATCCTTGCCCCACTGCTGGCAGCTGGCGTCACGCTGCTGCCAAACACCTCAGGAGCAAAAACCGCCGAAGAGGCTATCTTTGCCGCCCAGTTAGCACGGGAAGCGCTCGGAACCCACTGGCTAAAGCTGGAAATCCATCCTGACGTTCGCTGGCTTCTTCCCGACCCAATCGAAACGCTGAAAGCGGCAGAAAAGCTGGTGAAGCAAGGGTTTATCGTCCTGCCTTATTGCGGCGCGGACCCTGTGTTATGCAAACGGCTGGAAGAAGTGGGTTGTGCGGCAGTGATGCCATTAGGCGCGCCTATTGGCTCCAACCAGGGGCTGGAAACACGCGCAATGCTGGAAATCATTATCGAGCAGGCAACCGTACCTGTTGTTGTGGATGCCGGTATTGGTGTCCCGAGCCATGCAACCCAGGCTCTGGAAATGGGTGCGGATGCCGTTCTGGTCAACACGGCGATTGCAGTGGCTGACGATCCAGTGATGATGGCCCGCGCTTTCCGTCTGGCAGTGGAAGCCGGTATGTTGGCACGCCAGTCTGGTCCTGGTTCACGCAGTTTTCAGGCACAAGCCACCAGCCCCCTGACCGGATTTCTGGGGGCATTATCATGAGTACGTTTACCGACCGCTGGCGACAACTCAACTGGGACGATATTCGCCTGCGAATCAACAGTAAAACGCCAGCCGATGTTGAGCGCGCGTTAACCACACGTCATGTCACCCGTGAAGATATGATGGCCCTGCTTTCGCCTGCGGCCAGCGCATATCTGGAGCCAATGGCACAGCGCGCGCAGCGGCTTACCCGACAACGGTTTGGCAATACGGTCAGTTTTTACGTTCCGCTTTATCTTTCCAACCTGTGCGCCAACGACTGTACCTACTGCGGCTTTTCCATGAGCAACCGTATTAAGCGTAAAACGCTTGATGAAGGCGAAATCGCGCGCGAGTGTGCGGCTATTCGGGAGATGGGTTTCGAGCATCTACTGCTGGTCACCGGAGAACACCAGGGGAAGGTCGGGATGGATTATTTCCGCCAGCACCTGCCTGCCATTCGCCGCGAATTTGCGTCGCTACAGATGGAAGTCCAGCCTCTGTCACAGGAAGACTATACAGAGCTGAAAACCCTCGGACTGGATGGCGTAATGGTATACCAGGAAACGTACCATGAAGCGATGTACGCGCAGCATCATCTGAAGGGGAAAAAGCAGGATTTCTTTTTCCGTCTTGAGACGCCGGACCGGTTGGGACGCGCCGGAATCGATAAAATCGGCCTGGGTGCACTCATTGGCCTGTCTGATAGCTGGCGAGTGGACTGCTATATGGTTGCTGAACATTTACTGTGGCTTCAACAGTACTACTGGCAGAGTCGCTACTCCATCTCCTTCCCGCGGTTGCGTCCCTGCGCAGGTGGAGTCGAACCTGCCTCGCTGATGGATGAACGCCAGCTGGTGCAAACTATCTGCGCATTTCGTCTGTTAGCGCCGGAAGTCGAATTATCTCTCTCAACACGGGAATCTCCGGCATTTCGTGACCAGGTGATCCCCCTTGCAATTAACAACGTCAGTGCCTTTTCCAAAACGCAGCCGGGTGGCTATGCTGACGATCATCCCGAGCTGGAGCAGTTTGCCCCTCATGATGGTCGTCGCCCTGAGGACGTGGCTGATGCGCTGACTGCGCAAGGTCTACAACCGGTATGGAAAGACTGGGACAGCTGGCTGGGGCGTACCTCGCACGTACGCTGAAACGGCATGTAACTGCATCAAAAGATTACGTGGCCGCTCGGGGAATCACGATTGCACAATTGTCAGGTTTCCCCCTTTTTTTTACTCTTACGTCGTTAGCAACGGACGCTGACCAGGGCGAAAAGCTTCTTCCTCGTTTCGCCCTGCCTTCATCAGAAGGACATAAACTAAAGTTGAATAGACCAAAAAAATAATCACTTTCTTATCTATTCTTAAGATAAATCATCCTACCTTCAGGAGGTGGCAGTATAATTAACGAGCAATATCCTTGAATTAGCACGGCTAGCAAGGAGTGTTCGTTTTAACGCTTAACATTTCTGGAACGACTTACAACTCATGGCACTTAAAAGCAGAAAACTTTCTTTTACTACACCGATTATGGTGAGTTTCTCAGGTATCCTGCTCAGCTTCGTGTTGATTGCTGTGTTTATTACTTTCACCCAGCGAAGTGATTTTCTTGAGGATTATCATAAGATCAATCGCAACTTCACCCATAATCTGGCGGTGAATTATACGGAGTCAATTTTACGCGAGAATGACTATATCCTTGCTCATGCAGTGACCTTCTTTTCCCGAAATAACCAACTCGACAACACCATCAATGGTGATCCTGAGAAAGGGCTGCAGCTCCTGATGCAACTGCAAAACCTGATGCCAATGGTTTCGTCGATCTCACTGGCAGACACTGCAGGACACTATCTTCGCGCACCCGAAGTGCTGTCTACCAATAAAAGTGCAACCTTTGATGCACGCACCCGCCCCTGGTTTATTGCCCAGGCAGAAACAAGCTCGTTCAGTCGATATACCAGCCCCTATATTGATTATTTTCTCAAGCACCCCACGATCACAATCTATAAGCCTGTGATATCTCCAGGGGGAAGACTAAAAGGCACGCTGGCATTTCATCTCGATTTAACGTCAATGAGCTATACCTTGCGTCAGATGGTTGCCCCGGTACAGGGTGAATTTTACATTGTAGAGCGCGATGGAAAAGTCGTTCTGCACCCTGACTCTGGCATGCTCTTTAAGAGACATGTCAGTGAAAAGCTGATGGAGCAAATGACCAGCGGCGAAGGGCATATCTATGACAAGAAAACCCGAACCTGGTATTACTACTATTCCTTTACCAACCCGGACTGGTTCGTGATCTACCAGGTCTCCGGGGCCACCCTTAACGAGCTGACTCGCCATGAAACGACCATCATAGGATGGGGATTTTCACTGGCTGCGATAATTATCATCCTGTTTGGGCTGTACTTACGTCATGCCTCAAGCACCATCCTGATGAACATCATTAATGCGATAAAGACTGGGGATGTCAGTCGAACCCCTCGTCTTGAGGCAATGCTCAGTCATACGATTCAGTCAAATAAAGAGCGCGAAATGGCTTATGTTCGCCAGGCCACCCACGATGCGCTGACGGGCTGTAAGAATCGTCGGGCATTCGACAGTGATATCGCTGAACTGATGAATAACCATCAACCCTTCGCGCTGGCATTGGTTGATATCGATAACTTTAAATCCATCAACGATACCCTGGGCCATCTGAGCGGCGATATCGTCCTGCGTAACGTGGCACGTGAAGGGCTGCAAGTCATGCAGCCGCATAATATTTCCGTGTATCGCTATGGTGGTGAGGAATTTGCCGTTATCTTCCCGGCAGAGTTACTCAATTCAGCTTCCGCGATTCTGGAAGGATGGCGCATTGCGGTTGAAAAACGCATCTGGCGGGAAGAAAATCTTCATGTGACCTTTAGTGCCGGGCTCGGTGAGTGGCAATTCGAGCCGCTGGAGCAGTTTGTTGGCAGCGTCGATAGCGCGCTCTACCGCGCCAAACAACAGGGCAAAAATCAGATTTTAAACACATCAGACAGCTAATAACTCCCCCTTTTCTGTGCCCGTTTCTGCGGGCACATTTCTTTCTGCGTTAAAATTGTAACCGGTTTCAGAAAAAACCAGATTTCTTTGTGATGCCTGACACACAATCACGGTAAAGCGGTTGTTGAAGCTATCTGCTCGCGATAATTATCAATAAACACATGTACATCGAGGCTGACTATGAAAAACATCGTTTTATGCTGTGCAGCGGGCATGTCGACCAGCATGCTGGTTCAGCGCATGAAAGACGCTGCGCAGAAAAAAGGAATCGAAGTAAACATCAAAGCCGTGCCCGTCGCGGAGTTTAAAGACAATATTGCCGCTGCCGACATCGTGTTACTGGGGCCACAGGTAAAATACGAACTGGCAAAACTTCAGGCTCAGGCTGAACCGCTTGGCAAACCTGTCGCGGTGATCGACATGATGGATTACGGCATGATGAAAGGTGATGCCGTACTGGAAAAAGCGCTCAAAATTCTGGAGTCATAATGGAAGATTTAGAAACTACCATCATGGAACTGCTGGTCAACGCAGGTGCAGCACGCAGCGCTGCTCTTACGGCATTGCAGCTGGCGCGCAAAGGCGACTTTGACGAAGCCGAAAAAGCGATGGAAGAGTCACGTGAATACGTGAAACATGCGCACACTATCCAGACGCAACTTATTGGTCTTGATGAAGGTACAGGGAAACTGCCGGTCAATCTGATCACTGTACACTCACAGGATCATCTGATGAATGCGATGGTCATTCAGGACCTGGCGGGCGATATGATTGAACTTTACCGCCGACTGCCACTGATTAATTGAAAAAAAACCGGTGGGACGACGCTTACCGGACCTATAACTCCCATAAAAAAACCCGCCGAAGCGGGTTTTTTTATTAGCTGCATCAACGATTAATCGTTGTCGGAACCGCCCAGACCTGCGTTCAGCAGTTCTGCCAGGCTCGCCGTTGCATCTTCAGCAGTTACCTGCGGTGCAACCGGAGTTTCACCCGCTGCACGACGACGCATACGATCCTGATGGTACGCATAACCCGTACCAGCCGGAATCAGACGACCCACGATTACGTTCTCTTTCAGACCGCGCAGTTCATCACGTTTACCCGCAACAGCTGCTTCAGTCAGGACACGCGTGGTCTCCTGGAACGATGCTGCGGAGATGAAGGACTCGGTTGCCAGAGACGCTTTGGTGATACCCAGCAGGTCGCGTGCATAGGTTGCCGCCACTTTGCCGTTCGCTTCCAGATCGCGGTTGGCGATCTTGACGCGAGAGTATTCCACCTGCTCGCCTTCCAGGAAGTCGGAGCTACCAGCGCTTTCGATGGTTGCTTTACGCAGCATCTGACGAACGATAACTTCAATGTGTTTATCGTTAATCTTAACGCCTTGCAGACGATAAACGTCCTGTACTTCGTTGGTGATATAACGCGTTACCGCGTGTACGCCACGAAGACGCAGGATGTCGTGCGGTGCTTCCGGACCGTCGGAAACCACGTCACCACGTTCTACACGTTCACCTTCAAACACGTTGAGCTGACGCCATTTTGGAATCATCTCTTCGTATGGCTCGCTACCGTCTAACGGCGTGATAACCAGACGACGTTTGCCCTTGGTTTCTTTACCGAAGGAAATGATACCGGTAATTTCCGCCAGAATTGCAGGCTCTTTCGGACGACGTGCTTCGAACAGGTCGGCTACGCGTGGCAGACCACCGGTGATATCCTTAGTACCGCTGGATTCCTGAGGAATACGCGCCAGGGCGTCACCAGAGTGAATCTGAGTACCATCTTCCAGCTGAACAATCGCTTTACCCGGCAGGAAGTACTGAGCAGGCATATCAGTACCTGGGATCAGAACGTCGTTACCATTGGCATCAACAATTTTCAGTGCCGGACGCAGGTCTTTACCACCCGCAGTACGTTCAGCAGAATCCAGAACCACCAGAGAAGACAGACCGGTCAATTCGTCGGTCTGACGAGTAATGGTCTGACCGTCGATCATATCAGTGAAGCGGATGAAACCACTTACTTCGGTGATGACTGGCATGGTGTGCGGATCCCAGTTTGCAACGGTTTCGCCGCCAGCAACCTGCTCGCCATCACCTTTAGCCATAACGGAACCGTAAGGCACTTTATAGCTTTCTTTGGTACGACCGAATTCGTCGATCAGTTTCAGCTCAGTATTACGGGAGGTCACTACCAGTTTACCGGCAGAGTTCACAACCGACTTCGCATTGCTCAGACGGATGCTACCTTTGTTTTTCACCTGAATACTGGATTCAGCAGCCGCACGAGATGCCGCACCACCGATGTGGAATGTACGCATCGTCAGCTGTGTACCCGGTTCACCGATGGACTGTGCCGCGATAACACCGATTGCTTCACCTTTATTGATGATGTGACCACGCGCCAGGTCACGACCATAGCAGTGCGCACAGACACCAAAGTCGGTGTCACAGGATACAACGGAACGAACTTTCACGGAGTCAACAGAGTTCTCTTCCAGCAGATCACACCAATGCTCATGCAGCAGTGTGTTACGTGGAACCAGAATGTCTGCCGTACCCGGCTTAAGAACGTCTTCAGCAGTAACACGACCCAGAACACGATCGCGCAGCGGCTCTTTAACATCACCACCCTCGATAACCGGGGTCATGGTGATACCTTCCAGCGTGCCACAGTCGTCTTCGGTAACCACCAGATCCTGTGCAACGTCAACCAGACGACGCGTCAGATAACCGGAGTTTGCCGTTTTCAGTGCGGTATCCGCCAGACCTTTACGCGCACCGTGCGTGGAGATGAAGTACTGGAGTACGTTCAGACCTTCACGGAAGTTCGCGGTGATCGGCGTTTCGATGATGGAGCCATCCGGCTTCGCCATCAGACCACGCATACCTGCCAGCTGACGAATCTGTGCCGCAGAACCACGCGCACCAGAGTCGGCCATCATGTAGATGCTGTTGAAGGAAACCTGCTGCTCTTCCTGACCGTCACGGTTAATCACGGTTTCGGTTTGCAGGTTGTCCATCATCGCTTTGGATACACGATCGTTCGCCGCAGCCCAGATATCGATAACTTTGTTATAGCGTTCGCCTGCGGTAACCAGACCAGACTGGAACTGCTCCTGGATCTCAGCAACTTCAGCTTCCGCTTCAGAGATGATCTCGTGTTTCTTCTCTGGGATGACCATGTCATCAATACCAACAGATGCACCTGAACGCGCTGCATAAGCAAAGCCGGTGTACATTGTCTGGTCAGCGAAGATAACGGTCGGCTTCAGACCCAGAATGCGGTAACAGGTGTTCAGCATTTTGGAGATTGCCTTTTTACCCAGCGCCTGGTTGACGATGGTGAAAGGCAGACCTTTCGGCACGATCATCCACAGAATGGCACGGCCAACGGTCGTGTCTTTCAGGCTGGTTTTCGCAACGAATTCGCCGTTTTCATCTTTTTCATATTCGGTGATACGCACTTTAACGCGCGCATGCAGAGAGGCCAGGCCAGCGCGATAAATACGCTCAGCTTCTTTAGGGCCTGTCAGCACCATGCCTTCGCCTTTGGCGTTAACACAGTCACGGGTCATGTAGTACAGACCCAATACAACGTCCTGAGAAGGAACGATGATTGGCTCGCCGTTCGCTGGGGACAGGATGTTGTTGGTAGACATCATCAGCGCACGCGCTTCAAGCTGGGCTTCCAGCGTCAGCGGTACGTGAACAGCCATCTGGTCACCATCGAAGTCGGCGTTATATGCCGCACAAACCAGCGGGTGCAGCTGGATAGCTTTACCTTCGATCAGTACCGGTTCAAACGCCTGGATACCCAAACGGTGCAGGGTTGGTGCACGGTTCAGCAGTACCGGGTGTTCGCGGATCACTTCGTCCAGGATATCCCAAACAACAGCTTCTTCACGCTCAACCATTTTCTTAGCGGCTTTGATGGTGGTGGCGAGACCACGCAGTTCCAGCTTGCCGTAGATGAACGGTTTGAACAGCTCCAATGCCATTTTCTTCGGCAGACCGCACTGATGCAGACGCAGGTATGGACCTACGGTGATTACAGAACGACCGGAGTAGTCAACACGCTTACCGAGCAGGTTCTGACGGAAACGACCCTGTTTACCTTTGATCATATCGGCCAAAGATTTCAGAGGACGTTTGTTAGAACCGGTGATCGCACGACCGCGACGACCGTTATCCAGCAGGGCATCAACCGCTTCCTGCAGCATACGTTTTTCGTTACGTACGATGATGTCAGGCGCAGCCAGATCCAACAGTCGTTTCAGACGGTTGTTACGGTTGATCACACGACGATACAGATCGTTCAGGTCAGACGTTGCGAAACGGCCACCATCCAGCGGAACCAGCGGACGCAGATCTGGCGGCAGTACCGGCAGAACGGTCAGGATCATCCACTCAGGTTTGTTACCAGACTGAACAAAGGCTTCCAGCAGCTTAATGCGTTTGGTCAGCTTTTTACGCTTGGTTTCGGAGTTGGTTTCGTTCAGCTCTTCGCGCAGAGTTTCACACTCTTGCTCCAGATCCATGCTCTTCAGCAGGGCCTGGATAGCTTCAGCACCCATCTTCGCGTCGAATTCATCACCGAACTCTTCCAGCGCGTCCAGATACTGTTCTTCGGTCAGAATCTGGTTACGTTCCAGGTTCGTCATACCGCCTTCGATAACAACATAAGATTCGAAGTACAGAACACGTTCGATATCGCGCAGCGGCATATCCAGCAGCAGGCCGATACGGGACGGCAGAGATTTCAGGAACCAGATGTGAGCCGTTGGAGACGCCAGCTCGATGTGGCCCATGCGCTCACGGCGCACTTTAGTCTGGGTCACTTCAACGCCGCACTTCTCACAGATCACACCACGGTGTTTCAGGCGCTTGTACTTACCGCACAGGCACTCGTAGTCTTTTACTGGCCCGAAAATACGCGCACAGAAAAGGCCGTCACGCTCAGGTTTGAACGTACGGTAGTTGATGGTTTCCGGCTTCTTAACTTCACCGAAAGACCATGAACGGATCATGTCTGGCGAGGCCAGAGCAATTTTGATCGCATCAAACTCTTCGGTTTTAGTTTGCGCTTTCAGAAACTTTAATAAGTCTTTCACGGATTTGCTCCCGTCGGAGTTAGCACAATCTGGTGTCGAGGATTATCCCGACACCAGTGACCTGTTTGAGCGAGAGTTACTCGTCTTCCAGCTCGATGTTGATACCCAGCGAGCGGATCTCTTTCAACAGTACGTTGAAGGATTCCGGCATACCTGGTTCCATCTGATGGTTGCCGTCCACGATGTTTTTATACATCTTGGTACGACCATTCACGTCATCAGACTTAACGGTAAGCATTTCCTGCAGGGTGTATGCTGCGCCATATGCTTCCAGCGCCCACACTTCCATCTCACCGAAGCGCTGACCACCGAACTGTGCCTTACCACCCAGCGGCTGCTGAGTAACCAGGCTGTAAGAACCGGTAGAACGCGCATGCATCTTGTCATCAACCAGGTGGTTCAGTTTCAGCATGTACATGTAGCCAACGGTAACCTGGCGCTCGAATTGCTCACCAGTACGGCCGTCGAACAGCGTGATCTGACCAGAAGTTGGCAGACCACCCAGCTGTAACAGTTCCTTGATTTCTGACTCTTTCGCACCATCAAATACTGGCGTTGCGATCGGCATACCTTTTTTCAGGTTTTCAGCCAGACGCAGAACTTCATCATCGCTGAAGGTGTTCAGGTCAACTTTCTGACGAACATCCGTGCCCAGATCGTACGCACGCTGGATGAATTCGCGAAGTTTCGCGACTTCTTCTTGCTGTTTCAGCATGGCGTTAATCTTGTCGCCAATACCCTTCGCAGCCATACCCAGGTGGGTTTCCAGAATCTGACCAATGTTCATACGAGACGGTACACCCAGCGGGTTCAGTACGATATCTACCGGCGTACCGTTAGCATCGTGCGGCATATCTTCGATCGGGTTGATCTTAGAGATAACACCTTTGTTACCGTGACGACCTGCCATCTTATCACCAGGCTGGATCTGACGTTTAACGGCCAGATACACCTTAACAATCTTCAGCACGCCTGGTGCCAGATCGTCGCCCTGAGTGATTTTGCGGCGTTTCGCTTCGAGTTTTTTCTCGAACTCGTGTTTCAGTTCGTCATACTGCTCAGCCAGTTGTTCCAGCTGATTTTGTTTCTCTTCATCGGTCAGGCCCAGTTCCAGCCAGCGATCACGTGGCAGTTTATCGAGCTTCTCAGCTTCAACACCGCCAGCAACCAGTACCGCGTAGATACGACTGAACAGACCCGCTTCGAGGATCTGCAGTTCTTCAGACAGGTCTTTTTTAGCCTGCTTCAGCTGCATCTCTTCGATTTCCAGTGCGCGTTTATCTTTCTCAACGCCGTCACGGGTGAAGACCTGAACATCGATAACCGTACCGGAAACACCGTTTGGTACGCGCAGAGAAGAGTCTTTAACGTCAGACGCTTTCTCACCGAAGATTGCACGCAGCAGTTTCTCTTCTGGTGTCAGTTGGGTTTCACCTTTAGGCGTTACCTTACCAACCAGAATGTCACCGCCGGTCACTTCCGCACCGATGTAAACAATACCGGACTCATCCAGTTTGGAGAGCGCAGCTTCACCCACGTTAGGGATGTCAGCGGTGATCTCTTCTGGCCCCAGCTTGGTGTCACGAGACACACACGCCAGTTCCTGGATGTGGATAGTCGTGAAGCGATCTTCCTGAACCACACGCTCGGAAACGAGGATGGAGTCTTCGAAGTTGTAGCCATTCCACGGCATGAACGCTACACGCATGTTCTGACCAAGCGCCAGTTCACCGAGATCGGTGGACGGGCCATCTGCCAGCACGTCGCCGCGCTCAATTGGCTCACCCAGAGACACGCACGGCATCTGGTTGATGCAGGTGTTCTGGTTAGAACGGGTGTACTTCGTCAGGTTATAGATGTCGATACCCGCTTCGCCTGGGTACATTTCGTCTTCGTTAACTTTGATAACGATACGAGAAGCATCCACGTACTGAACAGTACCGCCACGTTTAGCAACCGCAGTAACACCGGAGTCAACAGCAACAGCACGCTCCATACCTGTACCAACCAGCGGCTTATCAGCGCGCAGAGTTGGAACAGCCTGACGTTGCATGTTTGCACCCATCAATGCACGGTTGGCGTCATCGTGTTCCAGGAACGGGATCAGGGATGCACCGACAGAAACCACCTGTTGGGTGGAAACGTCCATGTAGTCAACCTGATCACGGCTGAACAAGCTGGATTCGCCTTTGCTACGGCACGTTACCAGGTCTTCTTCAAAGTGGCCTTCGTCATCCAGGTTGGAGTTCGCCTGAGCGATGACGTAGTTACCTTCTTCAATAGCAGACAGGTAATGAATTTCGTCAGTCACAACACCGTCAGTCACTTTACGGTACGGCGTCTCAAGGAAACCGTATTCGTTAGTCTGTGCGTAAACAGACAGGGAGTTGATCAGACCGATGTTTGGACCTTCAGGCGTTTCGATTGGGCACACGCGACCGTAGTGAGTCGGGTGTACGTCTCGAACTTCAAAGCCTGCACGTTCACGGGTCAAGCCGCCTGGGCCGAGGGCAGAGATACGACGTTTGTGCGTAATCTCAGACAGCGGGTTGTTCTGGTCCATAAACTGAGACAGCTGGCTGGAACCGAAGAACTCTTTCACTGCTGCAGAGATAGGCTTAGCGTTGATCATATCCTGAGGCATCAGGGTATCCAGATCGCCCAGAGACAGACGCTCTTTCACCGCACGCTCTACACGCACCAGGCCAACACGGAACTGGTTTTCCGCCATTTCACCAACGGAACGGATACGACGGTTGCCGAGGTGGTCGATATCATCCACTTCGCCTTTACCGTTACGGATATCAATGAGCTTTTTCATCACTTCGATGATGTCTTCTTTGCTCAGGATACCGGAACCTTCGATCTCGTCACGCAGCAGAGAACGGTTGAACTTCATACGGCCAACCGCAGACAGGTCATAGCGGTCTTCGGAGAAGAACAGGTTCTCAAACAGGCTTTCAGCCGCTTCACGAGTTGGCGGCTCACCAGGACGCATCATGCGGTAGATTTCTACCAGCGCGCTCAGGCGATCGTTGGTTGGATCGACGCGAACAGTCTCGGAGATGTACGCACCGTGATCCAGATCGTTAGTGAACAGCGTTTCAATACGTTTGTGACCAGACTGGCTCAGCTTGGCTAACAGATCGAGGCTCAGCTCCATGTTGGCTGGGCAGATCAGTTCACCCGTTGATTCATCAACGTAATCTTTCGCGGCTACTTTTCCTGCGATGTACTCAACCGGTACTTCGATGAGTTTGATATCATCTTTTTCCAGCTGACGGATGTGACGCGCAGTAATACGACGGCCTTTTTCCACATACACTTTGCCGTCGGATTCAATGTCGAACGACGCGGTCTCACCACGCAGACGTTCCGGCACCAGCTCCATTTGCAGCTTGTTGTCGCGGATTTCGAAAACGACTTTCTCAAAGAACAGGTCAAGGATCTGCTCAGTGGTATATTGCAGCGCACGCAGAATAATGGTTGCTGGCAGTTTACGACGACGGTCGATACGGACAAACAGGTTGTCTTTTGGATCGAACTCAAAGTCCAGCCATGAACCACGGTAAGGAATGATGCGCGCGTTATACAGTACTTTACCGGATGAGTGTGTTTTACCCTTATCGCTGTCGAAGAAGACGCCCGGGCTACGATGCAGCTGGGAAACGATAACACGCTCAGTACCGTTGATAACGAAAGTACCGTTGTCTGTCATGAGTGGAATTTCACCCATGTAGACTTCTTGTTCTTTAATGTCTTTAACAGTGCCTTCAGGCGCTTCGCGCTCGTAGATCACCAGACGCAGTTTTACACGCAGCGGTGCGGAATAGGTCACGCCACGGATCTGACATTCCTGAACGTCAAACACCGGTTCGCCAAGGCGGTAGCTGACGTATTGCAGCTCAGAATTACCGCTATAGCTTTTAATCGGGAATACGGAACGGAAAGCTGCTTCCAGACCATACTGCCCTTCAGGATCTTGCTCGATAAACTTCTGGAACGAGTCAAGCTGGATAGAAAGGAGATAAGGTATATCCAGAACTTGTGGACGTTTACCAAAATCCTTACGAATACGTTTTTTCTCGGTATAGGAGTAAACCATTAGGGTTCCTCAGCTCGCTGACAAGTCGACCCATCTGTCCGACGAAGGGACAGTTTGTGCAACACCATTTTGTTGATCGGAAAATTGAATACTTTCCGCAATACCTGTTGCTATCACGCTTAAACCATTTCGTTGCGATTTACACAGAGCGAGCACCCTGTCGCAGTATATTAAGACGTCGATAGAAACAAGCATTGTCAGGACAACCAGCAGTCAAACAGTGTGAAATGCTACTAGTGCCTTACAGCGCAAAAAGGCTGGTGACTAAAAAGTCACCAGCCATCAGCCTAATTTCTCAGGCTGCAACCGGAAGGGTTGGCTTATTTAACTTCAACTTCAGCGCCAGCTTCTTCCAGAGATTTTTTCAGTGCTTCAGCGTCATCTTTGCTCACGCCTTCTTTCAGAGCGGCTGGAGCAGATTCTACCAGGTCTTTAGCTTCTTTCAGACCCAGGCCAGTTGCGCCACGTACTGCTTTGATAACAGCAACTTTGTTAGCGCCAGCAGCTTTCAGAATTACGTCGAATTCAGTTTTTTCTTCAGCAGCTTCAACTGGACCCGCAGCAACAGCTACAGCAGCAGCAGCGGAAACACCGAATTTTTCTTCCATTGCAGAGATCAGTTCTACAACGTCCATTACGGACATAGCTGCAACTGCTTCAATGATTTGATCTTTAGTGATAGACATTTAAATTGTTCCTGAAAATCAGAATAAGTTTATACGTAAGCGAATACTTGATAAAGATAACTGCAATTAAGCAGCTTCTTTCGCATCGCGTACAGCAGCCAGAGTGCGAACCAGTTTGCCAGCCGAAGCTTCTTTCATGGTTGCCATCAGGCGTGCAATTGCTTCTTCGTAGGTCGGCAGGGTTGCCAGGCGATCGATTTGCGATGCCGGGATCAACTCACCTTCAAAGGCTGCAGCTTTGACCTCAAATTTTGCATTCGCTTTCGCGAACTCTTTGAACAGACGAGCAGCTGCGCCCGGGTGTTCCATAGAGTATGCAATCAGGGTCGGACCAACAAACGTGTCTTTCAGGCACTCGAACGGAGTACCTTCAACTACGCGACGCAGCAGGGTGTTACGAACAACACGCATGTATACGCCAGCTTCACGACCTGCTTTACGCAGTTCAGTCATTTTGTCTACAGTAACGCCACGGGAATCCGCAACTACTGCAGACAGCGCGCCTTTGGCTACTTCGCTGACTTCAGCAACAATCGCTTGTTTGTCTTGAAGATTTAAAGCCATTAGCTTTGCTCCTGGATGTTTGCCGGAACTCATGTTCCGGAACTCACTTCACTCTTCCAAACGAAAGAGCGTCTTAATACGGTGAGCAGAAACAAGCCAGAGTATTCAAAAATAATCTTAGCGTTCTGTCACCGTCTACGCAGGGGATTAAGTTTCTTGCGAAACACCTGCGGTCTTCGACGGAGGCCTGGATAGGCCAGGCTCCAACGAACAAATCTTTTTACCTGCTAACTTTCGCTAGCAAACATGGGGGTAAGATTGTAGACAAAATCACCGCCCACGTAAAGGTATTAGTTTGCAACAGCAGTCAGGCCAGCTTGGTCAACTGCAACACCTGCACCCATGGTGGTGGAGATGCTGATTTTCTTGATGTACACGCCTTTAGCCTGAGTTGGTTTAGCTTTTTTCAGCGCAACCAGCAGAGATTCCAGGTTTTCTTTCAGTTTATCAGTATCGAAGTCCACTTTACCGATGGTGGTGTGGATGATGCCGTTTTTGTCGTTACGATAACGAACCTGACCCGCTTTAGCATTCTTAACCGCTTCAGCAACGTTAGGCGTTACAGTACCCACTTTCGGGTTTGGCATCAGGCCACGTGGACCCAGAACCTGGCCCAACTGGCCAACAACGCGCATTGCATCCGGAGAAGCAATAACAACGTCAAAGTTCATTTCGCCTTTTTTGATCTGATCAGCCAGATCTTCCATACCTACCAGTTCAGCGCCGGCAGCTTTAGCAGCTTCAGCGTTTGCACCCTGAGCAAATACAGCTACGCGAACGGAACGGCCAGTACCGTGTGGCAGTACAGTCGCGCCACGAACGTTCTGATCAGATTTACGAGCATCAATGCCCAGGTTAACAGCAACGTCAACGCTTTCTACGAACTTAGCAGTAGCCAGTTCTTTCAGCAGTGCGATTGCTTCGTTGATGTCGTACTGTTTGGTCGCATCAACTTTGTCACGGATCACGGACATGCGCTTGGTCAGTTTAGCCATTTCTTAGTCCTCCACTACCAGGCCCATGGAACGTGCAGTACCTTCAATGGAGCGGGTCATCGCTTCAATGTCGGAACCAGTCATGTCGGCAGCTTTGGTCTGCGCGATTTCCTGCAGCTGAGCGCGGGAAATTTTACCCACTTTGTCTTTGTTCGGTTTACCGGAACCAGACTTGATACCAGCCGCTTTCTTCAGCAGAACTGCTGCTGGAGGGGTTTTGGTAACGAAAGTGAAAGAACGGTCAGCGTAAACAGTGATGACGACTGGAATTGGCAGACCTTTTTCCAGGGATTCGGTTTTGGCGTTAAACGCTTTGCAGAATTCCATGATGTTTACGCCCTGCTGACCCAGTGCTGGACCAACCGGTGGACTTGGGTTCGCCATACCAGCTGCAACCTGCAGCTTGACGTAGGCTTGTACTTTCTTAGCCATGTTAACTTCCTCTAAGTGGGTTATAACGCCTCAGTGAGGCTCCCCGTGATAAAAAATCGTTTTACGGGCCTGGCCCATAAAAACAAAAGGCGCGAAATTGTATTCCAATCTCGCGCCCTGTGCAACGATTAAATCGTCGCTTTTTTGATCGCTACTTAGGCTTTTTCTACCTGAGCAAAGTCCAGCTCTACCGGGGTCGCACGACCGAAGATAGAAACAGAAACTTTCAGACGGGACTTCTCGTAGTCCACTTCTTCAACCACACCGTTAAAGTCAGCAAACGGACCGTCGCTAACACGCACCATTTCACCCGGCTCAAACAGCGTTTTCGGACGCGGCTTATCGCCAACCTGCTGCAGGCGGTTCATGATTGCATCAACTTCTTTGTCGCTGATTGGTGCTGGACGGTCGGACGTGCCACCGATAAAGCCCATTACGCGCGGCACGCTACGCACCAGATGCCAGCTTGCGTCGTTCATGACCATCTGAACCAGCACGTAGCCAGGGAAGAATTTACGCTCGCTTTTGCGGCGCTGACCACCACGGATCTCAACCACTTCTTCGGTTGGAACCATGACTTCGCCAAACAACTCTTCCATATTGTGTAATTTGATATGCTCACGCAGCGACGTGGCTACGCGGCCTTCAAAACCGGAAAACGCCTGAACGACGTACCAACGCTTTTTAGGGGCTTCAGACATCTTAGAACCTCAGGCCAGTGATAAAGGATACCAGGCGAACCAGAATACCATCCAGTCCCCACAGGATCAGTGACATTACCGCAGTCACTGCTGCCACAATCAGTGTGGTGTGCAATGTTTCCTGGCGAGTTGGCCAAATCACCTTGCGGACTTCGGTACGCGCTTCGCGCGCAAACGCAACAGTCGCTTTACCTTTAGTCGTCAACAGCGCGACACCGCCCGCTGCAGCAATCAGAATCACCACTGCCAGCGCGCGTAGCGGCAGCATCATGTCACGATAAAGATAGTTGCCAACGATTGCCACAATCAGCAGCACGGCAACAGCGATCCACTTCATCGCTTCCAGGCCGCGCCCGCTCCCTTGAGCTTCGGTATTCGCACTCATAAACCAACCTGTCAGAAGAATTCTACAAATAATTTCACCCCGCGATTGCGAGGAGAACCTAACCGAATGCTCTATTGAGTTTCGGACTAAACGCCCTCTACAGAGCCTGTCTCAGCAATGATTATGACAAAAAAAATCACTGATGAGCCAGGTTCTGGTGTGAAAGCGTGCAAAAAGGGCATCAAATGATGCCCTTTTCATGCGCATTGCGTCAAATGTTATCAGCGATTAGCCGAGAACTTTAGCAACCACGCCCGCACCAACGGTACGACCACCTTCACGGATTGCGAAACGCAGACCGTCATCCATCGCGATTGGGTGGATCAGGGTAACAACCATTTTGATGTTGTCGCCTGGCATTACCATCTCAACGCCTTCTGGCAGTTCGATAGTACCGGTCACGTCAGTTGTACGGAAGTAGAACTGTGGACGGTAGCCTTTGAAGAACGGAGTATGACGGCCGCCTTCATCTTTGGACAGAATGTACACTTCAGATTCGAACTTGGTGTGCGGCTTGATAGAGCCTGGCTTAGCCAGTACCTGACCACGTTCGATTTCTTCACGTTTGATACCACGCAGCAGAACACCAACGTTCTCACCAGCACGGCCTTCGTCCAGCAGTTTGCGGAACATTTCAACGCCGGTACAGGTAGACTTGGCAGTCTCTTTGATACCTACGATTTCAACTTCTTCACCCACTTTAACGATACCGCGCTCTACACGACCGGTAACAACAGTACCACGACCGGAGATGGAGAATACGTCTTCGATTGGCAGCAGGAATGGCTTGTCAATCGCACGTTCTGGTTCTGGGATGTAAGAATCGAGGAAGCCAGCCAGTTCGATGATTTTCGCTTCCCACTCTGCTTCGCCTTCCAGCGCTTTCAGAGCAGAACCACGGATGATTGGGGTGTCATCACCTGGGAAATCGTACTGAGACAGAAGTTCGCGAACTTCCATTTCTACCAGTTCCAGCAGCTCTTCGTCATCAACCATGTCGCATTTGTTCAGGAACACGATGATGTAAGGAACGCCTACCTGACGACCCAGCAGGATGTGCTCACGGGTCTGAGGCATAGGGCCGTCAGTCGCAGCAACAACCAGGATCGCGCCGTCCATCTGCGCAGCACCGGTGATCATGTTTTTAACATAGTCGGCGTGGCCTGGGCAGTCTACGTGTGCGTAGTGGCGAGTCGGGGTGTCATATTCAACGTGGGAAGTGTTGATGGTGATACCACGAGCTTTTTCTTCTGGTGCGTTATCGATCTGGTCGAAAGCACGAGCAGCACCACCGTAGGTTTTAGCCAGAACGGTAGTGATTGCAGCGGTCAGCGTTGTTTTACCATGGTCAACGTGGCCGATAGTACCGACGTTAACGTGCGGTTTTGTACGTTCAAACTTTTCTTTAGACATCGATTGTCCCTCTAAGACACGGATAAATCGGTGATATCACCACATCAACCAGGCGAAATGCCTGAACTGTTGAATATATTTAAATTGAAACAGAGAGAAAAGGGAGGGATAAGTGAAGTGGTGCTGATACCCAGAGTCGAACTGGGGACCTCACCCTTACCAAGGGTGCGCTCTACCAACTGAGCCATATCAGCACGTTTGGAGCGGGCAGCGGGAATCGAACCCGCATCATCAGCTTGGAAGGCTGAGGTAATAGCCATTATACGATGCCCGCATCCTGAAACTCGGCTACCCAGTTCTTTCTGTAACAAAAAAGAGATTTCTCTCTTTTTGTTTGAGCTGATTAATTTTTTAACCCGCTCAGGCGGCGATAACGCTGCCAGAAAGTGGTGGTGGGGGAAGGATTCGAACCTTCGAAGTCTGTGACGGCAGATTTACAGTCTGCTCCCTTTGGCCGCTCGGGAACCCCACCGGACTTGATGGTGCCGACTACCGGAATCGAACTGGTGACCTACTGATTACAAGTCAGTTGCTCTACCTACTGAGCTAAGTCGGCATCAAGTAGCGCGCATTTTATGGAGACATGAGCAGTCATGCAACTAAAAAATTGCATAAAACGTTCTTTCGCTCATATTTTGTGCGAAGAGAGGGTTAATCGCTGTAAATTCATGCAAACACGGTCAAAAAACCAGCATTTATGCACTATTTCCTGCGTCTATACCGTAGCGTGATGGCTCCCGCGTAACGCATCGCTTTCCCATATTTTTTCTTATTATTCCTGTCATCTGGTGTTAACCTCCTGCCCATTGTCCAAAATTAACTACTATCTGATGAGTCATTGCGCGGATGGATTACCAATGACTCACTAAAGCATGCTTATGAGCAAAAAAGAGCAAACGTTAATGACACCCTATCTTCAATTTAACCGTAGCCAATGGGCTGCCTTGCGTGATTCCGTTCCCATGACGCTGACGGAAGGTGAAATAGCGCGGTTAAAAGGGATAAACGAAGACCTGTCGCTGGAAGAGGTGGCAGAGATCTATTTACCATTATCTCGATTGCTTAACTTCTATATCAGTTCCAACCTGCGTCGGCAGGCGGTACTGGAGCAGTTTCTCGGCACAAACGGTCAGCGCATTCCTTATATCATTAGTATTGCAGGTAGCGTCGCCGTAGGTAAAAGTACCACAGCCCGCGTTCTTCAGGCGCTGCTGAGCCGCTGGCCGGAGCATCGTAGCGTTGAGCTGATTACCACAGATGGTTTCCTGCACCCCAACGAGGTGTTAAAGGAACGTGGTCTGATGAAGAAAAAGGGCTTCCCTCTTTCTTATGATATGCACCGTTTGGTGAAGTTCGTCTCCGATCTGAAATCCGGTGCACCGAATGTGACTGCACCTGTTTATTCACATCTGATCTATGACCGTATCCCCGGTGGAGATAAAACTGTTGCCCAGCCGGATATCCTGATTCTGGAAGGGCTGAATGTCCTGCAGAGCGGAATGGATTACCCGCATGACCCGCATCATGTCTTCGTCTCCGATTTCGTCGACTTCTCTATCTATGTCGATGCGCCTGAAGACTTGCTGCAAAGCTGGTACATCAACCGTTTCCTGAAATTCCGCGAAGGTGCATTCACTGACCCCGACTCCTATTTCCATAACTATGCGCAGCTCTCAAAAGAAGAGGCCACTAATGTCGCGATGTCGTTATGGAATGAGATTAACTACGTCAACCTGAAAGAAAATATTCTGCCCACGCGCGAACGCGCCAGCTTGATCCTCACCAAGAGCGAGAAACATGCTGTCGACCAGATTCGTTTGCGGAAATAAGCGATAAGCTGACATAAAAAAACCGGCGAAAATCGCCGGTTTTTTACTTCTGCATCACACGTGAGGTTTTTCGCCGTTTTCATCCTGATCAACTGCGAAGCACGCTACCAGTTGACCACCGTAATCTTTCAACTGCGGCTGCAACTGCGTGCAAGGCCCAAAGCGACGACGACAACGGGCGTTGAAGGCACATCCCGGAGGCGGATTCAGCGGGCTTGGTAGCTCGCCCGTCAATTTAATGCGCTCGCGACGATCATCCGGATTCAAACGCGGTGTCGCAGACAGTAGTGCCTGGGTGTACGGATGACGAGGATTATTAAAGATCTGGTCTTTGGTCCCCTTCTCCACACAGCGACCTAAATACATCACCATCACTTCATCAGCAATGTGCTCCACCACTGACAGATCATGTGAAATAAACACATACGACAGCCCCAGTTCCTGCTGTAAGTCCATCATCAGGTTCAGAACCTGTGCACGAACAGAAACATCAAGCGCAGAGACCGGCTCATCGGCAATCACCACATCCGGATCAAGCATCAGTCCGCGAGCAATCGCAATACGTTGACGCTGACCGCCGGAGAACATATGCGGATAGCGATCGTAATGTTCGGTTTTCAAACCCACTTTCGCCATCATCGCCAACGCTTTCTCACGGCGCTGCTCTTTGGAGAGGCTGGTATTAATCAGCAGCGGTTCTTCCAGAATCTGCCCCACTTTCTTGCGTGGGTTAAGCGAGCCATACGGGTTCTGGAAGACAATCTGGATTTTCTGGCGACGCAGTTTCTGCGCATGCGGGTCATGCTTAAGCAGATCCTGCCCCTGATAATAGAGCTCGCCGCCTGTGGGCGTTTCTATCATTGTCAGCAGTCGACCCAGCGTGGATTTCCCACAGCCGGACTCTCCCACCACCGCCAGCGTTTTACCACGCTCCAGCGTGAACGATACGCCATCCAGCGCTTTTACCAGGCGTTCAGGAGAGAATGGTCCCTTCTTCACCGGATAATGTTTTTTCAGATCGATAGCCTGCAACAGCAGTTGTTGCGCGGCGGCCTGTTGCGTACTCATAGTGTTGGCCTCCCGGCATCATCGAGTGGGTAATGGCATTTCGACTGGCGGCCGTCACCAAGTAGTGCAAGCTCCGGCTCTACAGAACGGCATTTATCGGTCGCATACGGGCAACGAGGGTTGAGCAAACACCCCTCAGGACGGTCATATTTACCCGGAACCACACCCGGCAATGACGCCAGACGCGCTTTATCCTGAGCAAATTCCGGGAGTGCCCGTAACAACGCCTGAGTATAAGGGTGACGTGGTGCGCGGAAGATATCATTCGCGGCTCCCGTCTCCACAACCTGCCCGGCATACATCACGATAATTTTATGCGCTGCTTCCGCCACCAACGCCAGGTCATGCGTGATCAGCACCAGTGCCATATTCTCTTTCTGCTGCAACTCGAGCAGCAGCTCGATGATCTGCGCCTGAATCGTCACATCCAGCGCCGTTGTTGGTTCATCGGCAATCAGCAGTTTTGGCCGACAGGCGATCGCCATGGCAATCATTACACGCTGACTCATCCCACCGGACAACTGGTGAGGATACACGTCGAGACGCGAGCCTGGATCCGGTATACCGACCTGTGTCAGCAGATCGATCGCACGCTGACGGCGGGTTTTCTTATTACCACCCTGATGCACCTTAATCGCTTCCATTATCTGGAAACCGACGGTGTAGCATGGGTTGAGGCTGGTCATCGGGTCCTGGAAGATCATGGCGACTTCAGCGCCCACCAACTGGCGACGTTGTTTCTCGGAAATGCGTTGCAGATCCTGTCCGTCAAAGGCCAGGCTCTCCGCCATCACACGACCGGGATAGTCAATCAACCCCATGATTGCCAGCGAGCTTACCGACTTACCCGAACCTGACTCACCAACAATACCCACTACTTCGCCTTGGTTCACGCTGTAACTGATGCGGTCTACGGCGCGAAACGGTGTGCCTTCGTCACCGAAGTGCACCGATAATTTATCTACATTTAATAACGCCATCTCGTGCCTCTTACTGCTTCAGTTTGGGATCAAGTGCATCACGCAGGCCATCACCCATCAGGTTAAATGCCAGCACCGTCAGCAAAATCGCCAGACCCGGGAAGGTGACGACCCACCAGGCGCTTTGCGCGAACTGCAACACATCGGAGAGCATCGTGCCCCACTCCGGTGTTGGTGGCTGCGCACCCATGCCAAGGAAGCCAAGAGCTGCCATATCGAGAATGGCGTTAGAGAAGCCAAGAGACGCCTGAACAATCAGCGGCGCAAGACAGTTAGGGAGAATATTCACGAACATCTGACGCATTGCACCCGCACCTGCCACACGAGATGCCGTCACGTAATCACGGTTAACTTCAACCAGCACTGCGGCACGCGTTAAGCGCACGTAGTGCGGAAGTGCCACGAACGTTAGTGCTAACGCGGCATTACCTATCGATGGCCCAAAGACGGCCACCAGGACCAATGCCAGCAACAGGCTCGGCAACGCCAGCATAATATCGACGATACGCATAATAATGTTGTCAACGAGGCCACCGAAATAACCGGCCACCAGCCCGAGGACGACCCCCAGAATCAACGACAGCACCACGACCAGACAACCCACCAGCAGTGACAAACGAGCACCGTACATCAAGCGCGACAGCACATCACGGCCAACATCATCTGTTCCAAGAAGGTGCGCAAACGTACCGCCATCCTGCCAGGCTGGCGGCGATAACAGAACGTCACGGAACTGGTCTGCTGGGTTATACGGTGCAAGGACATTCGCGAATATCGCGATAATGATCATGATGACCACATATACCAGGCCGACTACCGCACCTTTGTTGCGTTTGAAGTAGTGCCAGAATTCCTGCAACGGTGTCATCGGAACCGGCGCAGCGACCACTTTATTTTGAGTTACTTGTGACATGATGGCCCCTTACTTCTTATGCCGAATACGCGGGTTCACCACGCCGTAGAGCAGATCGACCAGCAGGTTAACGAGAATAATCATCGTCGCTACCAGCAGAACACCGCCCTGCACAACCGGGTAATCACGGCGTTGCAGTGCATCTATCAACCAACGCCCAAGACCAGGCCAGGAGAAAATGGTTTCGGTCAGAATTGCACCGGCCAACAACGTCCCTACCTGCAGACCAATAACCGTTACCACTGGCAGCATTGCATTACGCAACGCATGAACGATGATGACACGCATACGGGTCAGCCCCTTGGCGCGTGCGGTACGGATATAGTCTTCGCCCAAAACTTCCAGCATGGAGGATCGCGTCATACGCACGATTACCGCCAGCGGGATTGTGCCGAGCACCATGGCAGGCAGAATCATATGCGCCACCGCATCGATGAAATTACCCTGCTCACCCCAGATAGCGGTATCAATCAGCATAAATCCGGTCAGCGGATTAGAATCGTCGAGGAAGACCATATCGCTGACTCGCCCGGAAACTGGCGTCAGGTTCCACTGCACAGAGACCAGCATGATCAGCATCATGCCCCACCAGAAAATAGGCATGGAGTAGCCCGTCAGTGCCAGGCCAACAGCGGTGTGATCGAAAATAGACCCGCGCTTAACGGCAGCCAGAACGCCAACAGGAATACCCACAGCGGTCGCAAAAATCATGGCGCAGATGCCAAGTTCCAGCGTTGCTTTAAAACGCGGTACGAACTCGTCCCACACCGGAAGACGGCTTTTCAGTGAAATGCCTAAATCACCGTGTAATACACCCCAAATATAATTGAGGTATTGCTGCCACAGTGGCTTGTTCAGACCAAGCTCGGCCAGCAACTGCGCATGGCGTTCAGGGGAAATACCACGCTCGCCCGCCATAATCATTACCGGGTCACCGGGGATCATATGAACGAAGGCAAAAGTGAGAAGGGTGATACCGATAAACGTAGGGATGACAAGTCCCAGACGTCGGAGGATAAACTGCAACATAACCCGGATTCTCTCTGATGACGCACAACCAGGGGCGTGACGTCTGTATTGCTCACAAATGTAAATTCCCTCTCCCACAGGGAGAGGGTTAGGGTAAGGGGAAAGGCTGCTCGCCCCTCACCCCTGCCCTCTCCCGTTGGGAGAGGGGTACACCCTACTTATTATTCAACAGATACGTTTTCGAAGTGGTGTTTACCCAGCGGATCAACAACATAGCCTTTGACTTCTTTACGGACCGGCTCATACACAGTGGAGTGAGCCACGATCAGTGCCGGAGCCTGATCATGCATCACAACCTGAGCCTGTTTGTACAGTTCAATACGCTTGTTGTGGTCGTCAGTTGCACGTGCCGGCTGAATCAGATCTTCAAACGGTTTGTAACACCAGCGAGAGTAGTTAGAACCTTGTTTGGCCGCATCACAGCTGAACAGGGTAGCGAAGAAGTTGTCCGGATCCCCATTGTCACCAGTCCAGCCCATCATCACAGCCTGGTGTTCACCGGCTTTAGCACGTTTCAGGTATTCGCCCCACTCGTAAGTCACGATCTTGGCTTGTACGCCGATTTTTGCCCAGTCAGCCTGGACCATTTCAGCCATACGGCGAGCATTCGGGTTGTACGGACGCTGTACAGGCATCGCCCACAGTTCAACGGTAAATCCTTTATCCTGGCCCGCTTCTTTCAGCAGCGCTTTTGCTTTCTCGACGTCGTAGGTGTAATCCTTCACGTCGTCGTTATAGCCCCACATGGTTGGTGGAATCAGGTTTTTCGCGGCCACACCAGCGCCCTGGTATACGGCTTTGATGATCGCGTCTTTGTTTACCGCGTAAGTCAGCGCCTGACGCACTTTTACGTCATCAAACGGTTTCTTCTCGGTGTTGAAGGAGAGGTAACCCACGTTCAGGCCTGCCTGCTCCAGCAGGTTGATGTTTTTATCCTGCTTCATGCGAGCAATATCAGCCGGGTTCGGATACGGCATCACCTGGCACTCATTTTTCTGCAGTTTTGCATAACGCACAGAAGCATCAGGCGTGATGGAGAAGACCAGACGGTCGATCTGCGGCTTAGTGCCCCAATAACCTGGGAAGGCTTTATACAGAATACGGGAGTCTTTCTGGTACTGCAGCAGCTGGAACGGCCCTGTACCGATTGGGTCCAGATCCACTTTTTCCGGCGTGCCCGCTTTCAGCATGTTATCCGCATATTCTTTTGACAGAATAGAAGCGAAGTCCATTGCCAGGTCAGCCAGGAATGGGGCTTCCGGACGAGTCAGTACGAACTGAACGGTATTATCGTCCACTTTTTTCACGTCGGTGATCAGGTCCGGCAGGCCCATACCTTCGAAGTATTCATAGCTACCGCCAGATACTTTGTGATACGGGTTTTGCGCGTTTTTCTGTCGGTCGAAGGAGAATACGACGTCGTCAGCGTTAAAATCACGTGTAGGTTTGAAGTCTTTACTGTCTTGCCATTTCACGCCCTGGCGTAAATGGAAGGTATAGGTTTTGCCGTCTTCACTGACTTCCCACTTCTCAGCCAGGCCAGGAATAACTTCCGTAGTACCTATTTTGAATTCAACCAGACGGTTATAGATTGGTACGGAGCTTGCGTCATACGTCGTACCAGAGGTAAAAAGCTGTGGGTTAAAGCCTTCCGGCGAGCCTTCAGAACAGTAAACCAGGGTTTTTGCCTGTACGCTTGCTGCGACGGTGAGAGCCACCAGGCTCAGACCAAGCTTCAGCATCCCTGACTTCTTCAAGGAAATACTCATTATTCTGCTCCAATGTGATGTTTTGCTTTTGTTGTGTTACACCGCCTGACCTTTATTTATTTTTTACCCGGTCCGGTCGGAGATGCCCGAAGGCGTTATAAGGGATGGAGAATCCTTTCAGAAGAGCGACAGAGTTGCAGCGCAGATCCTCCCTGAAATGCCCCTCGTGCCCTACAATCTGTCAACAGAATGTGAAAACGTCAATACAGGTGACGGGGATTTACGTTGAGTGTGAGAAACCGTAAACAAAGATTAAAAAAACTTTGTCGGTATATTTTCAGCAGGGAAATTTATGCTACTCGTCATGTTGCAGCACAAACATCTTCATATTTCGCAACAGTCAGTGATTAACATTTATTCATATTACGTAAATTTTCTTACAGAATGGCGATTATCTGAGCACTTAATGCCGCGAACGTTAAAACGCACAGCGGAAAATGCTGAGGTTATCCATAAGCAACGCGAAAAAAGATCAATCTATATATAAAAAAATACAATGGATTATGTCACAAAATCGTTAACAGACAGGTTGATACGGGGATCAGGGATATTTTTCCGTATTGGCGTGGATAAATCCATAATGCAAAAAGGGCTCACCTTGCGGTTAGCCCTTTTTTAACTGTGGTCGAAGAGAGGATGACTCACTACTGCGTGGCTCTCCCTGCGAGCCGTTGCTAAAGCTACGTTCTCTCGCTTCGTTCGGGTCGAACCTCCTTCCCCGGAGATTCTCATCCTTATTAGCTTAAGATGCAAAAAACCCTGCTCTAAGAGCAGGGTTTCGAATGTGGTCGGCGAGAGAGGATTCGAACCTCCGACCCACTGGTCCCAAACCAGTTGCGCTACCAAGCTGCGCTACTCGCCGAATGCGGAGCGCATCTTACTGCTGAGGTGCGCCCTCGTCAATCCCTTATCATAAAAAAGCCATCTGATTGGCGATAAACTCGCCAGACCGGTTATTTAGCGGCTTCTGCAGTATTATCAGGGATATTGCACCAGTTGTTATTTTCGTTAATCCCACCGTTTGATGAGGTATAACCCAGGCAACCCATGATGGTGTCGTACAGCTCCACATGACGACGCGGAACTTTCATATCCGCCTCTTTTTTCAGGTGCGCAAACATCTTCGCTTTCGCCGGGTCTTCCAGATATTTATCCGACATCCAGACCATCATTGGCACACGGAACTGTTCCGGCGGAGCCATCTTACGCGGCGTACCGTGCAGATGTTCATATTCATTGATGGACTCGCCGTGGTCAGCCGCATAGAAAACAATCGCTTTCTTATCGCGCACCTGATCAATCACCGTATCAATAAAGTGATCAACATAGGTAACCGAGTTATCGAACGAGTTGATCAGCTGTTCCTTCGTACAATCTTTGTCCACACCGACGCACTCCGGCGTCCATTTCGCGAAACTGCGCGGATAACGTTGGGTGTAGTTGAAGTGCGACCCTTTGGTATGCAGGATGATCATGTGCTTGCCATCCGGATTCCCGTTCAGGGAGATCTTCATTTCATCGATCAGCAGCATGTCGTCCACGCTCTTGCCACGGTTACGGGGTTCAGCTCCAATTTGCTCACGGTACGCAATGTTTTGCGCCATGGTATTGCTGTAGAACCACATCTCGCTCTGCATGGCGTAGAGATCAGAGGTAAACCCAAGCTGGCGCAGAACCGAGAACACATTCTGCTCTTTTAGTGTACGCTGTGGGTTATCACTCGCCCCGCCCTGTCGCACAAACATGCAACGCAAGGAGAGTTTGGTGGCAGTGTCGCAAGAGTACCCCCGGAAGGCGACCAGGTTTTTCTCCTGAGCCAGTTTTGGCGTGGTATCACGACCATAACCCAGAATACCCATATGATCCCAGCGTGTCGTTTCCCCGATAATAAAGACGACATAGGTATCGTCGATATCTTTTGGAGCCACGTAGGTAAACTTCTTCGCCGGATTCATCAGCGATTTGTTATCAGAAGACTCATCCACCTGCGCCCAGGCATAAAGCCCCAGTGCAGAAATCCAGTTAGAAGGTAGATAAGAGTTGGCGACAACGCCGCCATAGCTTGGCAGATCCACACCTGAGGTACGCTCATCGTACTTCTGCTTCACTTCCAGAAGGCGAATCGGTCCCCAGACCATCAACCCGGCCAGCAGCACCAATGCAACACTTCGGATACGTTGCCCCGGCGTGCGGATCTGGTGAATCAGCGTGTACCGGCAGCGGTTACTCCAGATGAGTAACAGCGGTAAAGCACTCACAGCAAGCAGCCAGAGCACAAAGTGCAGGCCCACCACCTCTTTCGACAGGTCGATATCCGTGGTCATGACCGAGGCGATGATGCCATAGCCAATCACCACGTTCATAAAGGTCATGTAATAGCTGGCGCCTGCCGAACACAACACAACAAACGAAGCGAGTACCCGCCACACACGGCGACCAAAGAGTGAGAGCACACGAAGCAAACAGAATGTAGCCAGCACAGCAGCAACCAATTCAACAACCGCGGCAATTCCTTTCCAGGCGGTAAAATCTTGCGCGTAACCGTCAAACCGACGGAAGAACACCGCGCCATTCATAAACAGTCCGATGTACAACGCCAGCAAAAAACTCAGCTTTTGTTGTGCCATCGATTTAATGTATTTCATGCAAGCAACCCGGAAAAAGGGACAGTAACGCCGTTCACTGATGTATCAAAAGTGAACAGATTAAATAATCGCTCAGGGAATCGTTATCGGAAACGTCTACAAGCGTGGTCAGTAGACCACAGCGGAAGAAAAAAGTGGCAGCAGAGAGTGTGATCGGTACAGATATTTACAAAAAATGAATGCCGGACTGAACAACAATAAAAAACCATTGGATTTCAGAGACAAAAAAGGCCGGAAATCCGGCCTTTTTAAAAGGATAAATTAGGCGTGCGCTTCGTTAAACACTTCGCGCTGCGGCTGGCGAATCGTTGTCGACAATGCCAGGGAAAGAATCAGCAAGGCAAAAATCACACAGAAGGTCACATAGAACCCACCGAACAGGGACGCAATAAGCGAACCGCAGATACTGCCAATACCAAAGCCTAAGTAAATCACACCGTAGTTTTTCGCGAGGTTATTCAAGCCGAAGAATTCACTCACCAGCGATGGGAAGACGGTTATGGTTCCCCCAAAGTTAAAAGCGACACAGGCAATCGCGGCAAAGAACGTGGCTTCGTTCAGCGGTGCAAAGAGCAGTGCCGCCATACCCACCAGCGATACCACCTGCCCAATCGTAATCACACGAATACGGGACATTTTATCTGACAGTATCCCCAGCACCAGACGGCCAGACAGGTTAGCAATAGAGATGACCGTGACCGCATTGGCGGCAGTGAGCGCATCCAGTTTAACCATTCCCTGCGCAATATCTTTCGCCACACCAATCACATATAAACCGCTCATGCAGGCCGTCAGGAACATGACCGCCAGCATCCAGTACTGCGGTTTACGCATGGATTGCGCCAGCGTGAAATCATTTTCCATCACACCATTCACGGATTTGACTTCCTGCTGAGGCGCATCTTTCATCAACGTTGCACCAAACAGGATCATCACCAACACGATCACACCCCAGATCATGAAAGTTTTCTCCAGGCCAACGGAGGCCAGCAGATGTGAGTCGATAAATTTGAAACCCAGACTGCCCAGTCCATAGGAGCCAATCGCGAAGGCCGAGATCAGCCCTTTACGTTCAGGAAACCATTTCACGCAGTTAGACAGCGTCAGCAAATACCCTGCACCGTCTGCCAGACCAACCAACACCCCGGCGCTTAGCCAGAGCATCATTAAATTATGAGAGTGAGCCGTGAGGAAGAACCCAACCCCCAACAGAATGCCGGATGCCATGGTGACGCGCTTAACACCAAAACGTTCTTGTAATTTACCCGCGACAGAAGAGGAAAGAGCAAGGCCAAGGCTCAGTAGACCGAAGGAGAATGCGACCTGGCTGACCGGTGCGCCGAGCTTATCGGAAAGCGCGCTATTAAACAGACTCCATGTATAGACCGATCCCAACGCAAACTGCGTCACGATAGTTCCAAATAGAGTCAGCCAGCGTGTGCGGTTATAAGTTGATGTGTTCATGGCAGTTGTCCTGCAAGAAAAAATAAGGGAATTCGCTGCAGACAACGATAAACAAAACCGTCAATTACCTGGGGGAAAACGGCATGAAATGCAGGAGGAGCGGAATGAAATGCCTGGAATCGGGAATGAATGACCTGGTCGGGAAACTGTGCCAGCATGTGTTAGTGCATACTATCGCTGCAGCCCCGACTGTCATTGTACTGAAGATGTTATCATAACGTTTAAAAACGTAACACACTAGAATCTGGCGCTCACACCAAGTGTGTAAAGAAAGTCTGCGCCCGTTGTCGTGTTATCAGCCTGAGACAACGATGCATACGCCGCCATATGCGGGTTTAACAACACATCGGCCCCAACGGTGACATCAACCCAGTTGCCATACTGCATAGGTGCTGGAGACTGTGCCATTCCAAACTGAGACTTCCACTGATTTTCACCAAACTGCTGGTTATAGCTTACCTGCGCCCAGGGACGAAGATCGCCATATTGCGTGTCGACACGCCAGCCGAGCGTGCTGACGCTTGCATGCCAGAGCGGATCGGTGAGAGATTGCGTCGTCGGGTTATCGCCAAACTCGTTATACATCGTCGGCGCTGAACCGTCATAACGCCAGGCCATAACCGGCCCGGTGGTAAAATGGTCGGCAATCGGAAAATTCAATCCCACACTCATTGACGTAGGCACGTCTACCACCGCGTCAGATGGCAAATTGAGAGTAAGGCCCACTGCATTTTGCGACGTCTGAATACGCTCCGCGAGAATATCGTCATAACGCGGTTGGTGATCGGCATCCCATGTATAGCGTTCAGCCGTATTACTTTGTGTATCTGAAACGATATATTCCTGTTGCCAGGCATAAGCTGTGTTACAAAAAAGCAAGCAGACTGATACACCCACCAGGCCAGAAACAGCATGGCGGCCACTGATTTTTTTTATCATCATCAAAGCGACTCCAGAAAGAGCCGAATTCGGCGATATTTGTCATTGTTTAGGAAGAGATGTGAGGGCATAGCCCTGTATTAACTATTGTCTCTTTAGCAGACACGTCAAGCCGGGCAGATTGAAATTTTTGCGATTTCAGTATCAATAAGGGAGATAACCTATGCAACGTTGCGGCTGGGTAAGCCAGGATCAGCTCTATATCGATTATCACGATCAGGAATGGGGCGTGCCGGAAACCGACGGAAAGAAACTCTTCGAGATGATCTGTCTTGAAGGCCAACAGGCAGGCCTGTCATGGATTACGGTTCTGAAAAAGCGGGAAAATTACCGTGCTGCCTTCCATCACTTTGATCCTGTCACGATTGCCAGCATGACCGAACAGGATGTTGAAAGACTGGTTCTGGATGCCAGCATTATCCGCCATCGCGGTAAAATTCAGGCCATCATCGGTAATGCGCGTGCGTACCTGACCATGGAGCAAAACGGCGAATCCTTTTCAGATTTTGTCTGGTCATTTGTGGATCACAACCCAAAGATCACGCAGGCCGCAACGCTTGCAGAGATCCCCACGTCCACACCCGCTTCAGATGCTTTATCTAAGGCGCTGAAGAAGCGTGGCTTTAAATTTGTGGGCACAACCATCTGCTATTCCTTTATGCAGGCTTGCGGTCTGGTCAACGACCATATCACCGGCTGTTTCTGTCATCCAGGGGGCCACGATGATCCGCAAATGGCAAAGTGATGACCTTGCCCCACTTTTGAGCTTATGGCTTGAGAGCACAACCGAAGCACATCCCTTTATCGATGCAAACTACTGGAAAGAGAGTGAAAGCATCGTACGTGATGTCTACCTCCCTTCAGCGGAGACCTGGATCTGGGAACAGGACGGATGCCCACGCGGGTTCATCAGCGTGATGCAATCACAGTTTGTCGGAGCACTGTTTGTCGCACCGGCCTTTATCGGAAAAGGGATTGGGCATGCGCTGCTGAATTATGTTCAACAGCGCTATCCCTATTTAAGCCTTGAGGTGTACCAGAAGAATGTCCGGGCGGTGAATTTCTACCATGCGCAGGGCTTTCGTATTGAAGACAGCGCCTGGCAGGATGATACCCAACACCCGACATGGATCATGAGCTGGCAGGTGGATCAAACGCCGTTAACGTAAGTTCGGGTCCCTGATATTTCTCTACCCAGGCCAGTGCCGTGTTCCCTGAACAACCATTCCCCAGCTTAGAGCTGGGGAGATCTTTGGTTAGCACGTTGACGGCCCCATTTTTACAAATGCCACCTTCACTCCGTTCCAGGTCTGGCCAGGCTCCCTGATGGATGCAAATCACACCGGGTTTAATCCCGTCGCTGACAACCGCGCCTGCCAACACCTGTCCACGCTGGTTCCAGACGCGCACCACATCACCATCAACAATGCCACGCGCTTTCGCGTCGTCTTTATGGAGCGTAATAGGCTCGCGCCCAGCGACCGCATACTGTTCACGCAGTGACGTGTAGTTAAGCTGGCTGTGCAGACGGTGCGCCGGATGCGCCGACAAAATCTGAAGTTGCTGCGGCTGCGCATTCCCGTGCCATTCATCTGGCTCCAGCCACATCGGGTGTGGTGGACAGTCGGCATAACTGAAGCTGGCAATACGCTGGCTGTAGATCTCAATTTTCCCGCTTTCGGTCTTCAGCGGATGATTCTGCGGGTCACGGCGGAAATCAGCAAAACGAACAAACTGGGCATTTTGCTCGCTTTCCGGCATCTCGAAGATCGCATTCGCCTCCCAGAATTCAGCAAACGGTGGCAAGGTGACGCCCTGCGCTTCCCCACGCTGCCCGGCAATCTGGTAGAACGTTTCCAGCCATTCGAGATCGGACTTCCCTTCAGTGAAACGCGCTCGTCCTCCCGGCTCCCAGCGTTCGCTGAGTTCGGCAAACACCTCCAGGTCATCACGCGCTTCATCACGTGGGGCCACCACACGCTTCATCGGAACCATATGCTGGTTGCTGTAGTCCCCGGTCATGGTCAGGTCGTTACGTTCAAATGATGTCGTCGCAGGTAACACAATGTCCGCGTGCTTGGCTGCGGCCGTCCAGAAGCACTCCGAAATCACAACCAGCTCTGGCTTCTGCCACGCGCGAATCAAACGGTTTGTATCCTGATGATGGGTAAAGTTTGCGCCACCCGCCCACCAGACAAAACGGATATCCGGGAAATGACGATCCATGCCATTGTGTTGATAAAAACCACCAGGATTTTCCAGCGCCTCCACGATGCGCGCCACCGGAATTTTATCCACAGCATCAATGCCATCCTGTACGGATCCTTGCATTGACGCCAGCACCGCGGCTTTACGCGTTGGGTTTCCGCCATTTGCAAAGTGATAGGAGAGGCCAAAACCGCCACCCGGTGTGCCAATCTGCCCGAGCATGGCGGCCAGTGTCACCAGCATCCAGTGTTTTTGCTCACCGAACTGCTGACGCTGCATCCCCCACCCCGACATCAACATCGTGGTGTTGGTATGGAATAATTTGGCAAGTTCGCGAATTTTGTCTGCATTTACGCCACAAATTTCCGCAGCCCACTCTGCGGTTTTCGCCGTGCCATCGGTTTTCCCCGTCAGATAGTCCGCAAATTTGTCATAGCCCGTGGTGCAGCGAGCAAGAAATGCCTCATCCTGCCAGCCATTTTCGACCAGCGTATGAGCGATACCCAGCATCATCGCCACGTCAGTCCCCATATGCGGCGCAATCCATTCGGCACTGTCGCCCAGGAAATCCATCGTCTCGGAACGCATTGGGTCAATGCAAATCACGCGTTTACCGCTTTTACGCAACGCATCAAAATACGGAATACCCTGTTCATCGGTGGCATTCCACGCAATCTTGAGCGTATTGAGCGGGTTAGCGCTCCACAGCACGATCACATCCGTATGTTCCAGTACCAACGGCCAGCTGGTTTGCTGTTGATAAACTTCATTGCCTCCGACGACATAGGGCATGATGGCCTGCGCCGCACCGGTCGAGTAATCCCCCAGATGCCCGGTGTATCCTCCCGCCAGGCTCATATAGCGTTGCAGTAGCGTTGCCGCTTTATGTAATACCCCGTTTGAGCGCCAGCCGTAGGAACCTGCAAAAATCGACGACGGGCCGTAGCTGTCGCGGATCCGTTTATGCTGCGCATGAATCAGCGCAAGCGCGTCATCCCAGCTCACGCGGACAAACTTATCCTGACCACGCACTCCCTGCGGTTGATCCGGTGATGCCAGGAAGCCTTTACGCACCATCGGCCAGCGGACGCGGGTTTTACTGTGTACCTGATCGCGAACCACGGTTTGTAAGGAGTTAGGGTGTTGAGTGGGTAATGCCCCACGGGATGACAACACGTTCTCGCCATCGGTTTCGACCAGCATCGGTCCCCAGTGGGCGGCGGTCAGAATAGTTTTTGTTGAGGTGGTCAAAGCGTGCGCTCCTGGTTGCGTGCAGGTTTACGGCCTTCTTAGATGAGGCTGTTTATGGTTTGACACAAATTTCGGAGTTATCCCCGGAATTTTCGACATATCTGGACGTCATAATCAACCGCCAGCCTCGTCGTGGCAAAGAATAAAAAGGATTAAGGAAAGAAGATGAAAAAACGCGTACTCGTCATTGCCGCTCTGGTGAGCGGGACTTTAGCTTTATCAGGCTGCACAACAAACCCTTACACCGGTGAACGTGAAGCGGGCAAAGCGGGCATCGGCGCAGGCCTTGGCTCGCTGGTTGGCGCAGGTGTTGGCGCACTCTCCTCCTCCAAGAAAGATCGCGGCAAAGGCGCTCTGATCGGCGCAGCAGCAGGCGCTGCACTGGGCGGGGGCGTGGGTTATTACATGGATGTGCAGGAAGCGAAACTGCGCGACAAAATGCAGGGGACAGGCGTGAGCGTGACGCGTAGCGGCGATAACATCATCCTGAACATGCCAAATAACGTGACCTTCGACAGCAACAGCGCGACGCTGAAACCTGCCGGAGCAAATACCCTCACGGGCGTGGCAATGGTTCTGAAAGAGTACAATAAGACTGCCGTGAACGTGATCGGATACACCGACAGCACTGGCAGCCAGGATCTGAACAAACGCCTGTCACAGCAACGTGCCGACTCGGTCGCCAGTTCGCTGATTACCCAGGGCGTTGACGCTAACCGTATCCGTACCAGCGGTATGGGCCCGGCAAACCCGATTGCCAGCAACAGCACGGCTGAAGGTAAAGCACAGAACCGCCGTGTAGAGATCACGCTGAGCCCGATCCAGTAGATTTCGTATTCCCCCTCTCCCCAGGGAGAGGGTTGGAGTAAGGACATCAGGCCTCACACTCCAGTATGAACCGCTTGCCATCGTTGATTTTCACGCTAAGGTGTTCTCACTAAAGTCAGGGAAATCAGCGATGAGCAAATCAACACGGGCCACCATCAGCGATGTGGCAAAAGCCGCTAAAACGGGTAAGACCAGTATTTCACGCTATCTTAATGGCGAGAAACACCTGCTGTCCGACGCGCTGCTGGCACGTATTGAACAAGCTATCGCCGAACTGGATTATCACCCAAGCCTTATGGCTCGTGGCCTGAAACATGGCCGGACCCGACTTATCGGCCTGATTATTGCCGACATCACCAACCCCTATTCCGTTAACGTGCTGAGCGGCATTGAAGCGGCCTGTCGTGAAAAAGGGTTCACTCCGCTGGTCTGTAACACCAATAACGAAGTTGACCAGGAACTGCATTATCTTGATTTACTACGCAGTTATCAGGTGGAAGGTATTGTCGTCAATGCCGTTGGCATGCGCGAGGAAGGGCTAAATCGCCTGCAACAATCCTCTCTGCCGATGGTACTTATCGATCGTAAAATTCCGGAATTTGCCTGTGATGTGGTCGGGCTGGATAACACGCAAGCAGCAACCACAGCGACAGAACACCTTATTGAACAAGGCTTCGAGGCCATTTTGTTCCTGAGTGAGCCGCTGGGCACGGTGAACACCCGCCGGGATCGCCTGAGTGCCTTCCGTGCTACGCTGGCACGCTATCCTGGCGTGATCGCGGAAAATGCCGAAACACCACTGCATGAATCTGAACAGATCGACAATATCCTCCGCCAGTTCCACACCCGCCATCGCGGCATGCGCAAAGCCGTTATCTCCGCCAACGGAGCACTCACTCTTCAGGTTGCTCGTTCACTCAAGCGGATTGGCCTGCACTGGGGAAGTGATATCGGCCTGCTCGGGTTTGATGAACTTGAGTGGGCAGAACTTGCGGGCGTAGGGATTACGACCCTCAAACAACCGACCTGGCAAATTGGTTTTGCTGCGGTCGAACAGGTCGTTCGCCGCATTGAAGGCGCCAGCGATGTTGTACGCGAGCAAGTCTTCTCCGGTGAACTGATTGTCCGCGGCTCTACGGCCCGTTAACTCCCCTTCGTGATGCCGATCATAAATTCAACATCCTGACCTTTTCTTTGGAACCGGTTCCATCTAGCGTAATACATATTGATATTGCGATGGAGTCAGCCAATGAGCAGGAAAATTATGGTAGTTACCGCCGCGTATGGCGCGGATCAGGTGCGACAAGCTGGCGGTCAACGGGCGATCCTGCCGGTGATTGCCGCCGCAGGGGCCGACGGGGTAGAGATCCGCCGTGAATTATTCAGTCCTCAGGAGTTGCAGGCTTTGCCTGCATTGAGCGAATCCATTGAGCTGCTGGGATTACTGGTCTGCTACTCCGCCCCTGCCGCCCTGTTTATGCCTGACGGCTCACTCAACCCGGACCTGTCGCGCTACCTTGCCGAAGCCAGCACGCTAAATGCCCTGTGGCTGAAAGTTTCTCTGGGGTATTTCCAGGATAAGCACTCGCTGGAGGAACTCCGCGCACAGCTTCGCGAAAGCGGCATGGCGTTAGTTGTCGAAAATGATCAAACCGACTGCGGTCAACTCGCTCCCATGCAACGCTTCAAAGCCGCCTGTCGGGTTATGGAACTGCCCATTACACTCACTTTCGATATGGGAAACTGGCTGTGGGCGGGCGATTCGCCGGAAGAAGCCGCACGCCACCTCGCCCCCGCGGTGAGCTATATCCATGTCAAGGCCGCAGTCCCGCATAACCAGCATTTCCGCGCCATCGCGCCCGATCATGCTGATGCCCGCTGGCTGGATCTGCTCAACCAGTTACCTGTCGATGCGCCGCGCGGAATTGAGTTTCCGCTGGAAGGCCCGGATTTAACCGCCATCACACGCCATTACGTTAACCTGCTGCGTGAGGAATAAGACGATGCAAAAGACGCTGGACGTTATCACCATCGGCGAAGCCATGGCCATGTTTGTTGCTACAGAAACAGGGGAGCTGAGCGCCGTAAACCACTTTATCAAACGCGTGGCAGGTGCAGAGTTGAACGTTGCGACCGGTCTGGCACGCCTGGGCCTGAAAGTAAGCTGGGTGAGCCGCGTGGGCACAGACAGTTTCGGCCAGTTCGTTCTGGACACACTGAATAAGGAAGGAATTGATCCTGCAGGCGTCACACAAGACGAACGCTTCGCAACCGGTTTTCAGCTTAAATCTAAAGTTGAAAATGGAACCGATCCCATCGTTGAATATTTCCGTAAAGGATCAGCAGCAAGCCACCTGTCCATCGCAGATTATCATGCTGACCATTTTGCGGGCGCACGACACCTTCACCTGAGCGGTGTCGCTGCGGCACTCTCTGCCAGCTCATATGAATTGCTCGATCACGCGGCGGCAAGCATGAAGGCACAAGGTAAAACCATCTCTTTCGATCCAAACCTGCGTCCGGTGCTGTGGAAAAGCGAAACGGAGATGATCGAGAAGTTGAATCATCTGGCTTTCCAGGCCGACTGGGTACTGCCAGGCCTCAAAGAAGGGATGATCCTTACAGGGAAAAATACGCCCGACGCGATTGCAGATTTTTACCTGAATCAGGGTGTAAAAACCGTGGTCCTGAAAACCGGGGCCGATGGCGCATGGTTTAAAACGACCAATGGTGAACAAGGTGCTGTTGCGGCGATAAAAGTTGAAAACGTAGTCGATACCGTCGGCGCAGGGGATGGTTTCGCCGTGGGCGTGATCAGCAGCCTGCTGGAAGGTCAAACGCTGCATCAGGCCGTCACGCGGGGCAACAAGATTGGGTCGCTGGCGATTCAGGTGCAGGGCGACAGTGAAGGATTACCTACGCGCGCGCAGCTCGACGCATAAATATCCTCTCCTTTAGGGAGAGAGCCTGGGTGAGGGGAAAACCCACACCACACAATGAAACCACCGTGTACCCTACATACAACGGCGGTACAAACCTCAACAACAGAGGCAAGCCTATGAACAGTTCGACCAATGCAGTCAAACGCTGGTGGTACATCATGCCGATCGTGTTTATCACGTACAGCCTGGCGTACCTTGATCGTGCAAACTTCAGTTTCGCATCCGCCGCAGGGATCACCGAAGACCTGGGGATCACCAAAGGCGTCTCATCACTGTTAGGCGCCCTTTTCTTCCTGGGCTACTTCTTCTTCCAGATCCCTGGCGCTATCTATGCAGAGCGCCGCAGCGTGCGAAAACTCATTTTCGTCTGTTTGATTCTTTGGGGAGGTTGTGCCTCATTGACGGGGGTGGTGCATAACATCCCGGCGCTTGCTGCCATTCGCTTTATCCTCGGCGTCGTCGAGGCGGCCGTGATGCCCGCGATGCTTATCTACATTAGCAACTGGTTTACCAAATCCGAACGTTCTCGCGCTAACACCTTCCTGATCCTCGGGAACCCGGTTACGGTCCTGTGGATGTCGGTGGTGTCCGGCTACCTGATTCAATCTTTCGGCTGGCGCGAGATGTTTATCATCGAAGGTGTTCCGGCTGTTATCTGGGCATTTTGCTGGTGGGTGCTTGTGAAAGATAAACCAACCCAGGCGACGTGGCTTTCCGAAGAGGAAAAAGCTGCGCTGCAAGCGCAACTGGATAAAGAACAGCAGGGCCTGAAAGCGGTGCGCAACTACGGAGAGGCATTCCGTTCCCGCAACGTTATTCTGCTGTGCATGCAATATTTCACCTGGAGTATTGGGGTGTACGGTTTCGTTCTGTGGCTGCCGTCAATTATCCGGAGTGGTGGTGAAAACCTTGGCATGGTGGAAGTGGGCTGGCTCTCATCCGTCCCTTATCTGGCAGCAACCATCGCGATGATTGTCGCGTCCTGGGCATCGGACAAGCTGCAAAACCGCAAACTGTTTGTCTGGCCACTGCTGCTGATCGCGGCCTGCGCGTTCATTGGTTCATGGGCTGTTGGCACAAACCACTTTTGGGCTTCTTACACGCTACTGGTTATTGCCGGTGCTGCCATGTATGCCCCGTATGGCCCGTTCTTTGCCATTATTCCGGAAATGCTGCCGCGTAACGTGGCAGGTGGCGCAATGGCGCTCATCAACAGCATGGGCGCGCTCGGGTCGTTCTTCGGCTCCTGGTTTGTTGGCTACCTGAATGGTGCAACCGGTAGCCCTTCGGCCTCGTACATATTTATGGGGGTAGCGCTTTTCGCGTCAGTGTGGCTTACTTTGATTGTTAAGCCTGCTAATAATCAACAACTACCCATCGGCGCACGCCACGCCTGAATCCTTTAAAATCAACGGAGATTAGCATGAAGCCGTCCGTCATTTTGTATAAAGCACTGCCTGAAGATCTGCAAAAACGCCTGGAAGAACACTTCACTGTTACCCAGGTGAAGAACCTGAGCCCGGATACCGTAGCACAACACGCAACGGCGTTTGCCAGCGCTGAAGGTTTGCTGGGTTCAAGCGAGAAAGTAGATATCGCACTGCTGGAGAAAATGCCGAAGCTTCGTGCTACCTCGACCATTTCCGTGGGGTACGACAACTTCGATGTCGATGCACTGAACGCCCGCAAGATCCTGCTGATGCATACGCCCTATGCCCTGACGGAAACAGTGGCGGACACACTGATGGCGCTGGTGCTGAGCACTGCCCGTCGCGTGGTCGAAGTGGCCGAACGTGTGAAAGCGGGTGAATGGACCAAAGGTATCGGCCCGGACTGGTTTGGCGTGGACGTCCACGGTAAAACGCTGGGGATCGTCGGCATGGGACGCATTGGCCTGTCTCTCGCACAACGTGCGCATTTCGGTTTCAATATGCCGATTCTGTATAACGCACGCCGTCATCACAACGAAGCCGAAGAGCGCTTTAACGCGCGTTACTGTGATTTAGATACCTTGTTGCAGGAAGCTGACTACGTTTGTCTGATCCTGCCGCTGACGGAAGAAACCCATCATCTGATTGGCAAGGCTGAATTTGGCAAAATGAAGAAATCGGCCATTTTCATTAATGCGGGCCGTGGTCCGGTGGTCGATGAGAAAGCACTGATTGAAGCACTGCAAAACGGGGAGATCCATGCTGCTGGGCTGGATGTATTCGAGCAAGAGCCGCTGCCGGTTGATTCCCCGCTGCTGACGCTGCCCAACGTGGTTGCCCTGCCTCACATCGGCTCTGCCACCCATGAAACTCGCTACAACATGGCCGCAACTGCAGTGGACAATCTGATTGCCGCTCTCAGCGGAAAAGTTGAGAAAAACTGTGTTAACCCGCAGGTTCAGCAGTAGAAACGAAAAAACCCGCCAGAAGGCGGGTTTTTAAATTCTTGTGCTGCTGAGTTGGAAGCTTACAGGCTTACAACGTTACCAGCTGCTGGGCCTTTAGCGCCGCTTTCGATGGTGAAAGAAACTTTCTGACCTTCGTCCAAAGATTTGTAGCCTTCGTTCTGGATAGCAGAGAAGTGTACGAATACATCTTTAGAGCCATCGTCAGGAGTGATGAAGCCGAAACCTTTATCAGCGTTGAACCATTTTACCAGACCAGTCATTTTACCAGACATAGAAATTACCTTATTAAAAATTTGTTTTGCCTTCCGGCACGATGGTTGCGTTACAGATTTTTAAGCGATGAAGGAAGGGTCACTACGAAGGGTATCTATGGATAACAATCTGGACTGCTTTACTAAACTGCTTTAGGTCTGTGTAACAAACCGACGGACATAGTTATACCGATGTGGTACATGAAAGACAAGTATTATTTTTAATATGAATAAAAAACCCCGCTTATAGCGGGGTTTTTTTCGTTGCTCGTGTTACTCCGTGGCTGTCACCGCCGCACTCCATGCCTGACTAAAGGCCTGGTGCTGCGAGGCCAGCGGCCCAATCAGCGTATTGTACTGGCTCGCCTGCTGCGACGTCGGGAACTGGATGCCATTAGAGACAAAGCTCACCTGAGTCCCTTGCTGGGAAATATAGTCCCCAACCTGCACCAACTGTTGGGTGAAAATCTGCGCAGCCGGAATCAACGGTTGCATGGCATCAGCGGGTTTCGTCACCACTTTCTCATAAATCTTGTCAAAGACAGGTTTCAGATCATCACCCTGCTTTAAGGCGGAACGCGAGGCATCAGCCTGCATCTTTGCATTCTGCAGTTGCTGGCTCAAAACACCCAGCGCACCGTTAGACTGACGCAGCGGCTCACGCTGAGTCATATAATCCTGCGGCACGCGAATAGCGTTGACGCTGTCCAGCACCGGACGCAGACCCGAGTCCATCGCCTGATTCACCTGCTGTGAATAACCATAAAGGATGGCGTAATCGGACACGAAGGGACCAAACTGTTTTTTCTGATCCGCAGTCAGCGTTGGAAGATGTTCACCGCTGCGCATCACGGTATTCTGTAGAAAATCGATAAACGCCTTGCGCTGATCGCCTTCTTTATCGAAACACCCACTCAGGCTAACTACCATTAACAACGCCGCAATAGGCGCAAACCAGCGAGAGCAGGACTTTCCTGTCGCCATTTTATTACTCCTTTCACCCTAAAAAGCGCACACCGGCACAGGCATGCCCGACGCTGACAAGGATAGTCCAGGTCAGGCCTGCAAGATACTCTTTTCATGCAAAACGGCTATTGCCGTTTTCGTACTGACGATTTACAAAAAAATACTCTGCGAGCCCTGTTTTTGAATAATCAGTCAATTAGCCTGGATACCTCTTCTGCTGAAACGCGTAAAGCCAGGACAACAGCACGATTAATCACACACCCGGGGCTCCTGCCTATCCTTTACCGACTATTCTTAACTGGCTCTCTGATGTTCACGATCCCGCTGTGTGATTTAAGAGGAGTTCTCAATGGAATATAAAGATCCTATGTTTGAACTGCTGAGCAGTCTGGAACAGATTGTGTTTAAAGATGTACCGCAGACGATTACCTTGCCCCAAAAATCCAATCCCTTTACAGAATTTGAGCGATTGCGCAAAGGGACAGGACTTCAGACAGATGAATTCGCCAGAGCAATGGGTGTTAGCGTAGCCATGGTGATGGAATGGGAATCAAAACGTGAAAAACCCACGCCAACCGAGTTAAAGCTGATGCGCCTGATACAGGCCAACCCTGCACTCAGCAAGCAGATAGCCTAATAAACCTGTGTTATCGCCCCCGCATATGCGGGGGTTTGTGTTTCAGAGGTTTTCACAACGCCACCCTTTATCATTCCACACCATGTTATGCGTCAACGTCAGCCCATGCAGAAAAGTATCATCATGGGAGACGACCACCAGAGCACCAGGGAAATCGGCCAGTGCCGCTTCAATCGCTTCAACGGAAGCCAGATCCAGGTGATTGGTCGGCTCATCCAACAGCAGTAACTGTGCTGCATCCTCTCGCCACAACACGCAGGCCAGGGCAGCCTTCAGGCGTTCACCTCCACTAAGCTCCGCCAGCGGAAGCGACACTTTTTCTGCGCCAAGCTGAAGCTGGGCTAATCGGGTCCGTATCATGCCTTCTTCCAGTGGCGTATTGCTCAGGTTGAGGTGTGCCATCACAGAAAGTGACAGATCCAGTTTTGACAGATGCTGGTCAAGATAGGCTGTTTTTACCGACAACCGACAAATTCCCGATCGCGGCAATACTTCACCGAGGATCGCTTTTAACAGCGTCGATTTCCCGCAACCGTTTGGCCCGCGCAACGCGACACGCATCGGCCCAGCCATGCGCCAGTTTATCGGCGGAATGTCCACATATGGCAATACCATATCCTCAAGATCCAGCACCTGCTTACCCGTCGCGATACGGCTTCCCGGCAGCGTAAATATCACCGGATCATCCTCTTCAACACGCTCCCGCGCCTGATTCACGGCAGCGTTTAGCGCATCATTTTGATCGCTATGCTGTTTGCGCCATGCACCAATGCGCTCTTTCGCCGCCATTTTGTATTTGATGCGTTCAAACGAAGCAATATTCAGTGAGTCTACCGTGCGGAGCGTTTTGGCTGAACGCCGTTGGCTGTCATCGTGCTCTTTTTGCATCCGGGCACGGGTACGTTTGCGCTCTGTGGCAGCATGCTCTAGCGCAGCGCGGGCAGCCTGCTGCCCGGCATCACGCTGGCGTTGATAGTCAGCATAATTTCCGCCGTAGCTTTGCAGGCCTGACGCACTCAGTTCAAGTATGCGCGGAACCAGGGCCAGTAACTCACGGTCATGTGAAGCGACCAGGACTCCACCACGCTGTTGCGTAAGCTGACTGTAGAACCACTCCCGGCTGTGACGATCCAGATGATTTGTGGGCTCATCCAGCAATAAATAGTCGGCATCTGCACTGAATGCTCCGCAAAGCAGCGCCCGCATGCGCTCGCCACCACTCAACTCTGACGCGCATTTATCGGGCTCAAAGGGCGGAAGGTTAGCGTTAATGAATGCGTCGTTTAGCCGCTCGGGGAGATCCCAGAATCCATCGAGACACTCCAGATCCTCGGGAAGATAATCACCGCTGTCGATGCGTTTGCGGGCAGCAAAGACCGCGTCATAACCGAGCAGGTCGGCCAGCGTCGTTTGCGGGGAAATCTCATGTTGTTGAGCCACGCAGACATGCGTACCAAAACGCTCGATGTGACCGGTCGTTGGTTGTTCAAGGCCCGCCAGCAGACGTAATAAACGTGTTTTACCACTGCCGTTACGGCCAACCAGCGCGCACAGGGAGGACTCCAGCGACAGATTCAGCGGACCAAAAAGGGTATCGCCCGTCGCAAACTGACAGGTGACCTGATGCAAAATAAAAGAAGGGGACTGCGCAAAATGAGCCATAAGCACTCCTGAATGAAATCAAAACATCCCCTGCCGACGCGGTGGCGTTTAGCAAGGATCGAAATTCATCAGTCGTGTTTGTTCATTTTTGGGGGGCGCTCCAGAGGGCGAAATTTAACGGGGTAAGAATAACGGGAGTTTGCTGAGCGTTTCAAGGTTAATTTTTGGGCAAGGGGATCGCCATATAAAATGCGGGCACTGAACAGTCCTCTCGCCCCTGTGGAGAGAGACAGGACATCGCTGTAAGATGTTTATCCACAGCAGGGTTCTCATTGCTGTAATTTTGCGAGCCTCTTTCCATAAATGGTAATATTTTCAGTTACATAGAGTAAATCTGTTGCCACCTGTTTTGATGAGCAGTAGGTTCTTCTCGCACCTGCAAAATCAGGTGTCGGGATTAGCATCCTGACTTATCTTATCGGCGGCACATGGTTGGGCAGCATGCTTCGCTACATCTCAATAGTCGGCTGAGCAGAGGCATCGAAAGATGCGCCGGGGAAGGTTTAAAAGCAAGCCTGACCGTGGAGGAACTCTCCTCCCAAGTGCCCTCTTCTGAGCCAGAATCCGATCAACTGGGGCGTTACTGTCAGGAAATTACGCAACTGCTGATGAACGGGTCATTGCCGCGACAGTCAGAAATCGTAATGGCAGATTTGTTATGCGAACTGATCGGCTATTTTTCTGATACGCTGAAAACGCCACGCTGGCTAAAAACCGATGAAGGTAATAGCGAACGGCTGAACCTGCCGGATAGCGCTATGCTGATTCGGCCAATGAAAACAAAAAACCCGCCGAAGCGGGTTTTTTAGAGTATCGCAAACATTACTGCAGCAATGAAATATCCGCCACGCGCAGGAACAATTCACGCAGTTTTTCGAGCATAGAGAGACGGTTAATACGCAGATCTTTATCTTCTACGTTTACCATCACTTTCTCAAAGAAGGCGTCGATAACATCACGCAGTTCAGCCAGTTCAACCAGCGCTTCCTGGTAGCGGCCTTCCGCGAAGTATGGCTCTAGCTTATCGCGCAGCACAACAACCTGCATCGCCAGAGCAATCTCTTCCGGCTCTTTCAGCGTCGCAGCGTTCACACGCTCGTTCAGAGTCTCGTCGGATTTTGCCAGAATGTTGGAAACACGCTTGTTAGCCGCAGCCAGCGCGGATGCCGCTTCCAGAGTACGGAAATGCGAAACCGCCTTCATACGCGCATCGAAATCTGCCGGACGGGTTGGGCGACGTGCCAGTACCGCCTGAATAATATCGACAGTGTAACCTTCGTCCTGATACCAGGCACGGAAGCGACCCAGCATAAAGTCGATAACATCATCCACAACGTTAGCATTCGTCAGCTTGTCGCCGTACAGGCGTACAGCTTCTTCCGTCAGGGTCTGAAGATCGAGGTTCAGGTTCTTCTCAACGATGATACGCAGCACACCCAGTGCGGCACGACGCAGCGCGAACGGGTCTTTGTCCCCTTTCGGATGCTGACCGATACCGAAGATACCCGCCAGGGTGTCCATCTTATCGGCAATCGCCACTGCACAGGCTACCGGGTTAGACGGCAGATCATCACCCGCAAAGCGCGGCTGATACTGCTCGTTCAGCGCAACAGCGACATCTTCTGCTTCGCCATCGTGACGAGCATAGTGCATGCCCATCACACCCTGAGTATCCGTAAACTCGAACACCATGTTGGTCATCAGGTCGCATTTGGACAGCAAACCAGCACGGGTGGCGTGATTAACGTCTGCGCCGATTTCACGTGCGATCCAGCCAGACAACTCCGCGATACGGTCCGTTTTGTCACGCAGCGTACCCAGTTGTTGCTGGAACAATACGGTCTGCAGACGTGGCAGGTGATCTTCCAGACGTTTTTTACGGTCGGTGTTAAAGAAGAACTCCGCATCCGCCAGACGTGGGCGAACCACTTTTTCGTTACCGGAGATAATCTGTACCGGATCTTTGGACTCAATGTTGGCCACAAAGATGAAGTTTGGCAGCAGTTTGCCGTCGTTAGCGTAAACCGGGAAGTATTTCTGGTCACCCTTCATGGTGTAAACCAGCGCTTCAGCAGGAACCGCGAGGAACTTCTCTTCGAATTTCGCCGTCAGCACAACCGGCCATTCAACCAGAGAGGTCACTTCTTCCAGCAGGCTTTCACTCAGATCGGCGTTACCACCGATTTTACGTGCCGCTTCTTCAGCGTCCGCTTTGATTTTGGCTTTACGCAGTTCGTAGTCAGCAATGACTTTACCGCGTTCCAGCAGGATAGCAGGATACTGATCGGCATTATCGATGGTGAACTCTGGCTCGCCCATAAAACGGTGGCCGCGGATCACACGATCGGACGCAACACCCAGAATGGTGGCAGGAATAACGGTATCACCCAGCAGCAGCGTCACGGTGTGCACAGGACGTACGAAATGCACATCGGAGTCGCCCCAGCGCATCAGTTTCGGGATCGGCAATTTCGCCAGGGACGTCGCAATCATGTTTGGCAGCAACGCTTCAGCGCTTTCACCTTTCACATGAGCACGGTACAGCAGCCATTCACCTTTATCGGTAGTCAGACGTTCGGCCTGGTCAACGGTGATCCCGCAACCACGTGCCCAACCTTCTGCCGCTTTGCTCGGGTGACCGCTAGCGTCGAACGCCTGGGCAATCGCCGGGCCGCGTTTTTCAACTTCACGGTCGGGCTGAGACGCAGCAAGGTTTGCCACTTTCAGCGCCAGACGGCGTGGAGCCGCAAACCATTCAACATTACCGTGAGCGAGGCCAGCGTTATCCAGCTCCGCAGTCACGTTCGCAGCAAAAGATTCCGCCAGGCTGCGCAGGGCTTTTGGTGGCAACTCTTCAGTACCAATTTCCACCAGGAAAGTTTTCTCAGACATCGCCGCCTCTTATTTGTTTCGGTTGCACATCGGGAAGCCAAGGGCTTCACGGGACGCGTAGTAAGCTTCTGCAACGGCTTTGGTCAGCGTACGAATACGCAGAATATAACGCTGACGTTCAGTCACGGAGATCGCTTTGCGGGCGTCCAGCAGGTTGAAGCTGTGGGCGGCCTTCAGAATACGCTCGTAGGCTGGCAGCGGCAGCGGAGTTTCCAGCGCCAGCAACTGCTGCGCTTCTTTCTCGTACTGCTCGAAGCAGGTGAACAGGAAGTCCACATCCGCGTATTCGAAGTTATAGGTGGATTGCTCCACTTCGTTCTGATGGAACACGTCGCCGTAGGTGGTTTTACCCAACGGACCGTCGCTCCAGACCAGGTCGTAAACGCTGTCTACGCCCTGAATGTACATGGCCAGACGTTCCAGACCGTAGGTGATTTCACCCGTAATTGGCTTACATTCCAGACCACCAACCTGCTGGAAGTAGGTGAACTGCGTCACTTCCATACCGTTCAGCCACACTTCCCAACCCAGACCCCATGCGCCCAGCGTTGGGTTTTCCCAGTTATCTTCCACGAAACGAATGTCGTGAATGGTTGGGTCCATACCCAGCTCTTTCAGCGATCCGAGGTACAGTTCCTGAATATTATCCGGAGAAGGCTTAATCACCACCTGGAACTGATAGTAGTGCTGCAGACGGTTTGGGTTTTCGCCATAACGGCCATCAGTAGGACGGCGGGATGGCTGCACATAGGCGGTTGCCATCGGTTCTGGCCCCAACGCACGTAAGCTGGTCATCGGGTGTGAAGTGCCTGCGCCTACTTCCATGTCCAAAGGTTGAACAATGGTACAGCCCTGGCGAGCCCAGTAATCCTGTAAGGTCAGGATCAGGCCCTGAAAGGTCTTGGTATCAAACTTTTGCATAGTATGTCGTGCTGGATACGTGTGGTTTTAAATGGAAGGGATCAGTATACCCGCTGACTGCAAGATATACAGTACGAAACGGGTTTGTTTAGGGAAAATTGGGAAATAAGCCTTTCAGCCAGAGTACATAAGGGATCTGGCCGATGTGTGCACCTACACGTTAGCGCATAGAGAGATGTAAAAACTGACCATCCGAATCAAAAGAGCAGACAAAGCCCTCTTTACGGGATGTATAGCCCCGCATCTCATAGCTCCCCTGAAACTGTTCAAACCCGGTGACATCGATCTTCTTCAAACCGGTGTTATAGCGGTAGGCAGCCTGATCTTTACACAATTGCTCCATATCCAAAGAGCGTTTCACACTCACTTTTCCTTGTTGTGCTTTTTGTACCGGAACCTCTTGCGAAGCACTGCATCCGGCAAGCAGGGTCAGTAGAAAGAGTGACACCGTGCGCTTCATCATCATTTTTATCACTGCCCTGGTCTCTGGCTGTTATTTTTAGTATCAACGTCTTTATAGATTACGGCTTCGCATTCTGCGAATCTCGTGGCCCTCATACAAGCCCGCAAAATAAAACTCGGAATTATCCAGTGAAAGACGCTCACACAATGACAGTCACACTGTATTTATAAAAGACATAGAGGAACTGATGCAGTCAAAAATTAACTGGATTGATAACCTGCGAGGCATTGCGTGTCTGATGGTCGTCATGATCCATACCACAACCTGGTATGTCACCAACGCGCACAGTATCAGTCACGTTAACTGGGATATCGCCAATGTGCTGAACTCTGCCTCTCGTGTCAGTGTGCCGCTGTTCTTTATGATCTCCGGTTTTCTCTTTTTTGGCGAACGGAGCGCCCGCCCCAGACATTTCGCACGTATTGCCTCATGCCTGCTTTTTTACAGCGCGGTTGCTCTCCTCTATATCCTGCTGTTTACCCCAATTAATGCCGGATTGTCACTGAAACTGCTGCTGCAAAAGCCGGTGTTCTATCACCTGTGGTTTTTCTTCGCCATTATCGTTATCTACCTGGTTTCACCACTGATTCAGGTAAAAAAAGTGAGCGGAAAAATGCTGCTGGCGCTGATGGTCGTGATTGGCGTAGTGGCGAATCCCAACACGCTTTCGCAAAAAATCGGCGGCTTTGAGTGGTTGCCCGTCAACCTCTATATCAGCGGCGATACGTTTTACTACGTGCTGTACGGCATGCTGGGCAGGGCGATTGGGATGATGGAGACGCGTAAACCCTGGCTGAACGGAATTTGTGCCTCGTTGTTTATCATCGGCGTATTTATTATTTCGCGCGGGACGCTTTATGAGCTGCAATGGCGCGGCAACTTTGCCGATACCTGGTATCTTTATTGTGGTCCAGTGGTCTTTATCTGCGCGGTGTCACTGCTGATCCTTGCCAAAAACACGCTAAACGAACGCCCACTTCCTGTTCTGGGTTTTATCTCACGCCATTCTCTGGGCATTTACGGTTTTCATGCCCTGGTGATCCACGCCCTGCGTACACAAGGTGTTGAGTTCAAAAGCTGGCCAATACTGGATATCGCCTGGATTTTTTCCGTCACGCTTATTGTCAGTTTACTGTTGTCGATGCTGCTGCAACGCGTCGATGCACGCCGGTTTGTGAGTTAGTTTTTTCATAACGATCCCGACAGATACGTTCTGTCGGGATCTGTTTTTCAGGACATCAGAGGTAATAGCTGCTGATAAATTCTGCGGAAAACATCTCGCCGTTCAGCGTAGCAGGCATGACGGGACACATCGGGCTGATGACGCTGCTCCAGCGGCAACTGTGGCAATAACTCAGCAAGCGGTTGATCCGGGTGAATGGCGATTTGTGCCAACCTGGCGGCTCCCAGTGCAGGCCCGACATCTCCCCCCGTACGATAATCAAGCTGCAATCCGCTAATATCTGACAACATCTGTCGCCAGTAACTGCTCCGCGCCCCCCCACCAATCAGGGTGATACTCGAAGGTTTCAGCCCACAGTCATGGACCACATCCATCCCGTCAGCCAGTGCATAGCCCACACCTTCAAGGACGGCTCGTGCTAACTCGGCAGGACCATGCTGGTGTGTTAAGCCAAAAAAAACACCTTTCGCTTCAGGATTATTATGCGGCGTGCGCTCTCCAGAAAGATAAGGTAAGAACCATACGGCGCCGGCAGACTCATCCGCCTGCTGCGCAGCTGATATCAGCGCTGGCACATCCGCAATGCCGGTGAGTTTCGCTGCCCAGTCCAGGCAAGATGCGGCACTCAGCATTACTGACATCAAGTGCCATTTGCCTGGAAGAGCATGGCAAAAGCTGTGAACGGCACTGTCAGGGTTACTGCGATAACCGTCGCTGACTGCAAAATAGACACCGGAAGTCCCGAGTGAGAGCATCGCTTGCCCGGCGTCAACCATCCCCACACCAACCGCGCCCGCCGCATTATCACCGCCACCAGCAACAACCGGTACGGCAGGTATATTCCAGCGTTCGGCAATAGCCGCCTGTAACGTGCCCGTGATGTCGCAGCCTTCAAAAAGTGCAGGCATATGATCCCGAGTCAGGTGACAGGCCGCAAGCATCGCCTCGCTCCAGTCACGTTTAGCGACATCAAGCCACATCGTCCCTGCGGCATCAGACATATCGCTGGCAAAATCACCCGTCATGCGAAAACGCAGATAATCCTTCGGCAACAGGACCTTCGCGACTTGTCGGAAAATATCCGGTTCATGCCGTTGTACCCAAAGTAACTTAGGTGCAGTAAACCCCGGCATCATCAGGTTCCCCGTGATATCACGGGACGTCGGCACGCGCTCTTCAAGGATCGCGCACTCTTCGCCACAACGGCCATCGTTCCATAAGATCGCGGGCCGTAGCACGCGATGCTGGTTATCCAGCAATGTTGCACCATGCATTTGCCCGGCAATGCCCAGCGCTTTTACCTCACGCAGGCTGTGTTGCTCGCGGAGAGCCTTGATTGCACGATCCGTTGCCAACCACCACTGTTCCGGGTCCTGCTCCGACCATAACGGATGTGGGCGTGAAACATTCAGCTTTTCTGTTTGTGTTGCCAACACGTCGCCCTGCTCGCTCAGCAGGATGGCTTTCACACCCGATGTGCCAAGATCAATCCCGATATACATTGCGGTGACTCCTTTTACAGAAATGCCCGGTAGCGTGACGCTGCCGGGCCTGACTACGTCTTAACTATTCATTATTTGTCGAACAGATAATGGTTCACCAGGTTCTCGAGCAGTTCCTGATGTCCACTCTGGTGCTGTGGGGCCAGGTTGTGTTGCTCAGCGTACTTCGCAATGTCCGCAAGGGATAACTGACCTTTCAAAATTTGCTGTCCCAGCTCACTGTTCCAGCCGCTGTAACGCTTCGCTACACGTTTATCCAGTTCGCCATCTTCAATCATCCGAGCAGCCACTTTCAGCGCCAGCGCCATAGTATCCATCGCGCCAATATGTCCGTAGAACAGATCATATTTATCGGTGCTCTGGCGGCGGACTTTGGCATCAAAGTTGAGGCCGCCGGTCGTGAAACCACCCGCTTTGATAATTTCGTACATCACCAGCGCATTCTCTTCAACGCTATTCGGGAACTGATCGGTATCCCAGCCCAACTGGGCATCACCACGGTTCGCATCGACAGAACCAAAGATGCCCAGCGCAATGGCAGAGGCAATTTCGTGATGGAATGAGTGGCCTGCAAGCGTGGCGTGGTTAGCTTCGATGTTCACTTTGATCTCTTTTTCCAGACCAAACTGCTTCAGGAAGCCGTATACGGTGGCAACGTCATAATCATATTGATGCTTGGTCGGCTCTTGCGGTTTCGGCTCAATCAGCAGCGTGCCACGGAAACCAATTTTGTGTTTATGGTCGACCACCATCTGCATAAAGCGGCCAATCTGTTCGCGTTCCTGGCGCAGGTCGGTGTTGAGCAGCGTTTCATAGCCTTCACGCCCCCCCCAAAGTACGTAGTTTTCGCCCCCCAGTTGGTGCGTGGCATTCATGGCAGTGACAACCTGCGTGCTGGCCCAACTGAACACTTCAGGGTCAGGATTAGTCGCCGCACCCGCGCCGTAGCGTGGGTTGGTGAAGCAGTTTGCCGTGCCCCACAGTAGCTTCACGCCACTTTGCTGTTGTTTTTCAGCCAACACGTCAACCATCTGGGCGAAGTTATTCAGATACTCTTTCAGCGACGCTCCTTCTGGCGACACATCCACATCGTGGAAGCAGTAATACGGCACATTCAGTTTGTGGAAAAACTCGAACGCGACATCGGCTTTACGTTTCGCCAGCTCAAGCGCTTCACCTGGCTGCTGCCATGGACGATTAAAGGAGCCCACACCGAACATATCGGCCCCATTCCAGCAGAAGGTATGCCAGTAACAGGCGGCAAAGCGCAGATGATCTTCCATACGCTTACCCAGCACCAACTCGTCCGGATTGTAGTGACGAAATGCTAAAGGGTTGGTGGATTTTGGGCCTTCGTAACGAACGCGATCAAGTTGGTCAAAATAAGCTTGCATATTCAGCTCCATAATCAAGGGATGCGGCGAGTAGTCGAGACTTAAGTAATAGTGAATACACATTCGCGCTTGCTCAATTACGTTATTTCACACTGCTATTGAGAGAATACGCAAATGTGCGCTGGCTCTCAAAATAATGCGCAAGCGAACTATTTCTCGGCACTTATTCCAGATTCGTATGTAATTAGTAAGTTACGCATTTTAAAATCAGATCGCGGTCATAAATTCAGAAATAAACCAAATATCATAATGAGAAGATAAAAATCTGTAATTGCCAGCCAGCCATTCCACGTTAAAAATTTGCTGCGTCTACAGCAGTGAATGTTTCTTTTATCTCAGCAGCAACATAACCCTACAAAAGGCACTATAATTATGAAGATAAAGAATCTGTCCCTTACTCTCTGCACTACTCTCCTGCTTGCAAGCTTCACCGGGCATGCTAAAGAAGTAAAAATTGGCATGGCCATTGATGATCTGCGTCTTGAACGCTGGCAAAAAGATCGCGATATTTTTGTGAAGAAAGCCGAATCGCTCGGCGCAAGTGTGTTTGTTCAGTCGGCTAACGGCAATGAAGAAACGCAAATGTCACAAATTGAAAATATGATCAACCGTGGCGTCGATGTTCTGGTCATTATTCCTTATAACGGCCAGGTGTTAAGTAATGTTGTTAAAGAGGCGAAACAAGAAGGCATTAAAGTTTTAGCCTATGACCGAATGATTAATAACGCCGATATTGATTATTACATTTCCTTTGATAACGAAAAAGTGGGTGAGCTACAGGCACAAAGCCTGGTTAACAAAGTGCCACAAGGAAATTATTTCCTGATGGGTGGCTCGCCTGTTGATAACAACGCCAAATTATTCCGCGAAGGCCAGATGAAAGTTCTCAAGCCCTTTATCGACGACGGGAAAATTAAAGTAGTTGGCGACCAATGGGCCGATGGCTGGCTGCCTGAAAATGCGCTGAAAATTATGGAGAACGCATTAACGGCCAACAATAACAAAATTGATGCGGTCGTCGCCTCCAACGATGCAACGGCAGGCGGGGCAATTCAGGCGCTCAGCGCACAAGGTCTTGCCGGAAAAGTCGCTATTTCAGGCCAGGATGCCGATCTCGCAGGCGTGAAGCGCATTATTGCCGGTACACAGACAATGACGGTCTATAAACCTATTACCGAGCTTGCGAATACCGCAGCAGAAATAGCCGTTGAATTAGGCAATGGTAAACAACCTAAAGCAGATGCCTCGCTGAACAATGGATTGAAAGATGTGCCGGCTCGTCTGCTTACTCCAATTGAAGTCAATAAAGAGAATATTGACGCCACCGTGATTAAAGACGGTTTCCATAAAAAGAGTGAACTGTAATCCAGCGCTGCCCCTGCACTGCAGGGGCGCATCGACTTGTGCTGTTCTTCCTTCGGGTCACGTGGAGCAGTTATGCCTTACTTACTTGAAATGAAAAGTATCACCAAGGCCTTTGGCGCGGTGAAAGCTGTCGATAACGTTAGCCTGCGCCTGAATCCTGGTGAAGTTGTTTCACTGTGTGGTGAAAATGGTTCCGGTAAATCCACACTGATGAAGGTGCTTTGTGGGATCTACCCTCACGGCAGTTACGATGGTGAAATTGTTTTTGCCGGTGAAGTCATACAAGCCACGCACATCCGTGATACCGAACGCAAAGGTATCGCCATCATTCACCAGGAACTGGCGCTGGTGAAGCACCTCACGGTGCTGGAAAATATCTTCCTGGGGGCAGAGATTTCACGTTATGGCGTGCTTGATTACGACACCATGACGCTACGCTGCGAAAAACTGCTGGCTCAGGTAAGCCTGTCGATTTCCCCCGACACACGCGTAGGTGACCTGGGCCTCGGTCAGCAGCAACTGGTCGAAATTGCCAAGGCGCTGAACAAACAGGTTCGCTTGCTGATCCTTGATGAGCCGACCGCATCACTTACAGAGCAGGAGACCGCCGTTCTGCTCAATATCATCCGCGATCTGCAAAACCACGGCATCGCTTGCATCTACATTTCCCACAAGCTCAACGAAGTCAAAGCCATTTCTGACACCATCTGCGTGATACGCGATGGGCAGCATATCGGGACGCGTACTGCGTCGGGCATGAGCGAAGATGACATCATCACGATGATGGTCGGCCGTGAGCTAACCGCGTTATATCCTAATGAACCTCACACCATCGGAGACGAGATCTTACGCGTTGAAAATCTGACGGCATGGCATCCCGTTAACCGCCATATCAAGCGTGTTAACGACATCTCTTTTTCGCTTCATCGCGGTGAGATCCTGGGAATTGCCGGTTTAGTCGGTGCGGGGCGAACCGAAGCTGTACAGTGCCTGTTTGGCGTATGGCCTGGGCGTTGGGAGGGCAAAATTCATATTGATGGGCAGCAGGTTCATATCCACTCCTGCCAGCAGGCGATTGCGCAGGGTATCGCCATGGTCCCTGAAGATCGTAAAAAAGACGGCATCGTGCCGGTTATGGCTGTCGGGAAAAACATCACACTGGCAGCACTTGACCAGTTTTCAGGGGCGCTAAGTAGCCTGGACGATGCCGCAGAGCAGCACTGTATTCTTCAGTCGTTAACACGTCTCAAGGTTAAGACCTCCTCACCCGAGCTGGCCATTGGACGTTTGAGCGGCGGCAATCAGCAGAAAGCGATACTGGCGCGATGCCTGTTGCTCAATCCCCGAATATTGATCCTGGATGAACCTACGCGCGGAATTGATATCGGCGCGAAATACGAAATCTACAAACTGATTAATCAGCTCGTGCAGCAAGGCATTGCCGTCATTGTCATCTCGTCTGAGCTACCTGAAGTGCTGGGCCTGAGCGATCGGGTGCTGGTCATGCACGAAGGGAAGCTTAAAGCCAATCTGAACAACCAAAACCTGACGCAGGAGAAGGTGATGGAAGCCGCATTAAGGAGCGAACGCCATGTCGAAAAGCAATCCGCCTGATATCAAAGCCGCTGTTCCAATGGGCAGTGCCTTCTCTGGGCTTAAGACGCTCAATTTACAGGTCTTCGTGATGATCGCGGCGATCATTGCCATTATGTTGTTCTTCACCTGGATGACCGATGGCTCCTACCTGAGCGCACGCAACGTTTCTAACCTGCTTCGCCAGACCGCGATTACCGGCATTCTGGCTGTGGGGATGGTGTTCGTTATTATTTCAGCCGAAATCGATCTTTCCGTAGGGTCAATGATGGGCTTACTCGGTGGCGTCGCGGCTATTTTTGACGTGTGGCTCGGCTGGCCGCTGCCCCTGACAATTGTCGTCACACTGATACTGGGCCTGTTGCTTGGTGCGTGGAATGGCTGGTGGGTGGCATATCGTAAAGTCCCCTCATTTATTGTCACCCTTGCGGGGATGCTGGCATTCCGGGGAGTGTTGATTGGGATCACCAATGGCACAACCGTATCGCCCACCAGCGCATCCATGTCGCAAATTGGTCAGAGCTACCTCTCTGATGGTGTCGGATTTACGCTGGGCGTGATCGGTTTAATGGCGTTTGTTGCCTGGCAGTGGCGCGGGCGAATGCGCCGTCAGGCTCTGGGGCTAGCCTCTCCTGCATCTACAGCGGTTGTTGGACGCCAGGCCATCACCGCCATCATCGTGCTGGGAGCTATCTGGTTGCTGAATGATTATCGTGGTGTTCCTACCCCTGTGCTACTGCTGGCACTTTTACTGCTGGCGGGGATGTTTATGGCTACCCGCACTGCATTTGGTCGTCGCATTTATGCCATCGGCGGCAATCTCGAAGCTGCTCGCCTGTCAGGCATTAATGTTGAACGCACCAAACTCGCCGTCTTTGCAATCAATGGCCTGATGGTGGCTATTGCAGGGTTAATTCTTAGCTCACGTCTGGGGGCAGGTTCACCGTCTGCAGGTAACATCGCGGAGCTGGATGCCATCGCCGCCTGCGTGATTGGTGGAACCAGCCTCGCAGGCGGTGTAGGCAGTGTTGCAGGGGCTGTGATGGGCGCATTTATTATGGCGTCGCTGGACAACGGAATGAGTATGATGGATGTTCCGACCTTCTGGCAGTATATCGTCAAAGGAGCCATTCTGTTGCTGGCGGTCTGGATGGATTCCGCAACCAAGCGACGGGCATGAACACCGCGTTGCCACTTATTTGGGAAAGTCAGCCATGTTCGAGAAGCGTCACCGCATTACATTGTTATTCAATGCTAACAAAGCCTACGATCGTCAGGTCGTTGAAGGGGTTGGCGAATATTTGCAGGCGTCGCAATCCGAGTGGGATATCTTCATCGAAGAAGATTTCCGGACTCGCCTTGAAAACATCAGGGACTGGCTTGGCGATGGCGTCATCGCAGATTATGACGATCCCATTATCGAGCGGCTTCTCGCTGACGTCGAGGTCCCCATCGTAGGCGTCGGCGGCTCTTATCACACACCAGAACATTATCCACCGGTTCACTACATTGCCACCGATAATCATGCCCTGGTCGAAAGTGCCTTTTTGCATTTGAAGGAGAAAGGGGTACATCGCTTTGCTTTTTATGGCCTGCCATCCTCAAGCGGTAAACGCTGGGCAATGGAACGCGAGTACGCTTTCTGTCAGTTAGTTGCCAAAGAAAAGTACCGTGGCGTGGTGTATCAGGGGCTGGAAACCGCCCCTGAAAACTGGCAGCACGCGCAAAACCGCCTGGCCGACTGGCTGCAAACGCTACCGCCACAAACCGGGATTATTGCCGTGACAGATGCCCGTGCGCGTCACGTGTTGCAGGTATGCGAACATTTGCATATCCCTGTACCCGAAAAACTGTGCGTTATTGGTATCGATAACGAAGAGCTCACGCGTTATCTCTCACGCGTGGCACTGTCATCGGTGGCACAAGGAACGCGTCAGATGGGTTACCAGGCCGCGAAACTACTCCACCGATTACTGGACAATGAAACGTTGCCTCTCCAGCGCTTACTGGTTCCACCGGTTCGCGTGGTGGAGCGCCGCTCGACCGACTACCGTTCGCTGAACGACCCTGCCGTTATTCAGGCTATGCATTACATCCGCAATCACGCCTGCAAAGGGATCAAGGTCGACCAGGTGCTGGACTCAGTGGGAATTTCTCGTTCCAACCTGGAGAAACGTTTTAAAGAAGAGGTGGGTGAAACCATTCACGCCGTGATCCATGCAGAGAAGCTGGAAAAAGCACGTAGTTTGCTGATCTCAACGTCGCTGTCGATCAACGAAATATCACAGATGTGCGGCTACCCTTCGTTACAGTACTTTTATTCGGTGTTCAAGAAAGAGTATGACACCACGCCCAAGGAGTATCGGGAGCGCCACAGTGAAGTGCTGATATAGTGCAGAAAAGAAAAACGCCTTCCACTGGAAGGCGTTTTTTGAGGATTACATATGAGCGGCGATTAAGCGCTGGTTATCCTGGTACATCGCGAACAGATAGTTGTTATAGCTCTGTCCCTGCGTGGAGTACCCTTTCAGCTTGTGGATCATGGTGCTTGCCGTTACTTCCTGATCCGCCTTACGCAACTGAGCACGTGATTTGCGGAACGAAGAGTAAGCCGGGTGCGTATTCAGATTCACCACATAGGCGCTCACAGAATCTTTAACCGATTCAAACTGCGAGTAGCCTTTCACTGCGCCTGGTGCATTGTTACAACGCCCTTTAACGCATTTCATGCCAAAGAGGTTGTTATTGCTACGGGCCAGTTTTGATGTCCCCCAGCCACTCTCGGCTGCAGCCATCGTCGCCACCATGCTGCCAGGAATGATATCCACACGCTCTAACAGTGAGTTCCACGGAACACGACGCGTATTACCGTTCCAGCTCACTTTATAGCGCTTCGCAATGTCTTTCAGACGCGTACGCTCAGACGGCGACCAGCGGCTATCGTACTGCTTGGAGATAAGCCAGTTACGATCTGCGGTAATCGCAGTATTTTGACTTGTAATATAAGGCATTACCGTCCGGAGAAACGCTTTTTTCCTTGGTGTCCCGGAAGGGTATTTTCGCAAATCAGGAAGTGAACTGCTCTTTGCACTATTGCGAGAATACTCTTGTTTACTGCTAACCTTACTTTTACTCGTCGTCTTTATGACGTGGGCTTTGTGACTCGATGTATCCGTGTGCGTTTTCGCAAGCACCCCACCTGAAAATGACACGGTGAGTAACATGAGTATCGTAGCCCCAAATCGTCGAATGGGAGTCGATATCATTAGGTCTCCTGGTCGGATATAAGCATTCCAACACCTTATTTTTTTCACAAATTTGAGAGCGGAATCTCAAATCATAACAAAAATAGACTTCAAGAGCATCTAAAGAAATAGTCCAATTCCGAAACTATGTCATCAAAAAGTTGCTCACTTACCCATCATTCCCGCGAAATTGTGTGCGATATCGCAGATAACTGTCTAATTTTGCGCGCGATCACTCATCCTTCCACATCCTCCTGGTAGAAAGCGCCGGAGGATGAGTTTTTCACCTGAATCAGGTGGCACACTGGTCAAAAATGCCGCGACAGGAAAATGGAATGAAACGCTCCGCTTTGGCTCTTCTGTTATTACCCGCTATGGCAAATGCAGACTGGACATCCCCCGGTTTTGATACATTTCATACTGAAGGAACCGGGGTGTTCACCAGCCATGCAACGCTGGCGAAGGGTACGCGCCCTCTCACGCTAAGTTTTGACAACACGTGCTGGCAGCCTACTGAAGCAATAAAACTCAATGAGATGCTGTCGCTTAAACCTTGCGAAGGCACGCCGCCACAGTGGCGTTTATTCCGTGAGGGTGATTATCAGATGCGCGTAGACACGCGCTCCGGGACACCCACCTTAATGCTGTCGATCCAAAGCGCAGCAGAAAAACCCATCGCAAACGTCACTCGCCAGTGTCCAAAGTGGGACGGGAAACCGTTAACTATTGAGGTCAATAGCACCTTCCCGGAAGGGTCAAAAGTTCGTGATTTCTACAGTAAACAAACCGCCACGGTACAAAACGGGAAAATCACACTGCAACCTGCGGCTAACAGCAACGGTCTACTGCTGCTGGAACGTGCCGAAACCGACAAACCTGCCTCCTTTAGCTGGCAAAATGCCACCGTCTATTTTGTTCTGACGGATCGCTTTGTTAACGGCGATCCAACCAACGACAACAGCTATGGTCGGCATAAAGATGGTATGCAAGAGATTGGGACCTTCCACGGCGGCGACCTCAAAGGGCTGGCCAGTAAGCTCGATTATTTACAGCAACTGGGCGTCAATGCACTCTGGATAAGCTCTCCACTGGAGCAAATCCACGGTTGGGTGGGCGGCGGAACAAAAGGGGATTTCCCCCACTACGCCTATCACGGCTACTACACACAGGACTGGACAAAGCTCGACGCCAATATGGGCAACGAAGACGATTTGCACCATCTTGTCGATGAAGCCCACAAGCGCGGTATTCGGATCCTGTTCGACATTGTCATGAATCACACCGGGTACGCCACACTTGCCGATATGCAGGAGTTCCAGTTTGGTGCGTTATATCTGCAAGGTGAAGAGCTGAAAAAAACGCTGGGCACACACTGGACTGACTGGAAACCCGGTGTCGGGCAAAGCTGGCACAGCTTTAATGATTACATTAATTTCAGCGACAAAGCCGCATGGGAAAAATGGTGGGGGAAGAAATGGATCCGCACAGATATTGGTGATTACGACAGCCCAGGCTATGACGATTTAACCATGTCACTGGCGTTTTTACCGGATCTAAAAACAGAATCCACCATACCTTCTGGCCTGCCGAACTTTTATCAACATAAGCCCGACACACACGCGAAAGAGATCGCAGGGTATACCCCAAGGGATTATCTGACTCACTGGCTGAGCCAGTGGGTACGTGACTATGGCATCGACGGTTTCCGGGTGGATACCGCGAAACACGTCGAGTTACCGGCATGGCAGCAGCTCAAAGATCAGGCAAGCCAGGCACTCGCCGCCTGGAAGCTGGCCAATCCGGACAAAAAACTCGACGATGCGCCCTTCTGGATGACCGGAGAATCCTGGGGGCACGGCGTGATGCAAAGCGAATATTATCGCCACGGTTTCGATGCGATGATCAATTTTGATTACCAGGAACAAGCAGCAAAAGCCGTCGATTGCCTGGCCGATATCGATTTAACCTGGCAGCAAATGGCAGAGAAGCTCCAGGGATTCAATGTGCTGAGTTATCTCTCCTCACACGACACCCGTCTGTTCCGCGAAGGTGGTCAGCGCGCAGCAGAACTGCTTCTGCTGACACCGGGTAGCGTACAAATCTATTACGGAGATGAATCTGAACGCCCGTTTGGCCCAACCGGCTCAGACCCGCTTCAGGGAACGCGCTCAGACATGAACTGGAAGGACGTTACGGGTAAGCAATCCTTAACCGTCTCCCACTGGCAGATTCTGGGGCAATTCCGCGCTCGTCATCCTGCAATAGGGGAAGGAAAGCAGACGACCTTATCGCTCAAGCAGGGCTATGGCTTCGTGCGTGAGCACAATGGCGATAAAGCGATGGTGGTGTGGGCGGGGAATCAGTAACCACGCCCCTAACCCTCTCCTTTTTGAGGAGAGGGTGCGTCACAGAATAATTCACCACACAAATACAAACCAACCAAACAAAACAACAAACCAAGCCACATCTCTCGATTTGCACCCGCACGATGCTAGCGTTATGGTTACCCACTTTTAAAATAAGCCCGACAGATCACCTGCTATGACGTTTTCACTTTTCGGCGACAAATTTACCCGCCATTCAGGCATTACCCGCCTGATGGAGGATCTCAACGACGGGCTGCGCACACCGGGCGCAATCATGCTCGGCGGCGGAAACCCGGCACAAATCCCGGCCATGAATGAATATTTCCAGACTCTGCTGGCTCAGATGCTGGAAAGCGGAAAAGCCACTGAGGCGCTGTGCAATTACGATGGGCCTCAGGGGAAAACCGAGCTACTTACGTTGCTCGCAGACATGCTACGCGAAGAGCTAGGCTGGGATATTGATCCACAGAATATTGCACTGACAAACGGCAGCCAAAGCGCATTTTTCTACTTGTTTAACCTGTTCGCAGGACGCCGCGCCGACGGCAGTACCAAAAAAGTGCTCTTCCCGCTCACTCCGGAGTATATCGGTTATGCCGATTCAGGCCTGGAAGAAGATCTGTTTGTCTCCGCGCGTCCCAATATCGAGCTGCTCCCGGAAGGTCAGTTCAAATATCACGTCGATTTCGAGCATCTACACATTGGTGAAGATACGGGCATGATCTGCGTGTCGCGCCCAACCAACCCAACCGGCAACGTGATTACCGATGACGAGTTGATAAAGCTGGATATGTTGGCCAATCAACATGGCATCCCGCTGGTCATCGATAATGCTTACGGCGTACCGTTCCCTGGCATTATCTTCAGCGAAGCCCGTCCGCTGTGGAATCCGAACATCGTGTTGTGTATGAGCCTCTCCAAACTCGGGCTTCCTGGCAGTCGCTGCGGGATCATCATTGCCAATGAAAAAATCATCACTGCTATTACCAATATGAATGGCATTATCAGTCTCTCACCCGGCGGCATCGGCCCGGCGATGATGTGCGAGATGATCAAACGCAATGACCTGCTGCGTCTGTCCAATGACGTCATTAAACCTTTCTATTACCAGCGAGTTCAGGAGACGATTGCGATCATTCGTCGCTATTTGCCTGAAGAACGTTGCCTGATACATAAACCAGAAGGGGCAATATTCCTGTGGTTATGGTTTAAAGACCTGCCTGTCACGACCGAATTGCTCTATCAGCGTTTGAAAAAACGTGGTGTCTTGATGGTTCCTGGTGACTATTTCTTCCCAGGGCTGGATAAACCCTGGCCGCACACACACCAGTGTATGCGCATGAACTATGTCCCAGACCCTGAGAAGATTGAAGCAGGAGTGAAAATCCTCGCCGAAGAGATCAACATTGCCTGGCAAGAAAGCCATTGTTAACAGAAATAAGGCTCTTCAAATCGAAGAGCCTTATTTTTCGCGCTCGGCAACTTGAATTAATGATAAATCCTCTTCGACTGCGGAAAAAATAAACAGCGGGGTGCATTTTGGCTATCCCATTGTATTGACAAAAAAAACGCAATTTAACGTCACAGAAGGCGTGGATTACAGCGACAGGCAGGATGATTACGCTCTTCAGGCCAGACTACACGGTCACACCTATCATCTGACTCACTGAATCAGCACACCCGTTATCCTGCGCCGGGACTGAATACCAATGGCCCACATCAGTTCACAACATCCGGTATTGGCAGGAGATGACGGGGACGATAACCTGACATTTTCATGTAATTTCAATAAATTACTGTAGCCTTGCCGCGCGTAGCGGGGTGACATCAATACAAGACAGCGCCTGAGTCGGGCACGCTTCAACGCATGCCGGTCCTTGCGTGCGATGCTGACATAAATCGCACTTAATCGCCTGGGCGTGAGCATCCTGCATAACAACCTGCATCGCGCCAAACGGACACGCCAGGACGCAACTTTTACAACCAATGCAGCGCTGCTGATCGACGCTGATGCTGTCCCGTTCACGACGAATTGCCCCTGTAGGGCAGACATTACCGCAGGGTGGATCTTCGCAGTGATGGCAGGCAACCGCAGTGGAAAAGGTACTCCCTTTGACAACCTGAATTCGCGGGACGAAGCGTTCTGACGAAAGCCGGGCGCAATCTTGTTCGGGCTGATGCGCCACGACACAAGCCACTTCACAAGTGCGACAACCTATACATTTTCCCGAATCCGCAAGAATAAAACGGTTCATTTCCCGGCTCCGTCCATTGGTAAAAAACCAGATTGCCAGAAAAGCGGAAAGTCGCGCTTTGATCGCGCAAGGGAAAGAGACCAGATTTGTGGCATCTGCCATCGTATCTGGCCTTTTGCCAGAAGCTTAATCGCGAACGGTGAAGCCGAGTTCGCGCGAGATGGCTTCAGCAGTTTCACGCAGAGGTTTCAGCAAGTTCTTTTCACCAATCTGCTTCATGCGGGATGTGGAAAGAGAAATGGAGATCGCGAATGGCACGCGGCCATGAATATCAAAGACTGGCACAGCGATACAGGATACCCCCAGCTCATTCTCTTCTTTATCCATCGCCATACTGTGATCGCGGATTTCAGCCAGTTCATCATACATCGCGCTCAGTTCAGTGATGGTATTGCGGGTCAGCGGCTGGATCTGCTCCTGGTGGCTATCCCAGTAGCTCGCGACGTAATCCTGATGGCCAAACGCCATGTAGATTTTACCCATCGCGGAACAATACAGCGGCATATGCTGGCCGATATAAGCGCGCGTACGCAGCATCCCGGTCGTCGGTTCCAGCTTATAAATCAGAATGGCGTGATCATCTTCCCGGCTGGAGAAATTCACCGTTTCGCCGGTCGCGATGTTCAGCGCTTCAAGGTGTGGAGCCGCCACATGAATAATATTCAGTGACGACAATGCTTTTTGCCCCACGGCGATAAATTTCGTGGTCAGGCGATAGCTACCCGCCGCAGGCGCTGGGGTCACATAGCCGCACGACTGCAGGCCTTGCAGCAACCGATGCACGGTGCTCTTGTTTAGCCCGGCAAGCTCAGATAAATGCGCTAGCGGACAACCATTCGGATAGTTACTGAGGATCTCAATCAGCATCAGGCCGCGAAACAAGCTCTGGCTACCGGCTGGCCTCTCTTTTTCTTGCGTCATTTCGCTCTCTTTCATGCTCATTAAATAGCTCCTTTTTATCGCGCCCTGATGGTAGCGCAAAGTGTGGCTCAGTTCACGATCTCAGCATAAAAAACACAACCATTTGATTTTAATCGATTTTGAAAAACATGAATGTCGTTGATCTGACAAAAATTGATCGCTATATTTGAAATCAGATTTCGCATAGTGAAATTTAGAGATAAAAAAGCACTCACACCTCCCCCTAAAAAAGAACAGGAGAACAGGGATGAAAGTGACCTTTGAAGAGTTAAAAAACGCGTTCAATCGGGTTTTGCTCGATCGCGGAGTGAAAGCCGACACCGCTGAGGCGTGCGCTGAAATGTTTGCCCGCACCACAGAATCCGGCGTCTATTCTCATGGCGTGAATCGTTTTCCACGTTTTATCCAGCAACTCGATGCTGGCGACATTATTCCTGACGCCCAGCCGAAGCGTGTCACCACGCTGGGTGCGATCGAACAGTGGGATGCCCAACGTTCAATCGGCAATCTGACGGCGAAAAAGATGATGGATCGCGCCACCGAGCTGGCCTCCGACCACGGAATTGGCCTGGTGGCACTGCGTAATGCGAACCACTGGATGCGTGGCGGTAGCTACGGCTGGCAGGCTGCCGAGAAAGGTTACATCGGGATCTGCTGGACCAACTCTATTGCCGTTATGCCACCGTGGGGCGCAAAAGAGTGTCGTATCGGGACAAACCCGCTGATCGTCGCCATCCCCTCCACGCCTATCACGATGGTAGACATGTCCATGTCGATGTTCTCCTACGGCATGCTGGAAGTGAATCGCCTGGCCGGGCGCGAACTGCCGGTAGATGGCGGATTTGATGATGAAGGCAACCTCACAAAAGAGCCTGGCGTGATCGAGAAAAACCGTCGCATCCTGCCAATGGGCTACTGGAAAGGCTCCGGTTTATCCATCGTGCTCGACATGATCGCCACCCTGCTCTCAAACGGCTCATCCGTGGCAGAAGTCACTCAGGACAACAGCGATGAGTATGGCGTGTCGCAGATCTTCATCGCCATTGAAGTCGATAAGCTGATTGACGGCCCAACCCGTGACGCCAAACTCCAGCGGATCATGGATTTCATCACCACCGCCGACCGTTCCGACGAAAACGTCGCTATCCGTCTGCCAGGGCATGAATTTACGCGTCTGCTCGAAGAAAACCGCCGCAACGGCATTACGGTCGACGACAGCGTGTGGGCGAAAATTCAGTCGCTGTAAGGAGTGACATCATGATATTCGGACATATTTCGCAACCAAACCCCTGTCGCCTGCCGCTGGCGATTGAAAAAGCGCTCGATTTTCTGCGCACCACGGATTTCTCAACGCTTGCGCCAGGCGTGGTAGAGATCGACGGGCGCAACATCTTTGCGCAGGTGCTCGATCTCCACACCAGAGAGCAGCACGAGAACCGGCCTGAAGTACACCGCCGCTATCTTGATATTCAATTTCTGGCATGGGGCGAAGAAAAAATTGGTATTGCCATTGATACCGGCAATAACGAAATAAGCGAATCACTTCTGGAACAGCGCGATATTATCTTTTATCACGCCAGTGAAAATGAATCGTTTATAGAAATGATACCAGGCAGTTACGCCATATTTTTCCCGCAGGATGTACACCGTCCTGCCTGTATTAAAAACAAGGAATCTGCAATTCGTAAGATTGTAGTGAAAGTGGCTATCAGCGAATTAAATTAATTCATCTGATCAATACAGGAAAATACCATGAATCACGCCGGTTTTATCATTGGTGCGTACCCCTGCGCACCCTCGTTTCACCAGAAAGGGGAACAAGAAGAACAGGCATTCTGGCGAGAACTTGCTGATACGCCGCATATCCGCGGTCTGGAACAGCCTTGCCTTGAGGATCTCCACCCTTATGGTGATGAATGGCTGTTTCGTCACACGCCAGGGGACTGGCAAATCGTGGTCACTGCAGTCATGGAAACCATGCGACGCCGTGGCACGAACGGCGGGTTTGGCCTGGCCTCTGCCGATGAAGATCAACGCAAAGCCAGCATCGAATTTTACCGCCACTTGCGTCAGAAAATTCATGCGGTGAATGCTCGTTATCCAGGAAAAGTGATCACGCTTGAGATGCAGGCAGCGCCTCAGGCAGGTAACGTGTCGGTTGATCAAGCGACTGACGCCTTCTCCCGCTCCATCCGCGAAATCGTGAGCTGGGACTGGTCATGCGATCTGGTACTTGAACATTGTGATGCCATGACCGGCAGCGCACCACGCAAAGGGTTTTTACCGTTAGCGCAGGTGCTGGATGTGGTAAAAGCAACAGACATCAGCGTGTGTATTAACTGGGCACGCTCAGCCATTGAAGGACGCAATACGACCTTACCCCTCGAGCATGTCCAGGCCACGCTCAACGCTGGAAAATTGGGCGCATTGATGTTTTCGGGTACAACTGCAGGCGGGGAGTATGGTGACTGGCAGGATCTCCACGCACCCTTTTCTTCATTCTGCGCCGACAGTTTAATGACAACTGATCATGCAAAAACATTATTTACTGCGGCGAACACCGCAACATTGAAATTCTCCGGTATTAAATTACTGGAAATAAATGCTAATGCTGACGTCAGCCATCGCATCGCCATTTTGCGCGACGGTATTAGCGCTCTAAATAAAGCAACGAAATAACAATAAAAAATAATCTTTTTCCGGTTACATTTAATGAGACGTTAAATATGAACACTTCCTCTAATGCCCAACATGCGGATATTCCGCGTCAGCGCTGGCTCAGAATCATCCCACCGATTCTCATTGCCTGCATTATTTCTTATATGGACCGTGTGAACATCGCTTTTGCTATGCCTGGCGGCATGGATGAAGAGCTGGGTATTTCTGCCACCATGGCAGGTCTGGCTGGCGGGATATTCTTCATCGGTTATCTGTTCCTGCAAGTTCCCGGCGGCAAGATTGCCGTACACGGCAGTGGTAAAAAATTCATCGGTTGGTCGCTGGTTGCCTGGGCGGTCATTTCGGTACTGACCGGTGTCGTCACCAACCAGTACCAACTGCTGGTACTGCGCTTTTTACTCGGGGTGGCAGAAGGCGGGATGCTACCGGTTGTGCTCACGATGATCAGTAACTGGTTCCCGGATGCCGAACGGGGCCGCGCTAACGCCATTGTGATTATGTTTGTTCCTATTGCGGGAATCATCACCGCACCGCTATCCGGATGGATCATTACTGCACTCGACTGGCGCTGGCTGTTCATCATCGAAGGTCTGATGTCTATTGTTGTGCTGGTACTGTGGGCATTGACAGTCTATGACCGACCACAGGAAGCGCGCTGGATCTCCGAGGCAGAGAAAAACTATCTGGTGCAAACCCTGGCGGCGGAGCAACGCGCCATTGCGGGTAAAGAGGTGAAAAACGCGTCGCTGAGTGCAGTGCTGTCCGACAAAACCATGTGGCAGCTCATCGCGCTTAACTTCTTCTACCAGACCGGAATTTACGGTTATACCCTCTGGCTACCCACCATCCTGAAAGAGCTGACACATTCCAGCATTGGTCAGGTCGGAATGCTTGCTGTACTGCCTTACATCGGTGCAATTGCAGGTATGTTCCTGTTCTCCACACTGTCTGACCGCACAGGCAAGCGCAAGCTGTTCGTCTCACTGCCGCTGATTGGTTTTGCGATTTGTATGTTCCTCTCCGTCGCGTTGAAAGAAAACATCTGGCTGGCCTATGCCGCGCTGGTGGGCTGTGGCTTCTTCCTGCAATCCGCTGCGGGAGTGTTCTGGACCATTCCGGCTCGTCTGTTCAGTGCAGAGATGGCCGGCGGTGCACGCGGGGTGATTAACGCCCTGGGTAACCTCGGTGGATTCTGTGGCCCGTATGCCGTCGGCGTGCTGATCACCTTGTACAGCAAAGATGCCGGGGTTTACTGCCTGGCCATTTCCCTGGCTCTGGCCTCACTGCTGGCGCTGCTGTTACCAGCGAAATGCGATGCCGGTGCAGAACCCAATCCCACGGTGAATCCGCATAAGCGTGCAGCCTGATGCCTCACACCACCCTCTCCCACAGGGAGAGGGTGAAATACAAGAGAGTCAAAGATGAGTGAAAAAGAACCCTTCTGGCTGGGTATCGATTGTGGCGGTACTTATCTGAAAGCCGGTTTGTATAACAGCCAGGGAAAAGAAGTCTGTATTGAGCGGCGGTCTGTCGCCACCCTCAGCCCACGCCCCGGCTATGCCGAACGGGATATGCACCAGCTCTGGCAGCACTGCCATGCAACCGTCGCGCTGTTACTCAAAAAAGCGAGCGTCAGTGGAGAACAGATCAAGGGCATTGGTATCTCTGCACAGGGTAAGGGGCTGTTTCTTCTTGATAAAAATGACCAGCCGCTAGGCCATGCCATGCTCTCATCAGATCGCAGAGCGCTGGATATTGTGCAGCGCTGGCAGCAGGACGGTATTCCCGAAACGCTCTATCCCCACACGCGCCAGACGCTCTGGACGGGACACCCTGCGTCGCTTTTGCGCTGGGTTAAAGAGAATGAGCCACAGCGGTATCAGCAGATCGGCTGCGTAATGATGGCGCACGATTATCTGCGCTGGTGTCTGACGGGCGTAAAAGGGTGTGAAGAGAGCAATATCTCGGAATCCAATCTCTACAACATGAACACCGGCAAATACGATCCACAGCTCACTCGCTGGCTCGGGATCGGTGAAATTGATAGTGCACTCCCACCCATTTTCGGTTCAGCAGAAATTTGCGGGGAAATCACCGCTCAGGCAGCCGCACTGACCGGTCTCACGGCGGGAACCCCCGTCGTTGGTGGACTGTTTGATGTGGTTTCCACCGCGATCTGCGCCGGACTGCACGATGAAAATACGCTTAACGCAGTCATGGGAACCTGGGCCGTGACCAGCGGTATCGCTAACGGTATTCGCGATAACGAACCCTTTCCATATGTGTATGGCCGTTACGTTCACCCACAGCAGTACATCGTCCACGAGGCCAGTCCAACCTCATCCGGCAATCTGGAATGGTTGACCGCGCAATGGGGTGACATGTCGTTCGGGGAGATAAACCAGGCTGTTGCCAGCCTGCCAAAAGCCGAAAGCGATGTGTTCTTCCTGCCTTTTCTCTACGGCAGTAATGCCGGGCTGGAAATGACCAGCGGGTTTTACGGAATGCAGGCCTTACACACCCGCGCACACCTGTTGCAGGCCGTGTATGAGGGCGTGGTGTTCAGCCATATGACGCACCTCAATCGCATGCTCGAACGCTTTACCCATGTGCAGACATTGCGCGTTACAGGCGGCCCAACCCATTCGGATGTGTGGATGCAAATGCTGGCTGATGTCAGCGGCCTGGCCATTGAACTGCCACAGGTTGAAGAAACAGGCTGTTCCGGCGCGGCACTGGCAGCCCTCGTCGGCACAGGTATTTATCCCGATTTTTACGCGGCACAACGTGCCCTCAAACATGATATCCGGGTGGTTGAACCCGACATGTGCGCCCATGCGGCCTACCAGCGTAAATATCACCGTTACCAGCGACTGATTTCAGCATTACAGGGCTATCACGCCCGCATTAAGGAGTACGACTTATGAGCCGACCATTACTTCAACTGGCGCTCGACCATACCTCTCTTCCGGCGGCACAGCGTGATGTCGCTCTGTTGCAGGGCCACGTCGATATCGTCGAAGCAGGCACAATTTTGTGTCTGACCGAAGGGTTAAACGCTGTGCGGGCATTACGCACCCAGTGCCCGGAGAAAATTATCGTAGCCGACTGGAAGGTTGCTGATGCTGGTGAAACGCTGGCGCAGCAAGCATTTGGGGCTGGCGCGAACTGGATGACCATCATCTGCGCTGCACCGCTGGCGACCGTCGAAAAAGGCCATGAGGTAGCAACAGCCTGCGGCGGCGAAATCCAGATGGAATTGTTTGGCAACTGGACGCTGGAGGATGCTCGTGCGTGGTATCGCGTGGGAGTGAAACAGGCGATCTACCACCGTGGGCGTGATGCCCAGGCCAGCGGCCAGCAGTGGGGGGAAGCGGATCTCGCCAAAATGAAAGCACTGTCGGATATCGGTTTGCAGCTTTCCATTACCGGCGGTATTACCCCTGCCGATCTGCCGCTGTTTAAGCAGATCAACGTTAAGGCATTTATCGCCGGACGGGCGCTGGCAGGCGCAGCCAATCCACCGCAAGTCGCACACGAATTCCACACGCAAATCCGCAACATCTGGGGAGAATCATCATGCGCCAGCACCCGTTAGGCATTTATGAAAAAGCGCTGTCGAAAGACCTCACCTGGGCGGAGCGTCTGGTTCTGGCGAAAAGTTGCGGCTTCGATTTCGTCGAAATGTCGGTAGATGAAACCGACGAGCGCTTGTCGCGCCTCGAATGGAGTACGACGCAGCGGGCTTCGTTGGTTGAGGCGATGCTGGAGACCGGGGTATCGATCCCGTCAATGTGTTTGTCTGCCCACCGCCGCTTCCCCTTCGGCAGCCGGGATGAAGCCGTACGCGAACGTGCTCGCGAGATCATGACGAAAGCCATCAGGCTGGCGCGGGATTTAGGCATCCGCACCATTCAACTGGCAGGGTATGACGTTTATTACGAAGAACATGACGAAGGTACACAGCAACGCTTTGCCGAAGGGCTGGCGTGGGCGGTGGAACAGGCCGCTGCGGCACAAGTGATGCTGGCAGTAGAGATCATGGATACCGCGTTTATGAACTCCATCAGCAAATGGAAAAAGTGGGATGACATGCTGGCCTCACCGTGGTTTAGCGTGTACCCGGACGTCGGCAACCTGAGTGCGTGGGGCAACGATGTCACCGCCGAGCTCACGCTGGGCATTGACCGTATCGCCGCCATCCATCTGAAAGATACCCAGCCAGTTACCGAGCAAAGCCCTGGACAGTTTCGCGATGTGCCATTCGGCGAAGGGTGTGTTGATTTTGTCGGTGTATTTAACACCCTGAATCAACTGAATTATCGCGGGGCATTTCTCATTGAAATGTGGACCGAAAAAGCCAAAGAGCCGGTTCTGGAAATTATACAGGCGCGTCGCTGGATAGAGGCTCGTATGCAGGAAGGAGGCATGACATGTTAGAACAACTCAAAGCGGAAGTGCTGGCGGCAAACCTGGCGCTACCGGCCCACCAACTGGTGACATTCACCTGGGGCAACGTTAGTGCCGTTGATCGTGAACGCGGCCTGATGGTGATCAAACCGTCCGGCGTGGAGTACGAGGTGATGACCGCGAATGATATGGTCGTCGTGGACATTGCTACGGGAAACGTGGTGGAGGGCAGTAAAAAACCCTCTTCCGATACGCCAACCCACCTCGCACTGTATCGTCGTTACCCGGAAATTGGCGGTATTGTCCATACCCACTCGCGCCACGCTACCATCTGGTCACAGGCGGGGCTGGATTTACCCGCCTGGGGAACCACGCACGCCGACTACTTCTACGGTGCAATCCCTTGCACGCGTCTGATGACCACGACAGAAATTGAAGGTGAATACGAATACCAGACAGGGGAAGTGATCATCAAAACCTTCGAAGAGCGCGACCTGAGCCCCATGCAGATCCCGGCGGTACTGGTTCACTCCCACGGCCCATTTGCCTGGGGGAAAAATGCCGCTGATGCCGTGCATAATGCTGTGGTACTGGAGGAGTGCGCCTATATGGGCCTGTTTTCGCGCCAGCTTGCTCCTCAGCTTCCGGTGATGCAGCAGGAGCTACTGGATAAACACTATCTGCGCAAACACGGGGCGAATGCGTATTACGGACAATAACCGCAACATCCTGCACTGTTCGCCTGGTGTTACTCCTGCATGGAAAACCCTGAGTGGAAAGAAAGCATAACGCGTGATATTGCTAAAAAAATTGCAGCTACTGCTGCAATAAAATGCCCGGCGGCGTTGCGCTTATGTGGATCTGAGAAAACCCGCCAGATCAGATAAGCGCAGCAGCGCCAGGCAAATCAGGCTCAAGCCTCGTTCCTGGGTGCTGTTCTCATCCCTCAGAAACGCCAGCTCATCCCCGTCATCAGGACGAAACTGTCATCACGGTCAACCATTGGGCTGTTTTTTACGTCATCGGGCAATACGGTATACACCGCGCTGGCATTGACGAACAGGCTCTGCGTCAGTTGATATTTGGCGGAAAGGCCAATATACGGGCTCCAGCTGTCGCCTGCGGCGTATTCATTCAGACCGCTACGGCGAGACTCACTGCCGGAAACACCGTAATAGTAGTCATTGAAGCTTTCGTCATAATAGAAAACACCTACGGAAGGAGTCAGGGTCAGACGTTCCATGCGCAGAGGATGGAAATAGGACAACTCACCGACGACCCCCCCACTTTCATCCATCGCGTCAGCGCCAACCGCGAATTTCAGGCTACCCCAGTGTTCATGACGATAATATGCACCGCCCAGAAACACAGAGGCTTTACGTTCATCCAACTGTTTCATGGCATGATCATCATTATCGTCAGGATCGAAATGCAGCGGCATCCAGGCTGCGGTCAGGCTAATTTCATTTTTGCTGTCTTTCCACACAATCCAGCCGGCCGCAGTCTGGCGAACATAAAAGTGATCACCTTCATAACTGATTAACGGTACGGCTGAGGTGTTTTCGTTATACCCTTTATACGGTGATTCATTAAATACTGCCCCTGCGCCAAGGGAAAACTCATCAGCCATCGCTGATGATGTCGAAAATAATGCGGCGGCGATGAGCAAATTCTTTTTGATAATCATTCCATGCAATCCATTATACGCCAATCAAGCGGGGCGAATAATAATGGTTACAAATTTACCAATGCAACGACGCAGTTTATATAATATTATATATAAAATCATATAGATGAGCGCGCATGATGAATAAACTACAATTAAAACCTCGTGAATTGAAAATGATTTCAGTCATTGCCGCGACTCGCAGCATTGGTGATGCCGCTGCATTATTAGGGATGGCGCAGGCCAATGTGAGTAAATATTTATCTGATTTTGAAACGCGTGTTGGCCTAAAGGTTTTTGAACGCACCACCCGCCAGCTGGCGCTTACACAGTTTGGTGAGGCTTTACTACCCTATGTAAATGCTTCACTGGAAAAAAATAGCCAACTCATTAATTTTATTGCAGATTACAAACATGAAAAACGAGGAAAAGTCACCATCTATGCGCCTACCGGTATCGTGACCTATCTGGCTCGCCATGTGATTCACAAGATTGAAGAGATCGGCGATATCCGTCTCTCGTTGAAAACATATAATCTTGATCGTAATGAATTTTCTGAGGGTGTATCATTTCCCGACGACTGCGATATTTTAATTACCTATGCACCGCCAAAAGATGAAAATCTGGTGGCAAGCGTCCTTACCAAATATTCCGTCACCGCTTTTGCCACCGAAGAATATTTAAATAAAAACCCAATAAGTGGCCCTGATGAATTAATTCATCACTCGTGTATATTAATCGACTCGATGCTGGTTGATGATGCTAACATCTGGCGTTTCAGGGCACATGGCAGCGATGATATTCTCGATTACAAAGTCACCGGGAATTATATTTGCGATAATACTCAGGCCGCGCTGGAACTGGCCAGAAATAACCTTGGCATTGTTTTCGCCCCCAAAGAGAGCCTGAGAAAAGAGCTTAAACATGGCTCACTCGTGCCATGCTTCCCCCATCAGGAAGAGTGGTGGCTTGATCTCACCGCCATATTCCGCAAACGCGAATATCAACCCTGGCGAGTACAATACGTCCTGGATGGCGTACTAAACTGCCTGCGCCAGCAAATCAGCCAGGCCGCCAGAGGGCGGCCTGGACTGGATGATTAAAACAGCCCGAGCGGTTTATCAGAATAACTGACCAACAGACACTTCGTTTGCTGGTAATGCTCCAGCATCATTTTGTGCGTTTCGCGCCCAATCCCCGACTGTTTGTAACCACCAAATGCCGCGTGTGCCGGGTAAGCGTGATAACAGTTGGTCCAGACACGTCCGGCCTGAATTCCACGTCCCATTTTATAGGCCAAATTACCGTTGCGGCTCCAGACGCCAGCACCCAGCCCATATTGCGTATCGTTGGCAATCTCCAGCGCTTCCTCCATCGTTTTGAAGGTTGTCACAGCCAGTACCGGGCCAAAAATCTCCTCCTGGAAGACGCGCATGTTGTTCTTACCAAACAGGATGGTCGGCTCAAGATAGTAGCCCTCGTTGAGATCCCCCCCTAACAACTTACGCCGCCCACCGGTCAGAACGTCTGCCCCCTCTTTCTTACCAATATCAATGTAATTGAGGATGGTATCGAGCTGGCCATGTGAAACCTGCGCACCCATCTGTGTGACGCTATCCAGCGGGTTACCGCTGCGGATCGCCTCCACGCGGCGAATGGCACGTTCCATAAAACGCTCATAGATAGATTCCTGCACCAGCGCACGGCTTGGGCAGGTACAAACTTCACCCTGGTTGAAGGCAAATAACGCGAACCCTTCCAGCGCCTTATCGAAGAAGGCATCTTCTTCATCCATAACGTCTGCAAAGAAAATGTTCGGCGATTTTCCGCCCAGTTCCAGCGTCACCGGAATGATGTTCTGGGTCGCATACTGCATGATTTGCTGGCCGACTTCTGTTGACCCGGTAAACGCCACCTTCGCAATGCGTTTTGAGGTGGCGAGATATTCACCTATCTCCCCACCAGCACCGTTAACCACGTTGATAACCCCTGGCGGCAACAGATCACCAATCACCTCCATCAGCAGTAATACCGACAGCGGCGTTAAGCGTGCAGGTTTAAGCACCACGCAGTTGCCCGCCGCCAGCGCCGGGGCCATCTTCCAGCTCGCCATCAGCAACGGGAAGTTCCACGGGATGATTTGTCCAACCACGCCCAGAGGTTCATGGAAGTGGTAAGCGACAGTGTCGTTATCCACCTCGCTTATCCCCCCTTCCTGAGCACGAATACAGGAGGCGAAATAACGGAAATGATCAATTGCCAGCGGCACATCCGCAGCCATGGTTTCACGGATCGGTTTACCGTTATCCCACGTTTCTGCCGTGGCCAGTAGCTCCAGGTTCTGCTCCATTCGATCGGCAATTTTGAACAAAATGGCGGCTCTGTCCTGGACAGACGTGTGCCCCCATTGGTCCTTAATCTTGTGTGCCGCATCCAGCGCCAGATCGATGTCCTTTTTGCCTGAGCTGGCGATCTCGCACAGCGGCTGACCGGTAACAGGCGTCAGGTTCGAATAGTATTCACCGTCGACAGGCGCGACCCAGTCGCCGCCAATGAAGTTGTCATATCGGGGTTTTAACTTAAGGGGAAAACCATACTCGCCAGGCTGAATACGTGATGAGGGAGGATTATTCGTCATGACCATCTCCTTGCTGTTGGTGTCTAACAAGGGTAGTCACGACTGGCGATTTTCTCGCCAGTCGTTTACAGCTTTACGACGGGTATCACGGATTAAAGAGGAGTAAACAACAACGTAATTTGTAATAGTGATGTGCCACTCAAATCGATCTTCAGGGAGAGGAAATGGAACATGAAATAACAGGTGTCGAGGTGTTGTTTGTCGCAGGTTTTGGGCCAATCACCCGCCATACCGAGACCAGTACATCTTTTTACCTGCGAACACTTGGGCTACCGCTAAAGCCCATGGAAGGCAACGAAGATTATTTGCTCACGGAGCAGGACCAACTCTCCGGTGTGAAGCACTTTGCGCTCTGGCCACTTTCTCAGGCTGCCAGCTCTTGTTTTGGTTCAGAACAATGGCCTGCAGACGTGCCTGTTCCTCAGGCCTGGATCGAGTTTGAAGTGCAGGATATCGACACCGCAACCGATGCACTCATCACACAAGGGTACACTTTGCTCATTGCAAAACGGGAAGAACCGTGGGGACAGACCGTCACCCGGTTACTTAGCCCGGAAGGCCTGCTGACCGGGGTAACGATTACCCCCTGGTTGCGCGGGTAAGTAAAAAAGGCCTGTATTCACAGGCCCGTAAAACACAATTACATTGCAGCGCGATAAATCGCCATGATTTCGTCGTGCGTAGCCTGGATTGGGTTAGTAAACCCGCACGCATCTTTCAGAGCATTAGTCGCCAGAACAGGAATATCCTCTTCCTTCACGCCTAAATCGCGCAGACCAGCCGGAATATTCACTTTGCCTGCCAGGGCACGAATTTCTGCGATACACGCCTGAGCGCCCTGCTCAGCATCCATATGACTAACGTCCACACCCATGGCGCTTGCACAGTCACGCAGACGAGCCGCCGCAACCTTGCAGTTAAAGACCTGAACATGTGGCAGAAGCACGGCGTTGCACACCCCGTGCGGCAGATCGTAGAACCCGCCCAACTGGTGCGCCATGGCATGTACATAGCCCAAAGAGGCATTGTTAAACGCCATTCCTGCCAGGAATTGCGCGTAGGCCATCGCTTCACGCGCCTCTGCATCACTCCCCTCTTCAACAGCCTGAATCAGGTTTTCAGCAATCATGGTCACGGCTTTCAGCGCGCATGCATCGGTAATCGGCGTTGCGGCAATTGAGACATACGCTTCAATGGCGTGGGTTAACGCATCCATACCGGTTGCCGCCGTCAGCGACTTAGGCATACCGACCATCAGTGATGAATCATTTACAGACAGCACCGGGGTCACATGTTTATCGACAATAGCCATTTTAATATGGCGAGCTTCATCGGTAATAATGCAGAAACGCGTCATCTCAGAAGCCGTGCCTGCGGTGGTATTAATGGCAATCATCGGTAATTGTGGTTTTTCCGAACGATCAACCCCTTCATAATCGCGAATATCGCCGCCATTAGCCGCCACCAGCGCAATACCTTTTGCGCAATCATGTGGTGAACCACCGCCCAGGGAAATAACACAATCACATTTATTTTCTTTTAACATAGCCAGACCTGCCGCCACATTGGCAGTCGTCGGGTTAGGGTGTGTACCATCATAAATAACACTGGTGATATCGCGCTCTTTCAGTGCAATTTGAATCTCAGCGGCCATTCCCAGCTTACTCAACATCGCATCAGTCACAATCAGTGCGCGACGCCAGCCGTAAGCGCGCATGGTATCCATTGCGCTGCCTAATGAATCAGAACCAATAATATTCACGGACGGAATATAAAATACGGATGCAGCCATGATATTTCCTCAAAGGAATAAAAAGAGCCGGAAGCATACGTAAAAGATAAATTTAAAAAGTTGATCAAAAACCTATTTTTGTATGCACTTTCGCAAGTTGAATAATTTTAAGCCTACGAAAGTGTTTATTAATATATAAATCAACTTATATCTATTTATTTTCTGTATTAATCACAGAGTTTGCTTCCGGGAATAATAATGAGTCCCGAAGCAAATGGTCATTCCCACGACGTCGCGTAAAACCAATCCGGTTAAAATATTCCAGAATTTGAATGGCCAATTTACGCCCGACGTTGAGTCGATCGCGGAAATCCGCAGCACACGTTGAACCTCGCTCCAGATCCAGCTCGCGAATCAAACTGGCAAACGCCACGATACGATCGTTACGGTAATAGCGATCTTTAACGATCGCCACGATAAGCCCCTGCTGTGCCGCAAGGCGCAGTACCTGCCGCATCATGGCTTCATCGGTGGAGCTATGCTGCGCTAAATCACGCACCCACCAGGGCTCATCAGCAAACAGGGGGGCGACTTTTTGCCATACCGCCTGTTGCTCGGCCGTAAAGCCCGCTTTGTGATCAGGCAGATGCAGCCAGCCGTGGTGACTGTGGATGACACCACTTTCCCGCATCTGCTCAATCAACAGCAGAACCAGGGCATCATCTTCCATCGGCAGAGCCATACGTCGCAATCTTTCCCGCCCAGGGCCTGGTTCATCCAGGTGTTGCTGGTGATAGGTAGCAAGCGTATTGAGGATTTTTCTCTGCCATGTCGCGGCCACGACGGCATTCAACAGGCTGTAACCTGCCTGGATGAAGCCTGGCTGCTGGGTCAGCTTGCGTAAGCCTTCACCACTTAACTGACGTGCCCAGGCAAAGTCCGCCAGGTTTACCGCACCGCGATTAAGATGGATCCCGAGTGCAGCAGCATCCTCTTTTGCCTGCGCCAGGGCTGCCAGCCACTGCAGGTATTCAGGTTTACGTTTACCGCGGCGCGGCGGATTCAGTGTCACAACTCGCGCCCCGGCGAGAGTCACCCTGGCAGAAATATCCCTCAGCACCAGGCGATCGTTATCCGCAAGCCATAGCGGCGAATCAAAGACCAGTTCCGCGAGGTCATTTTCAAGCAATGACACGCGCCCGGTCACATGGCTGGCGGCATGGTGAATATGCAGCGGTTGCCATTGGCTTAACGGGATATGGGCCTGAAGGGAAACAATCACTCGTTCTGAAGGCTCAGGTGGCGCATCGGCCAGCAACCAGTCCCCGCGATTAAGCTGCTCTTTTTCAGCATCACCTGCGATATTCAGTGCGATACGCTGTCCGGCATGGGCCTGTTCAACAGGCTGGTTTTGCGCATGCAACGCACGAACACGCATCGGTTTGTTAACGCCCGTCAACCATAACGTATCGCCCACATTCACTTCACCACTTAACGCCGTACCGGTGACGACCAGTCCTGCGCCTTTTACGGTAAATGCTCTGTCGATGGCTAAACGAAAGCTGTGGTCACTGGCGTGCTCACGTGCAGTAAGATGCTGTAAATATTCACGTAGTTCATCAATACCGCGTCCTTCGGTTGCCACCGTCACGTAAAGGGGCGCATCGGCAAAACCATAATCACGCAGCGTGGCCTGAACTTCTGCATGCACCGCATCGATACGCGCCTCATCCACGCGGTCGGCTTTGGTTAGCACAACAGTGAGTTGCGGGTTGCCTGTCAGTTGCAGGATCGCCAGATGCTCCCGGGTTTGCGCCATCACGCCATCGTCACATGCCACCACCAGCAGTGCGTGGTCAATGCCGCCCACACCCGCCAACATATTGGAAAGAAATTTTTCGTGGCCGGGGACATCAATAAAACCCAGAACGCGGCCATCGGGCTGCGGCCAGTAGGCATAGCCCAGATCGATGGTCATGCCTCGTTTTTTCTCTTCCGGCAGGCGGTCAGCATTTACGCCGGTAATGGCCTGCAATAACGTGGTTTTTCCGTGGTCAACGTGACCGGCGGTGGCAATAATCATTTCAACATCATCTCCAGAAATCGCTCTTCATTTTCAAGACAGCGTAGATCCAGCCACAGGCGGCCATCATAAATACGGCCAATGATCGGCGTTGACCGTGCGCGTAAGCGTTCAGACAACGTTTCAAGCTGGCTACCACGCCCGTTACCGGGCGTAAACGTTAGCGCCGCGCTGGGCAGCCTGTCTACCGGAAGCGAGCCGCTACCAATCTGTGACTGGCAAGGTTCTACGCGAACCTCAAAATCGGGGTACTGTGGTGCAATCATTGCCTGTAGCCGCTCCGCCTGGGCACGGATGGCAGCGGCATCCCGCGTAAGCAGACGCAGTGTCGGCAAGCGTTGCGCCAGTTTCTCCGGGTGGAGGTAGAGCCTGAGCGTGGCTTCCAGTGCTGCCAGCGTCATTTTATCCGCACGCAAAGCGCGTTTTAGAGGGTGTTGCTGCAACTTCGCAATCAGCTCACGCTTACCGACGATAATCCCCGCCTGAGGCCCTCCCAGCAATTTGTCGCCAGAAAAACTGACCAGGCTCACGCCCGTCGCAATCATCTCCTGCGGCATTGGTTCTTTCGGCAGCCCGTACAGGCTAAGATCCACCAGCGAACCGCTACCCAGGTCAACAATCACGGGCACATCAAGCTCATGACCAATCTCTGCCAGCTCAGCCTCTGCAACCGTTTTGGTAAAGCCCTCAATCTGATAATTACTGGTATGCACTTTCATCAGCAGGGCCGTATTTTCGTTCACTGCGGCACGATAATCTTTGGCATGCGTCCGGTTCGTTGTACCCACCTCATGCAACGTACAGCCCGCCTGGCGCATCACATCAGGAATGCGGAACGCGCCACCAATCTCAACCAGCTCACCCCGCGACACCACCACCTCTTTGCCACTGGCTGTTGCCGCCAGCATCAATAGCACGGCTGCCGCATTGTTATTCACAATGCAGGCATCTTCGGCTCCGGTGAGCTGACAGAGAATATCCGCCAGTGCTCGATCGCGATGCCCTCGTCCAGCACCGTCAAGATCGTACTCCAGTGTGACGGGTGAACGCATAGCTTGCGCCACAGCATTCACCGCCTCTTCTGCCTGCGGAGCACGCCCCAGATTGGTATGCAGTACTGTACCCGTGAGGTTTATCACCGGGCGCAAAGCATTCTGCAATTTCGCTGCCAACCTCTTTTCGGCTTCCTGTCTCCAGTCAGCACACCAGGCTGGCAAGGCGTTTTCTGCCTGGATCGATCCACGGGCCTCCTCCTGTAGCTGTCGCAGCATATCGACCGTTGCAGAATGGCCGAATCTTTCCAGCACCGTAAGGAAAAGAGGCTCACGGAGCAGGCGATCGGTAGCAGGAATAAGGCTATAAAGAGAATGATGAGTAGTCATGACAACGCCTGGCGATTGAAAATCATCCCCCCTCCCGGCGGGAGGAGAGTCCTGTGGGGAGGGATTCTACAGCGCCCAGCCGTGAAGTGTTATAACCCGAGTCAAGCCTTTGGCGGTTCCGTACGGGCAAAACTTTCACGCTGGAAGAGGGTATCCGCGAGCTTCACCAGCAGTGGACGTTCCACACACCAGCCAGGAGAGACATGACGGAAATTGAGATAGCCAATCGCACAGGCAATGGCGATTGTCGCCAGATTCAGGCTATCACATCGTATTTTTCCCTCCCGAATGAGCGTTTCGCACATATCGAGACTGCGGCTAATCTTTTCACGCTGACGTAATAGCTCGGCTTCAGACTGTTGAGCCGCAGGGCGCGCCTGTTCACGCACAGAGACCAGCGCCGCATCCATGATACCATCGGCCAGGGCTTCAATCTGTTTCACGGCAAGAGCCTCTTTTGGCTCAGATGGCAGCATCGCCGGGGCAATGCCTAACAACTCAATGTATTCCGCAATGATCGGCGAGTCGAACCAGTACTCACCCTCATCCGTGACCAGCGCCGGAACCTTCCCCAAAGGATTGTACTGGGCGACGCCATTTTCCGCGTTGTAGGGCTGTTCATTAACAAACTCAAACGCAATGCCCTTCTCCAGTAAGAGAATCGAAATTTTTCGCACAAAAGGACTGGTATAACTGCCGATAAGTTTCATTGCCTGCTCCTTGATGTTCGCAAAGAGGTCAGTATGGAACACGCAACGAAAAAAAGGCAGGTATGCATATCGCATTCCTGCCTCTGGAGGTTAGTGATCGAGATAGAGATAGTGCATCCAGCTGGTCATGCGCAACAGCACCTTACGCATCACCGAGACGTGAGCAAAATGGTCCGAATAGACTGCAACCTGTGCATAAATACCGTCAGGCAACGCATCCACATCGGCATTCGGAGCCAGCTCTATCGTTGCCAGTACACCATCGGTCCCCGGAACAACCGTCAACGACTGTAATGCTCCCTGAGCCTGGTAGGAACCACCAGGTACGACGGGCAGAATACTGGTGAGTTTACCGGAGAACACCTGGCCTGGCAGGGCATTGAACACGACTTCTGCCTCATCACCCGGCTTCAGGCGCAACAAGGAGTTCTGACGGAACTGCGCAACAATCTGGCGTTTCTGCTCGGGAATAAACACCATCACCGGGCGCAGTGGCAGCGCAGCGGCGTAAGTTCCTGGGCGGATCAATACCTGTGTAACATAACCATTGCTGGGCGCACGCACGATGGTTTGATCCAGATTGTATTTGGCTTCCGCCAGTTGCGCCCGCAGGGAGGCAATCTGCGACTGTTCGCCATTAACCATACTGTCTAACTGGCTTTGAATCTGTGTCTGCTCTGCAACTGAGCCTTTCACCAGCGCATCCTGCGCCAGGTAATTTTGCCGTGCGGTATCGATATCACTCTCAGAGAAGGGATTAACTTTCGCCTGGCTCCCCTTCAGGTAACGCTGGTAATCTTTATACAGGCGGTCACGTTCTGCCGACACGCGAGTGGTATTGGCTTGTGCTTCAGAGAGTTGGGCTTTCAGCACATCAATATTGTGCGTCGCCGTCACCAGGTCAGCCTGCAATCTGTCGACTCGCGCCTGATAACGTACCGGATCGAGTTTAAATAACACCTCACCTTTTTTAATGAGCTGGTTATTTTTATCTGTCACCTCGCTCACGACCCCTGTTACCTGTGGCGTAATCGGAATCGAAATAACCGCTTTCTGTGCCATAAACGTATACGGGTGGTTATAGTTCATCAATAAAATCAATCCTGCCACAATAAACACACCACCTAATGTGGCGGTTGCAAGCGTCCATTGGTTCACGGGAATGCGGAATATTTTAAAAATTGCCCAGGCGAACGCCACATAGGTCAATATAATCAACAGATCCATGATTAACGCTCCGCTGTGTTCTTATCGGCGGTAACATTTACCGCAGCCAGTTTTTTTTCTAACTCAGCGACGCGTTTAGAAAGTACGTCCATGCCGGGGACCTCATCGGGCGACGAGATGTGGTTTTGCATCCCCCAGCCTCGCTCTGGCTGGTACAGCGTTGCCCAAATCCAGAGGAACGGCCAAATAGCGTGCAAAGTGAACAGGCTTATCCAGCCCGCCGTATGGATAGCATCAGCATGGGGATGATTACGCTTTTTGGCCATATTATAGGGGATATCATGGATCGCGATGATTCCATAAAACAGAACCAGGAATACGAAGATCAATACGCCCAGCGCAAAATAGTTGAGAAACATATTTGCCTCACTAAAAAACTTTATCAACTCATTAAAATAATAAAATGGTTCGCGACCAAATTAATTCATTTAGGCACAAAAGCTCGCACCTATATATCAGAGCCGGGGAGTATGGTTTTTTATTATATCTCCGCGCAAGTTTATAAGCGTGTCAAAATATATCCTGAAAATAATAGACTACAGTTTACAATATGAGCGTAATCCAGGTTTTTGCTTTTTTCCATACCACATTTTGACGAGCTATTTTTAGCCCTAAATGTTGCTCACTTACATCCCGTCATCGAACCGTAAACAGAGTTAGCCTTTGATCACAGCCAGAAAGATCTGCTTGAATATTTTTTGTGAATCAAATCACAATTTACAAACAATTCAGCAAAGTGATTGTGTGATTTTAATCACAAAACAGATGCCATAATGGTTCATTTCTATCCGTTGTATTTTTTTTACACTCAATTTTTGTGATGAAGATCACTTCATTAAATACCACACCCCCTACATTTACGTGACTCGGATCACACAATTTTTCACTGTCTGGACAGTTGAACGATTCAGTGCCAGATTTCACAGCATCAGAACAGGGCTCGGCTACCTCTGCCGCCGCGCATTAACAATAAACCTCGGGCCGCAAGCCTAAGCGTAAACAGAAGAAGGGGTGTTTTATGTCATCCGATTTCAAGATCAAAGTACAAAGCTTTGGTCGTTTCCTCAGCAACATGGTGATGCCAAATATCGGCGCGTTTATCGCGTGGGGTATTATCACCGCGTTATTTATTCCAACAGGATGGTTGCCGAACGAAACGCTGGCGAAACTTGTTGGCCCAATGATTACTTATCTGCTGCCGCTGCTCATCGGTTTTACCGGTGGTCGTCTGGTCGGTGGTGACCGTGGTGGCGTCGTGGGTGCGATCACCACGATGGGTGTGATCGTCGGTGCTGATATGCCGATGTTCCTTGGCGCGATGATTGCGGGCCCTCTGGGTGGCTGGGCCATCAAGAAATTCGACGTTTGGGTTGATGGCAAGATCAAATCCGGCTTCGAAATGCTGGTGAACAACTTCTCCGCTGGCATCATCGGTATGATCCTGGCGATTCTGGCATTCCTCGGTATTGGCCCTGCAGTTGAAGTGCTGTCCAAAATTCTGGCAGCAGGCGTTAACTTCATGGTTGCGCACGACATGCTGCCGCTGGCGTCAATCTTTGTTGAACCCGCAAAAATCCTGTTCCTCAACAACGCGATCAACCACGGTATCTTCTCACCGCTGGGTATCCAGCAATCTCATGACCTCGGGAAGTCTATCTTCTTCCTGATTGAAGCCAACCCAGGCCCGGGTATGGGTGTTCTGCTGGCGTACATGTTCTTTGGTCGTGGTAGTGCGAAGCAGTCTGCTGGCGGTGCGGCTATCATCCACTTCCTGGGCGGTATCCACGAAATTTACTTCCCATACGTACTGATGAACCCACGTCTGATCCTGGCCGTTATCCTCGGTGGTATGACCGGTGTGTTCACCCTGAGCGTGCTGGGTGGTGGTCTGGTTTCTCCGGCATCTCCAGGTTCCATCCTGGCGGTACTGGCGATGACGCCGAAAGGTGCTTACTTCGCTAACATCGCAGCAATCTGTGCAGCAATGGCCGTCTCCTTCGTGGTCTCTTCTATCCTGCTGAAAACCAGCAAGGTAAAAGAAGAAGACGATATCGAAGCCGCTACACGCCGTATGCAGGATATGAAAGCGGAATCCAAAGGTGCTGCAACCCCACTGGCTGCAGGCGATGTTTCTAACGATCTGAGCCATGTGCGTAAAATCATCGTTGCCTGTGATGCCGGTATGGGGTCCAGCGCAATGGGTGCGGGTGTACTGCGCAAGAAAGTCCAGGATGCGGGCCTGACCAACATCTCCGTGACCAACAGCGCAATCAACAGCCTGCCACCAGATGTCGACCTGGTTATCACGCACCGCGATCTGACCGAACGCGCCATGCGTCAGGTTCCACAGGCGCAGCATATTTCGCTGACCAACTTCCTCGATAGCGGTCTGTACGCGAGCCTGACTGAACGTCTGGTTGCCGCCCAGCGCCATGAAGATAACGAAGTTAAAGTCCGTGACAGCCTGAAAGACAGCTTCGATGCGAACAACAGCCACTTGTTCAAACTGGGCGCGGAGAACATCTTCCTCGGTCGTACCGCGACCCACAAAGAAGAGGCCATTCGCTTTGCCGGTGAGCAACTGGTGAAAGGCGGTTACGTTCAGCCGGAATACGTTGAGGCCATGCTTGAACGTGAAAAACTGACCCCGACTTACCTGGGTGAATCCATCGCGGTTCCACACGGTACGGTTGAAGCAAAAGATCGCGTACTGAAAACAGGTGTTGTGTTCTGTCAGTACCCACAGGGGGTTCGCTTCGGTGAAGAAGAAGACGACATCGCCCGTCTGGTGATTGGTATCGCTGCTCGCAACAACGAGCATATTCAGGTGATTACCAGCCTGACCAACGCGCTTGATGATGAATCCGTCATCGAACGTCTGGCCAGCACCACCAGCGTGGAAGAAGTACTGGCTCTGCTGAACAAGTAATCTTGTTCTCCTCCCTCTCCCCTTTGGGGAGAGGGCTAGGGTGAGGGGAAATGCATGCGGTTCCTCACCCCAGCCCTCTCGGGTAAAAACATTGATGAAGGTTAATACTATGAAAGCATTACATTTTGGCGCAGGTAATATCGGTCGTGGTTTTATCGGCAAACTGCTGGCAGACGCGGGAATTACGCTGACATTCGCCGATGTGAACCAGGTGGTGCTCGACGCCCTGAATGCCCGTCATAGCTATCAGGTCCACGTGGTGGGAGAAAACGAACAGATTGAAACGGTATCTGGCGTTAACGCTGTGAGTAGCATTGGCGACGACGTTATCGACCTGATTGCCCATGTTGATTTGGTGACAACCGCCGTGGGTCCCGTGGTTTTGGAACGTATTGCCCCTGCTGTGGCGAAAGGTCTGGCAAAACGTAAAGCGCAAGGTATCGACACCCCGCTGAACATTATTGCCTGTGAAAATATGGTACGCGGCACGACCCAATTGAAAGGTCACGTTATGGCGGCCGTTGCCGATGAAGATAAAGCCTGGGTTGAAGCCCACGTTGGCTTTGTCGATTCCGCTGTCGACCGTATTGTTCCGCCGTCGGAGTCTGCGACCCATGACCCGCTGGAAGTCACCGTTGAAACCTTCAGCGAGTGGATTGTCGACAAAACTCAGTTCAAAGGCGCGCTGCCTGTTATTCCAGGTATGGAATTAACTGATAACCTGATGGCATTTGTCGAACGTAAACTCTTCACGCTGAACACCGGGCATGCTATAACCGCGTACCTCGGAAAATTGGCCGGTCATCAGACCATCCGTGACGCGATTCTCGATGAGAAAATTCGCGCTGTGGTAAAAGGGGCAATGGATGAAAGTGGCGCAGTGCTGATCAAACGCTACGATTTCGATGCTGAAAAACATGCAGCATACATCCAGAAAATCCTCGGTCGTTTTGAAAACCCGTATCTGAAAGATGATGTTGAACGCGTTGGCCGTCAGCCTCTGCGTAAACTGAGCGCGGGCGATCGCCTGATTAAGCCGCTGCTGGGTACGCTGGAGTATGACTTACCGCATGCCAACCTGGTAAAAGGGATTTCTGCTGCGATGCACTACCGCAGCGAGCAAGATCCGCAGGCCATTGAGCTGGCTCAGCTTATTGATGATAAAGGCCCTCAGGCCGCGCTGGCGCAGATTTCTGGTCTGGATGCCAACAGTGATGTGGTGGCGGAGGCGGTTAACGCATACAACGCAACCAAATGATGCAGAATGCGGCGCAGGAAACCCTGCGCCTAAATTACAGATTGTCAGATATGCAGCCAATAATGGAACAAACCCAGGCCTTTGAAAATCGTGTGCTTGAGCGTCTGAATGCTGGCAAAACCGTACGAAGTTTCCTGATCGCCGCCGTCGAGTTGTTAACTGAGGCGGTGAATATTCTGGTTCTTCAGGTGTTTCGCAAAGACGACTACGCGGTAAAATATGCTGTAGAACCGTTACTGGACGGAGATGGACCGCTGGGCGATTTATCGGTTCGCCTGAAGCTGATTTATGGTCTTGGCGTGCTCAGCAGGCCGGAGTATGAAGATGCTGAGTTGCTGATGGCGCTGCGCGAAGAGTTGAATCATGATGGTAATGAATACACCTTTACCGATGATGAGATTCTGGGGCCATTCGGTGAGTTGCACTGCGTAAGTGCACTTCCTTCCGCTCCCCATTTTGATAACAGCGACCCTGAGCTGTATGCGATGCAAAAGCTGCGTTATCAGCAAGTTGTTCGTTCTACAATGGTCCTTTCCCTGACTGAGCTGATTTCCCGAATCAGCTTAAAAAAAGCGTTTCAGAAGTAAGCCTGCACACATTGGTGTATCCTTTCCTGTAAATTCCCCCGATTTAGAGTCATTTGTCATGAAAGAAGTCGAAAAGAACGAAATTAAACGCCTGAGCGATCGTCTGGATCTGATCCGTCACCAGATGGCAAGCCTCTCCCTGGTCGATTCCGCCGAGAAGTATGCCGAGCTGGAAAAAGAGACCGCTACGCTGGAAACTGAAATCGAACGCCTGCGCGACGTGAAGAACCAGAAGCTGAGCAAAGAAGCGCAAAAACTGATGAACATGCCACACCGTCGCGCAATCACCAAAAAAGAGCAGGCCGATATGGGCAAGCTGAAAAAAAGCGTGCGCGGCCTGGTGGTAGTACACCCGATGACCGAACTTGGCCGTGAAATGGGCCTGAAAGAGATGACAGGGTTTAGTAAGACAGCATTCTGATTTCCCCAGCCCTCTCCTGCCAGGAGAGGGCGAAAACCGCACAGCCTCCTCCTCTTCCCACGCAAAATTGGCCCAACCAATTCCCCAGACAACTGTCCTCGGCTTCACATTTCCATAATTTTCGCTCACAAAACCATTGCTCATTCATAACATCTGATTAACCATTCATTGTCATTCACCCTACATCACAATATTGGTAGTACCACTTTTACGCACTGTGTGACGCAGAGATGAGCGGAGACTCACCCGCGAAGCAGAACGTGTGGTACTCAGGAGACCTGCATGAGCCTCTGGCAACAAAACTACGATCCGGCCGGGAATATCTGGTTGTCTAGTCTGATCGCATCGCTACCGATCCTGTTCTTCTTCTTTGCGCTGATTAAGCTCAAACTGAAGGGGTATCTTGCCGCCACCTATACCGTCGCCATTGCGCTGGCGGTTGCCCTGCTCTTCTACAAAATGCCCGTAGATCACGCGCTGGCCTCTGTTGTATATGGCTTCTTCTACGGTCTGTGGCCCATCGCCTGGATCATTATTGCGGCGGTATTTGTCTATAAAATATCGGTCAAGACCGGGCAGTTCGACATCATCCGCTCGTCGATTCTCTCCATCACACCGGACCAGCGTTTACAGATGCTGATTGTCGGCTTCTCCTTCGGCGCCTTCCTTGAAGGGGCGGCAGGTTTCGGGGCGCCTGTGGCGATCACCGCCGCACTGCTGGTGGGACTGGGCTTTAACCCGCTTTATGCCGCGGGTCTGTGTCTTATCGTTAACACCGCACCTGTGGCGTTTGGTGCAATGGGCATTCCGATTCTGGTTGCCGGACAGGTGACCGGGCTGGACAGCTTTGAGATCGGCCAGATGGTAGGACGTCAGTTGCCCTTCCTGACCATTATTGTGCTGTTCTGGATCATGGCGATTATGGATGGCTGGCGTGGCGTGAAAGAGACCTGGCCTGCCGTCATGGTTGCGGGCGGATCGTTTGCCATTGCCCAGTATCTGAGCTCAAACTTCCTCGGCCCTGAGTTACCGGACATCATCTCTTCCCTGGTTTCACTGGTCTGTCTGACCCTGTTCCTCAAACGCTGGCAGCCAGTGCGCATTTTCCGTTTTGCTGATATGGGCGCGTCACAGGTTGATCAAACGCTGGCGCGCACAGGCTATACCGCGGGCCAGGTGCTTCGCGCATGGTCGCCGTTCCTGTTTCTGACCGCCACCGTGACGCTGTGGAGCGTGCCACCGTTTAAAGCGCTGTTTGCTCCTGGCGGCGCGCTGTACGACATGGTGATCAACATCTCCGTGCCGTTCCTCGACAAAATGGTTGCTCGCATGCCGCCAGTGGTTCACGCCGCGACGCCATATGCTGCGGTATACAAATTCGACTGGTTCTCTGCCACGGGTACAGCCATTCTGTTTGCCGCTATCCTGTCTGTCATCTGGCTACGCATGAAGCCTGCGGCTGCGGTACAAACCTTTTTCAGCACCATTAAAGAGCTGGCGTTACCGATTTACTCCATTGGGATGGTACTGGCGTTCGCATTTATCTCGAACTATTCAGGCCTGTCATCGACGCTGGCGCTGGCTCTCGCCCATACCAGCCACGCATTCACCTTCTTCTCACCGTTCCTTGGCTGGCTGGGGGTGTTCCTGACCGGTTCTGATACATCATCCAACGCCCTGTTTGCTGCATTGCAGGCGACCGCCGCACAGCAGATTGGCGTTTCAGATGTGCTCCTTGTTGCAGCAAACACCACGGGTGGCGTGACCGGCAAGATGATCTCTCCGCAGTCCATTGCCATTGCCTGTGCTGCCGTTGGACTGGTGGGCAAAGAGTCTGACCTGTTCCGCTTTACCGTCAAACACAGCCTGATATTCACCTGCATGGTGGGCGTGATCACCACGCTACAGGCCTATGTCTTAACCTGGATGATTCCATGATAGTGATGCCCAGACGCCTGTCCGACGAGATAGCCTCTCGCGTGCGGGCGCTGATTGAAGAACAACAGCTGGAGGCGGGCATGAAGTTGCCCGCTGAACGTCAACTTGCCGCCCAGCTTGGCGTATCGCGTAACTCACTGCGTGAAGCGCTGGCGACACTGGTAAACGAAGGGGTGCTGCTCAGCCGCCGAGGCGGCGGCACGTTTGTGCGCTGGCAGCATGACGACTGGTCCGAACAAAATATCGTTCAACCGCTCAAAACGTTGATGGAAAACGACCCGGACTACAGCTTCGACATTCTCGAAGCGCGTCATGCCATCGAAGCCAGCACCGCCTGGCATGCGGCCATGCGGGCAACCGATGCTGATAAAGAGAAGCTCAAAACCTGTTTTGATGCGACACAAAGCAGCGATCCGGATATCGCCTCACAGGCCGACGTGCGTTTTCATCTGGCGATTGCCGAGGCATCGCACAACATCGTCCTGCTCCAGACAATGCGCGGCTTCTTTGACCTGCTGCAATCTTCCGTGAAGCAGAGTCGTCAGCGTATGTATCTGGTCCCGCCGGTCTTTGCTCAATTGACCGAGCAGCACGAAGCGGTGCTCAACGCCATTCTGACAGGTGATGCCGAGGCCGCACGCAAAGCGATGATGGCGCACCTGGGTTTCGTCCATACCACCATTAAACGATTTGATGAAGATCAGGCCCGACAGGCGCGCATTACCCGTCTGCCTGGCGATCATGATATTTCCAGGGAGAACAAAGCATGATTATTTCTGCAGCCAGTGACTATCGCGCAGCAGCGCAGCGCATTTTGCCGCCATTCCTGTTTCACTACATCGATGGCGGGGCCTATGCCGAGCACACACTGCGCCGTAACGTGGAAGACCTGTCGGAAGTGGCCCTGCGCCAGCGCGTGTTGAAGAATATGTCTGACCTGAGCCTTGAGACGAAGCTGTTCAACGAAACGCTCTCTATGCCTGTTGCCCTCGCCCCTGTTGGTCTGTGCGGCATGTATGCCCGTCGGGGGGAAGTACAGGCAGCAGCAGCGGCGGATGCGAAAGGTATTCCGTTTACCCTCTCGACGGTCTCGGTCTGCCCGATTGAAGAAGTCGCGCCCACCATCAAACGTCCAATGTGGTTCCAGCTGTACGTTTTGCGCGATCGTGGTTTTATGCGTAATGCGCTGGAGCGTGCTAAAGCCGCAGGGTGCTCAACGCTGGTCTTTACCGTTGATATGCCAACACCTGGCGCGCGCTATCGCGATGCTCACTCCGGTATGAGCGGCCCGAATGCCGCTATTCGCCGTTACTGGCAAGCTGTTACCCATCCACAATGGGCGTGGGATGTGGGTTTGAATGGTCGTCCACACGATCTGGGAAATATCTCCGCCTATCTCGGTAAACCAACCGGGCTCGAGGATTACATTGGCTGGCTGGCGAATAACTTCGATCCGTCCATCTCCTGGAAAGACCTCGAGTGGATCCGTGAATTCTGGGATGGCCCGATGGTGATCAAAGGGATCCTTGACCCAGAAGATGCCCGCGATGCTGTCCGCTTTGGCGCGGACGGGATTGTGGTCTCTAACCACGGAGGACGTCAGTTGGATGGCGTACTCTCTTCTGCCCGCGCGCTGCCAGCCATTGCCGATGCGGTGAAAGGCGATATCGCCATCCTGGCCGACAGCGGTATTCGCAACGGGCTGGACGTAGTGCGCATGATTGCCCTGGGGGCGGATAGCGTGCTGCTGGGACGTGCGTATCTGTATGCCCTGGCGACCCACGGCCAGGCGGGTGTGGCAAACCTGCTGAACCTCATAGAGAAAGAGATGAAAGTGGCGATGACCCTGACTGGCGCGAAGTCGATTAGCGAAATCAGCCAGGATTCGCTGGTGCAAGAACTGGGGAAACGCCAGAAAGCTCTGGCCCCACTGTCGCAGGGGAATGCGGCTTAAGCGTTGTGCGATCCGGCCCTTTAACCCTCTCCCCAAAGGGGAGAGGGGATGTTATTCTGCCCCGCAATTAAGGGGGCAGTATGCTTAACATCGTCTTATTCGAACCAGAAATTCCACCCAATACCGGAAATATCATTCGCCTGTGCGCTAACACCGGTTTTCGTCTGCATATTATTGAGCCGATGGGCTTTACGTGGGATGACAAGCGTCTGCGCCGTGCAGGGCTGGATTATCACGAATTTACGGCAGTGGTTCGCCACCACGATTATGCTGCGTTTATGGCCGCCGAAAACCCACAGCGCATATTTGCCCTGACGACCAAAGGCACTCCGGCTCACAGTGCGGTGAGCTACCAGGAAGGGGATTATCTGATGTTTGGCCCGGAAACCCGTGGTCTGCCAGCAACCATTCTGGATGCCCTGCCAGCAGAACAAAAAATTCGAATTCCGATGATGCCAGACAGCCGTAGCATGAACCTGTCTAATGCGGTGTCGGTGGTGGTGTATGAAGCCTGGCGCCAGCTGGGATATCCTGGCGCCATACTGAGAAGCTAGATGCCGTCACCATACTCGAACGTATGGTGAATGCCGTTGAAGTGCTGATCCATATCCATCGCAGGCTTATCGCTCTCTGGCTTACCGACAATACGTGCCGGTACGCCAGCAGCCGTGGTGTGCGGCGGAACTGGTTGCAGTACCACAGAACCCGCGCCAATTTTCGCTCCGCGGCCGACTTCGATATTGCCGAGGATCTTTGCCCCCGCGCCAATCATCACCCCTTCACGAATTTTCGGATGACGATCGCCACTGGTTTTGCCCGTACCGCCAAGCGTTACGGACTGGAGGATTGAAACGTCATCTTCGATCACCGCTGTTTCACCCACCACAATCCCGGTGGCGTGGTCGAGCATAATGCCCCGCCCAATTTTCGCGGCCGGGTGAATATCGACCTGGAAGGTAACGGACACCTGGTTTTGCAGGAAGATAGCCAGCGCACGGCGACCTTCATTCCACAGCCAGTGACCGATACGGTATGCCTGTAAGGCGTGGAAGCCTTTCAAGTACAGCAGCGGCGTAGAGTATTTATCCACCGCCGGGTCACGCGTGCGCACAGCCTGAATGTCACAGGCGGCAGAGGCGATCATTTCTGGATCAGCGGCATAGGCCTCTTCCACCACTTCACGAATGGCGATAGCAGGCATAATCGAAGAGGCCAGCTTGTTGGCAAGCATATAGCTCAGGGCGCTGCCGAGATTTTCGTGCTTGAGTAGCGTCGCGTGGTAGAAACTGGCAAGCATAGGCTCACAGTCAGCCAAAGCCCGGGCTTCGGCTTTTATATTGTTCCAGACGATATCCAGTTCTTCACACGGCATTGCTTACTCCAGACGTAATAGAACGATCGGCCAGTCTTTGCTGGCCGTATCGTTGGGTGACAACGGTTCCCTGCGACTATCTCCACCTTACTTCAGGCAGCATGTACGTTGGCTGCGCGAATTATTGCGGGGAGATATTGCTACGCTCGTCCTTGCGCGCACGACCTAATAAGGTCAATGCTGCCTCGCGCGCATTTTTTCCGCAATACAATACCTGATAAATTTCCTCGGTTATTGGCATTTCGACACCAAAACGGTGCGCCAATTCCCGTACTTCTTTGGTATTGCGGTAGCCTTCCACCACCTGACCAATCTTCTCCTGCGCGCCTTTCACATCCATGCCCTGTCCAAGCATCATGCCAAAACGGCGGTTACGAGACTGGTTGTCAGTACAGGTCAGAACCAGATCGCCTAAACCCGCCATCCCCATGAAGGTGGCAGGATCAGCACCAAGCGCCGCGCCGAGACGCGACATTTCGGTTAACCCGCGGGTGATGAGAGCTGTTCGCGCGTTTGCACCAAAGCCAATACCGTCAGACATCCCCGCACCAATCGCGATAACGTTTTTCACCGCACCGCCCAGCTGCACACCGATAAAATCGGGGTTACTGTAGACACGGAAACTTTTACCGCAGTGCAGTAGATGCTGGAGATCGTCGGAGAAAGTCTGATCGGTAGAAGCCAGTGAGATAGCCGTAGGCAAGCCTGCTGCCAGCTCTTTAGCAAATGTTGGCCCGGAAATCACCGCCAGCGGGATAACGTCGCCCAGCGCTTCTCGAGCAACATCCTGCAGCAGACGCCCGGTTTCAGCTTCCAGCCCTTTCGTAGCCCAGACAATACGTGCATCCGGCCGCATCAGCGGCTTAATCTGACGCAGAACTTCACCAAACACATGGCTCGGAACCACGATCAGGATGTTACGGCTGGCGGCCAGAGCAGCCGCGAGATCGCTTTCGAGATGCAGTGAATCAGGGAAAGGCACATCAGGGAGAAACGCAACGTTGCAGCGATCGTGCTGCAACGTTGCGATATGTTTGGGATCGTGGCCCCACAGGACCACTTCGTGACCATTTCTTGCCAGAGTGATGGCAAGAGCGGTGCCGTATGAGCCGGCACCGATCACAGTCATTGACGCATTAACTGTGCTCATCAGGCATCCTGATGTTGTTCAGCACCTTCGCCAGACTGCTGCTGCAGATAGTTCATGAACAGCGCATCGAAGTTTACTGGCGCAAGGTTCAGTTGCGGGAACGTACCGCGAGAAACCAGGCTGGTGATGCATTCGCGAGCATACGGGAACAGGATGTTCGGGCAGTATGCACCCAGGCAGTGCGCCAGTTGATTACCTTCAATACCGCCAACTGAGAAGATACCACCCTGCTGAACTTCACACAGGAACGCAGTTTCTTCACCCAGGGAAGCGGTGACGGTTACACGCAGTACGACTTCATACACATCATCCGCCAATTGGGTAGATGCGGTATCAAGATCAAGTTTAACCTCTGGCTGCCAATCTTTCTGGAAAACGTGCGGTGCATTTGGTGCTTCAAAAGAGACATCTTTGGTGTAGATGCGCTGAATCTGGAAAGTCATTTCTGTGTTGTTTTGTTCTGACATGGAAAAACCCTTTTTAATTGTCCTAAAACGCTCTTACAGCAGGGGATCAAGTCCACCACGCGCATCAAGCGCATACAAGTCATCACAGCCGCCAATGTGCTGCGCATCAATAAAAATCTGCGGAACCGTCGTACGACCACTACGTTGAATCATCTCTTCGCGTTTTGTCGCGTCACCATCAATAGGCAGTTCCTGGAACGTTGCGCCTTTGCTGTTCAACAGCGCTTTTGCACGGTGGCAAAACGGACAGGTTGCTTTGGTGTAGATCTCAATATGGGCCATGACTGAACTCCTTATTTACCGCGAACCAACGGAAGATTTTCCCCGCTCCAGCCGGAAATACCTTCTTTCAGTACAGAAACGTTTTCGAAACCTGCTTTATTCAGCGCGCTGGCAGATTCCTGAGCCTGCATGCCAGTACCGTCAACAACAATAATGGGCTGAGCTTTATGTTTTTCCAGCTCACCAACATTATTTGCTTTGATTTCAGCAGGCAGCAAGTTAACAGAACCTGCAATGTGGCCTTTACGGAAATCGTCACGCTGACGCAGGTCGACAACCACGGCGTCTTCTTTGTTGATAAGACGCGTTGCTTCACCACGAGTAATAACCTTAACTTTAGACGTCAGGCCTTTAAAGGTCATGAAAAGCACAGCGACCAGCAGACCAATCCACGCGATGCTCAGCACCGGATGGCGGCTAACAAATTGCATAATTTCTTGCATGGGGGGTAACAACTCCCGACTAAGTGATTAAAAAAACCAGGACAGGAGTATACCTGTGCGTTGTGGCAAATACAGCCAGCGACAATAAGCTAATCCATTTTCTGCGGCATGCCACGAAAAAAAAGCCTCAAAATGACCGGAGAAGAACCTTGCCCCTACGCATTCTTTGATCTTCTGCGGCTATTTGATCGATTCAGCTGTAGTAAAATTACGCAAATTTTTTGTCTCTTGAGCATGAGGTTGTCGCAATGTCGGTTTCTAAAAAACCTATGGTACTGGTGATTCTGGATGGTTATGGCTATCGTGAAGACAGCCAGGATAACGCCATTTTCAACGCCAAAACCCCTGTCATGGATGCACTGTGGGCAAAACGTCCGCATACCCTGATTGACGCGTCTGGCCTGGAAGTGGGCCTGCCTGATCGCCAGATGGGTAACTCCGAAGTGGGTCACGTAAACCTGGGCGCGGGTCGTATTGTGTATCAGGATCTGACCCGTCTGGACGTTGAAATCAAAGAACGTACTTTCTTCACGAACCCCGTGCTGAGCGGTGCTGTAGATAAAGCGGTAGCCGCTGGCAAAGCGGTTCATATCATGGGCCTGCTCTCCGCAGGTGGCGTTCACAGCCATGAAGAGCACATCATGGCAATGGTTGAGCTGGCCGCTGAACGCGGTGCTGAAAAAATCTACCTGCACGCTTTCCTGGATGGCCGTGATACGCCACCACGTAGCGCGAAGTCCTCATTACAAGCCTTCGAAGACAAGTTTGCCGCGCTAGGCAAAGGCCGCGTGGCATCCATCATTGGCCGTTACTACGCAATGGATCGTGACAATCGCTGGGATCGCGTTGAACAAGCTTATGACCTGATGACTCAGGCAAAAGGTGAGTTCCAGTTCGCTACCGCCGTTGAAGGCCTGGAAGCTGCTTACGCGCGCGATGAGAACGACGAGTTTGTGAAAGCAACCGTGATCCGTGCGAAAGGCCAGGCGGATGCAGCAATGGAAGACGGCGATGCGCTGATTTTCATGAACTTCCGTGCTGACCGTGCGCGCGAAATCACTCGTGCATTCGTGAACACCGATTTCGACGGCTTTGCTCGTAAAAAAGTGGTTAAGCTCGACTTCATTCAACTCACGGAATACGCCGCCGACATCAAAGCCCCTTGCGCTTACCCACCTGCATCGCTGGCGAACACCCTCGGTGAGTGGATGGCGAAGAACGATAAAACTCAGTTGCGTATCTCCGAAACCGAGAAATATGCTCACGTCACCTTCTTCTTTAACGGTGGCGTTGAAGAACCGTTCAAAGGCGAAGACCGTATTCTGATCAACTCACCAAAAGTGGCTACCTACGATTTACAGCCAGAAATGAGCTCCGCCGAACTGACTGAAAAACTGGTTGAGGCTATCGAAAGCGGTAAGTACGACACCATCATCTGTAACTATCCAAATGGTGACATGGTTGGCCACACCGGTGTGATGGAAGCGGCAGTGAAAGCCGTTGAAGCGCTGGATCACTGTGTTGAACAAGTCGTCAAAGCGGTTGAAAACGCAGGTGGTCAGCTGTTGATTACTGCCGATCATGGTAACGCAGAACAGATGCGCGACCCGGCAACCGGTCAGGCACACACGGCACACACCAACTTGCCAGTTCCGCTGATCTACGTGGGTGATAAAGCCCTGAAAGCAGTGGAAGGCGGCAAACTTTCTGACATCGCGCCAACCATGTTGACGCTGATGGGTATGGAAATCCCGCAAGAGATGACTGGCAAGCCGCTGTTCATCGTGGAATAATCGCTCCCCATGAGGGGAAAGGCGATTTTTTCAATCACATGGGTCGTGAAGCCGTTACGGTTATCAGTCAGGCCCCTGCTTTACGCCAGCGTACTCAGCGCTGGCGTATTGCTGTGCGCGACATCCGCCCACGCGGACGATCGCGACCAGCTAAAATCTATTCAGGCTGATATCGCCGCCAAAGAGCGTGCGGTACGTCAGCAGCAACAGCAACGCGCCTCACTGCTTGCCCAACTCCAGCAGCAGGAAGAAGCCATTTCCGTCGCCACACGCAAACTGCGTGAAACCCAGAACACCCTGGCCCAGTTAAATAAGCAAATCAATGAGATGAATGCTTCGATTGCAAAACTGGAGCGCCAGCGGGACGCCCAGGAACGCAACCTGGCTGCACAGCTTGATGCGGCATTCCGTCAGGGTGAACATACGGGTATTCAGCTCATACTGAGCGGCGAGGAAAGTCAACGCGGCCAGCGTTTACAAGCCTATTTTGGTTATCTGAACCAGGCGCGTCAGGAGACTATTGCGCAGCTAAAGCAAACGCGCGAAGAAGTCACCACGCAAAAAGCCGAGCTGGAAGAGAAGCAGAGCCAGCAGCAAACACTGCTCTACGATCAACAGGCGCAGCAAGCCAGGCTTGAACAGGCACGTAACGAGCGTAAGAAAACACTCGCCGGCCTGGAGTCCTCTATCCAGGAAAGCCAGAGCCAGTTGAGCGAGATGCGCGCCAACGAATCCAAACTGCGCAGCAGCATTGCGCGTGCGGAAGCGGCAGCGAAAGCCCGCGCCGAGAAAGAGGCCCGCGATGCGCAGGCCGTGCGCGATCGCCAGCAAGAAGCCTCCCGCAAAGGCACTACCTACAAACCAACCGACAGTGAACGCTCGCTGATGTCGCGTACCGGAGGTCTGGGCTCTCCACGAGGTCAGGCATTCTGGCCCGTCCGTGGTTCGATCCTGCATCGCTATGGCGAACAACTCCAGGGCGAGCTACGCTGGAAAGGGATTGTTATCGGCGCATCCGAAGGTAGCGAAGTGAAAGCCATTGCCGATGGCCGCGTGATCCTTGCCGACTGGCTTCAGGGCTACGGGCTTGTCGTGGTGGTCGAACACGGTAAAGGCGATATGAGTCTTTACGGCTACAATCAGAGCGCCCTGGTCAGCGTAGGCACACAAGTGCGCGCAGGCCAACCTATCGCCCTTGTGGGCAGCAGTGGCGGTCAGGGCCGCCCGTCACTCTATTTCGAAATTCGTCGCCAGGGTCAGGCGGTCAATCCACAGCCGTGGTTGGGAAGATAAGTTTTGCTTCAATTTCGTCGAATTGTTCTCTCCGTCACCAGCGCACTGGTGCTGGCAGCACCGGCATTCGCAGGCAAACTCGCCATTGTGATTGATGACTTCGGTTATCGGCCACAAACCGAAAATCAGGTTCTGGCAATGCCTTCCGCTATCTCTGTTGCTGTGCTCCCTAATGCTCCCCATGCGCGCGAGATGGCCACCAAAGCCCACAACAGCGGGCATCAGGTGTTAATTCATCTCCCAATGGCCCCGATCAGCAAGCAACCGCTGGAAAAAGACACTCTGCGCCCGGACATGAGCAGTGATGAGATCGCACGAATTATCCACGATGCTTACAACAAAGTGCCGTATGCCGTTGGGCTGAACAACCATATGGGCAGCGCGATGACATCCAGTTTGCCGGGTATGCTGAAGGTGATGCAGGCGCTGGAACGTTACAATCTCTATTTCCTCGACAGTATGACCATCGGCAATAGTCAGGCCATGCGGGCGGCTCAGGGAACAGGCGTGAAGGTGATTAAGCGCAAGGTGTTCCTGGATGATACGCAAAACGAAGCGGATATCCGCGTGCAGTTTAATCGCGCGGTACAGCTGGCTCGTCGCAATGGCTCCGCAATTGCCATCGGCCATCCGCATCCGACAACCGTTCGCGTCCTGCAACAAATGTTGCCGACATTGCCTGGCGATATCACTCTCGTGCGTCCTGGTGACCTGCTGAACGAACCACAAGTTGATACCTCGACGCCAAACCTGAACACCACACAGCCCGTTTCTCAGCCACGCAATCCGTTCCGTGGCGTAAAACTCTGCAAACCGAAAAAACCGCTTGAACCTGTTTACGCAACGCATTTCTTCTCTGTGATTGGGGAGAGCATCAGCGAAAGCACGCTGGTGAAATACGTTCAGCAACAGTGGCAGGGCTGGGGTAACAAATCCTGATACTAAAAAGCCACCTGGCAAGGTGGCTTTTTTTATCACTGAAGACGGAAGGAACCGTCCAGAATTTGACTGTAAACCGTCGGCTGACCCTTATCGATGGTGCGGTATTGTTCTTTATGAGAGAGTTTGTAAATACCCACAGGATCACGCTTCAAGACCTCTACAGCCTTCTCATCCGGGACCGAAGAAATGAACTGGCGAATCAAAAAGCGATTATTTCCGGTAATCGGCTGTTCTTCCATGACCTGATGAAACTGCGGATATCTCTCTCTGGCATATAAGAAGCTGTAATCAATTAAGAAATATTCGATCAGGGTATCGTGATGCTGCCAGTAACTGTAAAGAATATCCCGGACCAGCCTGACTAACGCATTCCCCTTTTGAGCCGCAAGAAAATACGCCGTCCAGTATCCCTGGCTCACGGCGCCCTCATGCTGGTCAAAACGCAGCGATGAGAAGCGTTTTTCATAGAAGGATTCAGGCAATGGTTTACTCATGAAAACCGTCGCATCCATCCAGATCCCACCATACTGATACAGCAAAGAGCAGCGAACAATGTCCGAATATTGTGCCTTACTAATCAACCCCGACTGGTACTTCGTTTTAATGTGTTCGGGCAAAGAGAGATAATCAGGAATATTATCATCCGTCAGGATAACGACCTGTGCGTCTGGTGTATGACGCTGTACGGATTCAATGCAACGCTTAACCAGCGCTGGCGCACTCTCCAGCCCCTGAAACCAGCAGATCCAGATGATACGCGATTGCGCAGCGTGAGCCTCAACGACCGGTTCTGCCTGAATACCCAGGCTATCGATGACGCTAAAGAGCGCCTCTTTTTTCTTTTTCTCAAAATGCCACGCCGCCCGTTGAAAAAAAGAAAGCCCGGTCTTCTTATACCAGCGCCGGGTTTTCTTGATGAGTGTATTAATCATATTGATGTTCATCACGTCACCTTACTTCAACTCAAAACATTTCTTTTAATGTGCGACGGAAAAGTTTCATTCTTAACTTAGCGTCTTTCTTATGTCCACGTAATAAACGATTCATTCGTTTAGAGGTAAATCCTCTAAACGACATTAGCTGGAACAGGTTATTACTTTTTGTCTCTTCAGACATATGCTCGCGATATTTAAAATAAAGCTTACGATAAGCATTGTATTTTTTAATTTGTGATGTAATTCGGTTACTGCCGTGTTCCGCATCCACCATTGCCGTAGTAAAGCTGTACTTAATGCCAGGGCCGTATTTCAGGATTAATTTAATCCAGACATCACGATCCTGCTGCTGTTTGATTTCAGGGGAAAATCCGCCGACGCCCAAAAGCTTTTCGCGAGTCGTCAGAACCTGGTTACCAACGACGTTCTCACAAAGAACATCCTGTAATCCTATAATTCTTTTATCATTGGTGTCAGGGTAAGTACCGTGGGTTTTGTCCAGTCGGGCAAGTGTATCCGTCACGAAAGCGTAGTTTTCATCATAGCGAGAAACCAGTTTCGACAAACGCTCTGGCAAGAAGTAATCATCATCATCAAGGCCGGTCACGAAAACACCCTGCGACAGAGCATAACCACGGTTGCGACTGAAGTTAGAGCCGCTATTTTTCGCATTGCGCTCATAAATGAAATTCACAAAGCGTGTTTCACACTCCGCTCTTATGCGCTCTATCAATTGTGGTGTTTTTTCGTTCGAGCAATCATCAACAATAATCAATTCTACCGCAGGATATGTTTGGGCGATTACTGAGCGAATAGCACGCTCCAGTAAGTCCTCTCGATTGTAGGTAGTGATAATTACCGATATCAGTTCGTTCATAGCCTGCTCGTCTGGTCAATGGCATTTCTCCACCGGAAGAATACCGTTTTCCCGGCGGAGAATCAAAATGATTACTTAATGACACTTCGGTGCTTGTTCTGCTCCAGGAAAACAACCGACATAATAAGTGTCAACATCCAGGCAACAGGTGTAGTTTTGGAATAGAACATGACACCACTTAAACCGAATAAAATTAATGAAGCTAAAAAAGCGCATAAAATAATACTATTCAGTTTACGTAACGCGTACCAGGCAAAGGAGATAATAAACAGAATATACAAAATAACGCCCGATGGTCCCTTTAATGAGAGGGTCTCGATAAATTCATTATGCAGATGCCCACGGATATAATCGAGCGCACCGGACAAGCTTGGGTCCTTATCGATCTGGGTAACTATCTTTGCGTTTCGCGCATCCGTTGATTGCCACAGGTAATTATCTTTCGCCGCAGACAACCCGGTTTCCCACATCGCAAGACGCGCTCCGATGGATGTCGTGCTGTTTTCCTTATCATAGGCAACGATATCATTGTTAAAGTCATTATAGCGGTGCGTCAGACTGTTTTTCATCATGAATGCACCAGCCAGCAAAGCGACAAGAAAAACAGCAACGCCTTTCCAGGGAATATGCTTCTCTTTGTAAAACTTCACCAGCAGCAGACCAAAGAAGATAACGGGATAAGTTAAAATTGCCGCACGGGTTTCAGTCGCGACCAGGATCAGGAAAGTGATAAAGAAATGACCAAGAATAAAAAACTCTTTCCATTTACTGAGGCTATGTTGGGCAACCAGAATAATGTAGAAGGAAATAAAGGTGATGGTATATGCAGCCCCTGTTGCATCCGTGCCGCCCGCCAGAGAAAGCGTGACCCTTTGGCTTTCGAGGAAGAAATGCTGATAACCACCATATATTATAATGCTCAGTTGCAACACGATCGCCAGCAGAGCATGGATTTTATTACTGCCTACTTTTAGGTGGTTATTATTCGCGAAGATAAACAGAGAAAAAGCACCGAATATGCATATTTTTCCGGCCTCAAGATAAGCACGGTAAGAGTTAATGGCCGAACTCCCATCCACTTTGAACATTCTGTACCAGACTAAATCACTGACTCCGATGATAAACAGCACGAGACAAAACCAAAAAGCATCGTGCTTTTTCACATTTTTAATGTCCAGGATAAAAATAACCAGTGCCGTCATCCACGCCGCGCTAAGCACTTTCGCAGATGCGTTTGGCTCAACAACAACACAGCCAAACGCGATCACGCAAAATCCGAACAGTAATTGCATTAACGCAAAGTGGATCTTTTCTCGTTTCACATCAATCATCATCATTCCATCTACTCAAAGCGCACACGTCGTCATACGTTGAATGCAACCGTGTTAACGAATATTGCCCCAGTCATACAATTTACCCGTGGTGTCCAGTACTGACACATTTTTATTGTAACCGGAAAGCCATGACTGTACGGAATTGACCGGTTCTCCCTGTCGATGGATACCGAGCCACAACTCGGCAAGCGTATTGACGTCATCAGCAGACCATGGGGTTGTGTAGTCCCCGGTAAATTTATTTTTAGAATCAACCTGATGGCTATACCAGATAAACATCGGGATATGCAGCGCTTCTCTCGGTGGATTGACGCCACCATGTGAATACACAACTGAACGCTGCGGATCACGCACTAAACCATGATCGGAAAAGTACATGACCGATGAACGCGAGTTGTCCAGTGCAGCAAAAATTTTGCCCATAACCTTATCCGTATAACGCACTGAATTGTCATAACAATCATCAGCTTCACTGCCACCTTTTAATACGGATTCACTGGCAGGGAAACGACGGCAGGCAGGCTCGTGGCTACCATACAGGTGCAGGACAATGATTTTTTTACCCGGTTTTTTCAACGCATCATTCAATAATGGCAAGAGATCTTCATCGTAGCCACCGTCAACCCACTCATGCTGGCGAGCATTCATGGCAATCCCGGTAATCACGTTGTTATGCGCCCCACCTTTTCCCTGGCGGCTAAACCAGGAGGTATCGTATCCCGCTTTATTGGCGATATTGATGACATTATCACCGTATTTACGCGGATCTCTCGCTTTTACCGTATCGGCTGTTATTGCCAGGGGCACTGCCATGATCGTGACAGGTGCAGGGGTCACCGCATTGCGGAATAACAGGAGTTGCGATTGCTGCTTCACCAGTTCCGGCGTGGTATCCCGTTGATAACCATAGATACCCATGTTCGCCGTCCGTTCCGATTCACCAATAATCAGCACATAGTTATCGATACCGGTATCCGACAGCGTAATTTTATAATCAGGGATATTGTTACCAATATTGGCGACGACTGAAATATCTTCAACCGCCTGCATAAACACTTTTGCCGTGCTGACGGGTGTCGCCTGTACAACGCGCTGAGTCAGGCTTTCAACATTGCTCTTTCTGAGTTGGTGCTGCCAGGCCTGAGCAAAAAAGGCAAAGACCGTCAGTCCCAACACAATGCCCGGCCAGCGGCGAAAACGTGGAGCAACAGGCCATGCCCCCGTATTAGCGGTATAGATAAACAGTGCCGAGAGCGCAACAAAAATGAGACAATCACGCCAGTACAACCCCAGCATCGAACTCGCTTCGCCCGATGTGGTATTTAATACGCTGAGCGCGAATCCATAACTAAATGCAGAATTAAAATTGTTCCAGGCATATAACTGAAGAGTGACATCAGCTGCAACCGGAATTAATAAAACGATGGCCAGAATATTTCTTATATATTTATTATGGATACATTTAACAGTCAGTAATATCAGTAAAAAAACCAACGTCCGGTTAATTACGGCATTATATTTCGCATTTAGAATGTTAACGCCAATCACTATTAGCAAAGAAATCACTATCAGAATACTACCCGTGACGCGCGACGATGTATCAACAGACTTTTGTGAAAACAGAGTGGACATAATGACCTGATTAGTCTGGCCAAATCTTTTCTGACGACATCATTATTACTGCAAAAAATGAGCTCGCTAAAAAGACCAGGTGGAGAAAAATTCGCCAAAAGTTAACAAGTAACCTCTGGAAAGTCAAACCGCTAAATCGGGGTAATGACACCCGTAGATACGGGTGTCATTCGGCAGGATTACTCCCAGCTCAGGATCACTTTTCCTGACTGGCCAGAACGCATTGCGTCAAAGCCTTGCTGGAACTCATCAATAGAGAAACGATGCGTAATAATCGGTGACAGATCCAGACCTGACTGAATCAGAGCCGCCATCTTGTACCAGGTTTCGAACATCTCACGGCCATAGATGCCTTTGATGAACAAGCCTTTAAAGATGACGTTGTTCCAGTCGATAGACATATCCGATGGCGGAATACCCAACATCGCAATACGACCACCGTGGTTCATGGTGTCGAGCATAGTACGAAACGCCGGTGGTGCGCCGGACATCTCCAGGCCCACGTCAAAGCCTTCGGTCATGCCCAGTTCAGCCATCACGTCGTTCAAGCTCTCTTTAGAAACATCTACCGCACGGGTGACACCCATTTTACGTGCCAGCGACAGGCGATATTCATTCACATCGGTAATCACAACGTGACGTGCACCGACATGCTTCGCCACAGCCGCTGCCATAATGCCAATCGGGCCTGCACCAGACACCAGCACATCTTCACCCACCAGATCAAACGACAGCGCCGTGTGCACGGCGTTACCGAACGGGTCGAAGATAGAGGCTAAATCATCAGAGATGTTGTCCGGAATTTTAAAGGCGTTGAATGCCGGGATCACGAGATATTCCGCGAAACAACCAGGACGGTTTACGCCTACGCCGACGGTATTGCGGCACAGGTGAGTACGACCACCACGGCAGTTACGGCAATGACCACAGGTGATATGGCCTTCGCCGGAGACGCGATCGCCAATTTTAAAACCTTTCACTTCCTGGCCAATACCCACCACTTCGCCGACATATTCATGACCGACAACCATGGGAACCGGAATAGTCTTCTGTGACCACTGATCCCAATTGTAGATGTGGACGTCAGTGCCGCAGATGGCGGTTTTACGAATTTTGATCAGCAGATCGTTATGACCGACTTCCGGCTCCGGCACGTCGGTCATCCAAATTCCTTCTTCCGCTTTCAGTTTGGATAACGCTTTCATCACAGATCCTTAGGCAATCACGCCCAGTTGTTTGCCGATGCGGATAAAGGCTTCAACCGCACGCTCAATTTGTTCAGGCGAATGCGCCGCAGACATCTGTGTACGGATACGGGCCTGGCCTTTTGGTACAACCGGGAAGAAGAACCCGGTCACGTAGATACCTTCTTTTTGCAGTTCACGGGCAAAGTTCTGCGCCACGACCGCATCGCCCAGCATCACCGGGATGATCGCGTGGTCAGCACCGGCCAGAGTAAAACCTGCAGCACTCATTTTTTCGCGGAACAAACGGGCATTGGACCACAGGCGATCGCGCAGTTCGCTGCCTACTTCCACCATTTCCAGCACTTTGATGGAAGCCGCCACAATGGCTGGCGCCAGCGAGTTGGAGAAAAGATACGGACGAGAGCGCTGACGCAGCCACTCAACCACTTCTTTGCGTGCTGCGGTATAGCCACCAGATGCCCCACCCAGCGCTTTACCCAGCGTACCGGTAATGATGTCCACACGGCCCATCACGTCACAGTATTCGTGGGAACCACGGCCGTTCTCGCCCACAAAGCCAACCGCATGGGAATCATCGACCATCACCAGCGCATCGTATTTATCAGCCAGATCGCACACACCTTTCAGGTTGGCGATCACGCCATCCATCGAGAACACACCGTCGGTCGCGATCAGTACATGACGCACACCGGCTTCACGCGCTTCTTTCAGGCGCGCCTCCAGCTCGACCATGTCGTTGTTTGCATAGCGGAAGCGTTTCGCTTTACACAGACGCACGCCGTCGATGATAGAGGCGTGGTTCAGGGCGTCGGAGATAATCGCATCTTCTGCGCCAAGCAACGTCTCAAACAGACCGCCGTTAGCATCGAAGCACGAGGAGTACAGAATCGCATCTTCCATACCGAGGAACTCAGCCAGCTTTTTCTCAAGCTGCTTGTGGCTGTCCTGAGTACCACAAATAAAGCGGACGGAAGCCATACCAAAACCGTGGGTGTCCATGCCGTTTTTAGCCGCGGCAATTAGCTCAGGGTGATTCGCAAGACCTAAGTAGTTGTTCGCACAAAAGTTGATCACATGGCTGCCATCAGCAACAGTGATGTCCGCTTGCTGCGCAGACGTAATAATACGCTCTTCTTTGAACAACCCTTCCGCACGTGCGGTGTCCAGGTCGCTGTTTAACTGTTTGTAAAAATCACCACGCATTGCAATTCTCCAGACTCGGCAAATTTCGGCACATATTACCCAAAGCTATACTTCATGACGAGATGACACATTATCTCTTCTCGTTTTTGCAGCATAAATCACGCGTACCCTTGCGCGATGTCGGTGAATGGCTGAAGGGTCGCCATAGTAATGATATGATATGAATATTAGCGTCCGGGATTGTCCCCGGACTCCACACTTCAAAGGTTACAGTTATGATCATCGTTACCGGCGGCGCGGGCTTTATCGGCAGCAACATTGTTAAAGCTCTCAATGACAAAGGCATCACCGACATCCTGGTAGTGGACAACCTGAAAGACGGTACTAAGTTTGTAAACCTGGTGGATCTGAACATTGCCGACTACATGGATAAAGAAGATTTCCTTATCCAGATTATGGCAGGTGAAGAGTTCGACGATATTGATGCCATCTTCCATGAAGGTGCTTGTTCCTCCACCACCGAGTGGGATGGCAAGTACATGATGGACAACAATTACCAGTACTCTAAAGAGCTCCTCCACTACTGCCTGGAGCGTGAAATTCCGTTCCTGTATGCCTCTTCTGCAGCCACGTACGGCGGCCGTACGTCTGACTTCATTGAGTCCCGTGAATACGAACAGCCACTGAACGTCTACGGCTACTCAAAGTTCCTGTTCGACGAATATGTGCGCCAGGTTCTGCCAGAAGCGAACTCACAAATTGTCGGCTTCCGTTACTTCAACGTGTACGGGCCGCGTGAAGGACATAAAGGCAGCATGGCGAGTGTGGCATTCCACCTGAACACTCAGTTGAACAACGGCGAAAGCCCGAAATTGTTCGAAGGCAGTGATGGCTTTAAGCGCGACTTCGTTTACGTCGGTGACGTTGCTGCAGTGAACCTGTGGTTCTGGGAAAACGGCGTATCCGGCATCTTCAACCTGGGTACTGGTCGCGCGGAATCCTTCCAGGCGGTGGCAGACGCTGCGCTGGCGTACCACAAAAAAGGCAGCCTTGAGTACATTCCGTTCCCGGAAAAACTGAAAGGCCGCTACCAGGCATTCACTCAGGCCGACCTGACCAACCTGCGTGCTGCTGGCTATGACAAGCCGTTCAAGACCGTTGCAGAAGGTGTAACGGAGTACATGGCCTGGTTGAACCGCGACGCGTAAGTATGAAAATTTTGGTGATAGGCCCGTCATGGGTGGGCGACATGATGATGTCGCAAAGTCTCTATCGCACGCTCAAGGCGCGCTATCCCCAGGCAGTAATCGACGTGATGGCTCCGGCATGGTGTCGTCCGTTGTTATCGCGTATGCCGGAAGTCAATGACGCGATCCCGATGCCGCTTGGCCACGGGGCGCTGGAAATTGGCGAACGCCGTAAGCTCGGTCATAGTCTGCGAGACAAGCGCTATGACCGCGCCTACGTCCTGCCAAACTCGTTCAAATCGGCCTTAGTGCCTTTCTTTGCAGGTGTACCTCATCGCACCGGCTGGCGCGGTGAAATGCGCTATGGCCTGCTGAATGACGCGCGAGTCCTGGATAAAGAAGCCTGGCCGTTGATGGTAGAACGCTATGTCGCTCTGGCCTACGACAAAGGGGTAATGCGCAGCGCCAAAGATCTGCCACAGCCGCTGTTGTGGCCACAGTTGCAGGTTAACGATGGTGAGAAATCTCAGACCTGTAACACCTTTGGTATCTCGTCCGAACGCCCGATGATCGGCTTTTGCCCAGGCGCTGAATTCGGCCCGGCAAAACGCTGGCCGCACTATCACTACGCCGAGCTGGCGAAGCAGTTGATTGACGAAGGCTATCAGATTGTCCTGTTTGGCTCGGCGAAAGACCACGAAGCAGGCAACGAAATCCTGGCCACACTCAGTAACGAGCAGCAGGCCTGGTGTCGCAATCTGGCCGGTGAAACTCAACTGGAACAAGCGGTGATTTTACTTGCGGCCTGTAAAGCCGTCGTCACTAACGACTCAGGCCTGATGCACGTTGCCGCTGCACTGAATCGTCCGCTGGTCGCCCTTTATGGTCCGAGTAGCCCGGACTTTACGCCGCCGTTGTCGAATAAAGCGCGGGTGATCCGCCTGATTACCGGCTACCACAAAGTCCGTAAAGGCGATGCGGCGGAAGGTTATCATCAGAGCCTGATCGACATTACGCCGCAGCGCGTTCTTGAAGAGCTCAACGATTTGCTGTTGAACGATGAAGGATAACGAATGCGGGTATTGATCGTTAAAACCTCTTCCATGGGCGATGTCCTGCATACGCTACCGTCGCTGACGGACGCCATGCAGGCCATTCCCGGCATTCGTTTTGACTGGGTCGTGGAAGAAGGCTTCGCGCAGATCCCCACCTGGCATGAATCAGTTGACCGCGTGATCCCGGTAGCGATTCGTCGCTGGCGAAAAACCTGGTTCTCAGCCCCTATTAAAGCCGAACGCAACACATTTCGCGCTGCAGTGCAGGCGCAACACTATGATGCAATTATTGACGCACAAGGGCTGGTAAAAAGCGCCGCGCTGGTTACTCGTCTGGCACACGGCGTGAAGCACGGAATGGATTGGCAAACCGCCCGCGAGCCGCTGGCGAGCCTGTTCTACAACCGTCGTCATCATATAGCCAAACAACAGCACGCCGTAGAACGCACCCGTGAGCTGTTTGCCAAAAGCCTGGGCTATGCAAAACCAGACATCCAGGGCGACTACGCCATTTCGCAACATTTCCTCCATGCTTCACAGCAAGATGCCCCGCCTTACTTAGTTTTCCTGCATGCAACCACCCGTGATGACAAGCACTGGCCAGAAACACACTGGCGCGACCTGATTGGTTTGCTTGGCAACGCCGGGCTGCGCATCAAGCTCCCGTGGGGGGCGCCGCATGAAGAGGCGCGTGCTAAACGTCTGGCTGAAGGCTTTGATTACGTGGACGTTCTGCCGCGCATGAAGCTGGATGGCGTGGCACAAGAACTGGCGGGGGCAATGGCAGTGGTTTCTGTCGATACCGGCCTCAGCCACCTGACGGCGGCGCTGGATCGTCCTAATATTACGCTTTACGGCCCAACGGACCCGGGCCTTATCGGCGGCTACGGAAAAAATCAATATATCTGCCGTCCGGAACATTCATCGCAGCTGAGCGACCTCAACGCCGCTGCGGTATTTGCGCAATTAGAGCCTTTGCTGGCAGCAGAGAGAGCCTATGTCTGATTTTTTCTCAGCGGAGCGCCCACCAAAGCGCGTGCTGATCATTAAGCTGCGTCACCACGGTGATGTTCTGCTAACTTCGCCGGTCTTTACCGTGTTGAAAAAGAACTGGCCGGACGTTGAAGTGGATGCCCTGGTGTATGACGACACCCAGGCGATGCTAACCAGCCATCCGTATATCGATCAAGTACATACCATTGGCCGCAACTGGCGTAAAAAAGGCTGGTTTGAACAGCTTCGTCTGTATCGTGCGCTACTGAATACCCTGAAAGGTCGCCAGTACGATGTGCTGATTAACCTGACCGAACACTGGCATGGCGCACGCCTGGCGCGTCGCCTGAAACCGCGTGTCTCCGTGGGTTTTAAGCCGGATAAACGCGGTGGCCTGTCGCGTCGTCGCTGGGTGAAATCCTTCACCACGCTCTACCCGGCGATTCAGGACAACAGCCGCCATATGGTCGAAGTGAATCTTGATGCACTGCGGCGCATCGGTATTCATCCGCAATCTGATGAAGACAAGCATACCCTGTTTGTACCGGGCGATGCGGCAGAAGCCTCGGTTGCGGAGAAACTGGCCGGGTTTGGACTCGCCAGTAAATCCTATATTCTGGTGCACCCAACGTCCCGCTGGATGTTTAAGGCCTGGGATATCAAAAAACTGGCGGCAACCATCGATAACCTGGCGGCGCGTGGCCTGCCAATTATTCTCTCTGCAGCACCGTCAAAAGAAGAAACTGCGTATATGGATGAGCTGCGCGCCGCACTCACCCAGCCGGTGTTTGATTTAAGCGGCCAGTTGAACCTGAAAGAGCTGGGCGCGCTCATGAAACACGCGCGTATTTACTTTGGCGTCGATTCTATGCCAATGCACCTCGCCAGCGCCGTAGGTACACCGACGGTGGCCATTTTTGGCCCAACCGGGGCGATCAAGTGGGCGCCGTGGGGCGTGAATTATCGCGTTATCACTGCCGGATTTACCTGTCAGCCTTGCGGCAAAGCAGGCTGTGGTGACGGCGGCGTTTCTGACTGCATTACGGCAATCACACCTCAACAGGTGCTGAGCGCCATTGATACGTTATTGCTGGAATATCCTGCATGAAGCTGGCTATCGTCCGACAAACCTACAACCCGAACGGTGGCGCAGAACGCTTTGTTTCCCGTGCGCTAAACGTCCTGGCGCAGGATACCTCGCTGGATGTGACGCTGATTGCCCGCCAGTGGGAAGATGCTGCGGGCTGGAACACACTCACCGTTAACCCGCCGTTCCGTAATCGCATTGCCCGTGAATCCGGATTTGCAGCGGAAGCCGCCTCGCATTTCGCGCAATTCGATATCGTGCAGAGTCATGAACGTATCCCTGGCGCCACAATTTTTCGCGCAGGTGATGGTGTTCATGCCACCTGGCTTGAACAGTATGGCCGTATTTTGTCGCCGCTGGCACGCTGGGCGCAGTCGCTGAGCCGCTATCATCGTTATATTTTGCATGCCGAGACGCAGATGTTTACCCACCCACAGCTGCGTAAGGTTATCTGTAACTCGAAGATGGTGCGTGATGACATCGCCCACCGCTTCGCGCTGCCGGATGACAAGCTAACAGTGATCTACAACGGTGTGGATACCGCGTATTTCAGCCCGGACGTGCGCGCACATTCGCAACGTGCGGCGCTGGGCATCCCGCAAACCGCGCCAGTACTGGCATATGTGGGTTCCGGCTTTAGCCGTAAAGGTGTTGCGACCGCATTACGCGCCATTGTGCCGCACCAGGATGTCTGGCTACTGATTGCCGGGCGCGATAAGCATGCCCGTAAATTTGAAAAGCTGGCACGAACGCTGGGTGTTGCATCTCGCGTGCACTTCCTGGGGCCTGTTGCTGATGTGCGTGAAGTTTACGGTACGGCTGATGCGCTGATTCTGCCAACGCTCTACGATCCGTTCCCGAATGTCTGCGTGGAAGCGCTGGCCTGTGGCTTACCGCTTTTCACCAGCCACGGCTGCGGCGCAGCGGAGTGGGTAGAAGAAGGCCAAAACGGCTGGGTGCGTGATGCACTGGACAGTGCAGGCTATCAGCAGGCGATCACTCACTGGCTGCAAGGCCTTGAGCAGGGCGTTAACTATTCAGCCGCCGCGCGCGCAACGGCTGAACCCTATACTCTGGACAGAATGGCCAAAGAGTTACAGGCGCTTTACCGCGACCTGCTGCGCTGAGCCGCATCAGAGAAGACGTTCTCCATTGCGTCCAGCATACATTCGCGCGTGAAGTGGCTACACAGATAATCGTAGCCTTGCTGTGCAAGCGTCTCACGCATCCCCGCGTCGTCATACAGTTTCACAATTGCATCGTGCAGCGCTTTCTCATCGCGCTGCGCGATCAAAATCCCCGTCTGACCGTTAATCACTGCATCGCCCGTACCGCCAGCATCTGTCGCGATAGTGGCAATGCGGGAGGCTAATGATTGCAGAACGCCCTGCGGTAAACCTTCCATATCGTGTGAAGGACTTAACGCAATATCAAACGCCGGGAACCAGCGTTCAGGATCGCTGCGATGCCCTGCCATCAGGACGCGTTGCTGTAATCCCAGATTCACGATCTCCTGCTCCAGCGTCGCTTTGTGCGGGCCTTCGCCAACAATCGCCAGCTTGATGTGTGGATTGTCGATTGCTGCCAGGGCACGCAACAACACGCTGTGGCCTTTGTTAGGACGCAAATGCGACACCACGCCTAGCCAGAAATCCTCCTGCGATAAACCGCAGTGGTCACGGGCCTCATGCTTATCAGCCGGGTGGAAACGCAGCGTATCGACGCCGCTTGGCACAGAGGTACTCTGGGACATCGGGACACCAATATTCGCCACCTGAAGACGCAGTGCTTCACCGGTCGTCACGATATGTGAACAGGCTTTGCGAAACAGCCAGCGCGTTGTCCAGTTGTCACGTGGTACACCAGAAGCATGGCGGGTACGCACCAGCGGAACGGGGTTAGACAACGTCAGATTCGCCAGTGCCACCAGCCAGGTATCGGAGGAGTTATGGCTATTGATGACATCAATCGATTTACGGTTATCGCGCATCCAGCGACGCAATAGCTGCAGATTTTTAAGGTTCTTACGCTTTAACGGCATCGTCACCACCGCCAGCCCGGCGTTTCGCGCCAGCGCATGCAGGGGGGCGGTTTCCGGACAAAGAATGGTCACCTGATGGCCACGCTGAATCATCCCTAACGATTCGTTAATAATGCGCAGAGGCTGCCCGCCTTTGCCACCGTCTGCTTCAGTGTGAACAATATGCATACATTTCCTGTTATGAATCTCGCCAGCGTGACGCTAATTTGCCGCCCAAAAGGATCTTTGTCCCTCCAGGCATATGTTTTTAGTATCCACCGGATATAATACAGCACGAATGGCCTTACCAACATGGGTGGTCTGCCTTGAACACAACGGAGAAAGCATGTCCGACAAACCTTTATTGAGCCTTGTGGTCGCCGTCTATAACGGTGAAAAATTCCTGAGTGCATTTTTCGACAGCATCAAAGCTCAACATCTGGACAGTCTGGAACTGGTCGTTGTGAACGACGGGTCAAGCGACAACTCCTCAGCCATCATTGCGCAGTACGCCAGCGAATTCCCGTTTTATAAGGTCATTGACCAGGCAAATCAGGGGGTTTCAGCAGCCCGTAATACCGGCCTGGCGGAAGCAACGGGTGAGTATGTGGCGTTTCCCGATATTGATGACGTCATCTACCCTGGCATGTACCCACGTCTGCTGGAGATGGCCAAAAAGAACGATCTTGATGTTGCGACCTGCAACGGGACCTATATCTACGATGATGGCAGACCGTCGAAGAAAATCTTCCCGTCCGACAAACTGCAATCCACCGGCGTGCTGGATGGCCCAACGTGGCTACAGCGTGCTCTGGCATCACGTAAATTCCTGCACGTCACCTGGTTGAATATTTATCGCCATACATTCATTAAAGAGCAGGGCTTTACCTTCGAGCATGGGCTACGCCACCAGGATATTCCATGGACCACTGAAGTCCTGTTGACCGCAAAACGCGTGCAGTACACGGACGAAACGTTTTACGACTATCTCATCCACTCCGCGTCAGTATCCCACACGCCGGGTACAGACGATACGCGTATGCGTAACGCGCGCCATTACATGAAAATCCTCGAAATGCTGGAGGCTATCAACCAGCGTTACCCGGAAGCCGTGCGCCGGGTTCCAGCCTGTCAGTGGCAGATCGCGAAAGAGGGCCTGGGCATTCTTCATGCCATTAATAACATCGGCGATCTAACCAAGAAACGCGAAATCATCCGCGAACTGTTCGACCGCGGGATCTGGGCACTGATCTGGAAAAACGCCCGTGGGCTGCGCCAGCACTGGCGACTGGGTCGTCGTTATTTCCGTTTAAAACGGTATCTGGCATAAGAGATAGCTTTACCTGGCTTAAATGCTTAGAATTTGCCCGCCGAAACTAAAAAAAACGGATAATCGCTTGGAATTGTTGTATACCGCTCTGCTCTACATCATTCAGCCACTGGTGTGGCTGCGACTGTTGCTTCGTAGCCGTAAAGCGCCTGCGTACCGAAAACGCTGGGCCGAACGTTATGGCTATTGCCGCAATAAAGTTGCCCCGGACGGTATTTTGCTGCATTCCGTTTCTGTTGGTGAGACGCTGGCGGCGATCCCGTTGGTTCGCGCCCTGCGTCACCGCTATCCGTCATTGCCGATCACTGTCACTACCATGACGCCGACAGGATCTGAACGTGCGTTATCCGCTTTTGGTAAAGACGTGCACCACGTCTACCTGCCTTACGATTTGCCCTGTGCCATGAACCGCTTCCTCAATACCGTTCGCCCAAAGCTGGTGATTGTGATGGAAACCGAGCTATGGCCAAATATGATTTCCGCCCTGCACGCTCGTAAAATCCCACTCGTGATTGCCAATGCGCGCTTATCTGAACGTTCCGCAAAAGGTTACGGCAAACTCGGTAAATTCATGCGCCGCCTGCTCAGTAAGATCACGCTGATTGCGGCGCAAAACGAAGAAGATGCCGCACGATTTACAGCGCTGGGTTTGAAACGTAACCAGCTCGCGGTAACCGGTAGCCTGAAATTCGATATTTCCGTGACACCTGAACTCGCCGCACGTGCAATTACGCTGCGTCGTCAGTGGGCCCCACGCCGCCAGGTCTGGATCGCTACCAGCACTCATGATGGTGAAGAAGACATTATTCTCCAGGCCCACCGTAAACTGCTGGAGAAATTCCCGGATTTACTGCTGATTCTGGTTCCCCGTCACCCGGAGCGTTTCAAAGACGCCCGTGACATGGTGCAAAAAGGCGGTTTCAGTTTCACCCTCCGCAGCAGTGGAGAGATCCCATCCAGCAGCACTCAGGTGGTGATTGGCGATACGATGGGAGAACTGATGCTGCTGTACGGAATTGCCGATCTGGCCTTCGTCGGCGGTAGCCTGGTTGAACGTGGTGGTCATAACCCACTGGAACCTGCTGCACATGCCATTCCGGTGCTGATGGGGCCGCATACATTTAACTTCAAAGATATCTGCGCTAAATTGCAGCAAGCCGACGGCTTAATTACCGTGACCGATGCGGATTCCGTCGTGAAAGAGGTATCAACCCTGCTGACAGACGAAGATTACCGCCTGTGGTATGGCCGCCATGCCGTCGAAGTCCTGCATCAGAATCAGGGTGCACTGACCCGTCTGCTGCAACTTCTGCAACCTTATCTGCCTCAGCGGAGTCACTAATGCCCAAGCGTCTGTCGGTCGTAATGATCGCCAAAAACGCCGCCGACCTGCTTCCAGACTGTCTGTCCTCTGTCGCCTGGGCAGACGAAATCGTCCTGCTTGATTCTGGCAGTGAGGACAATACGGTAGAAATCGCCCGTGCCGCGGGTGTACAGGTCTATACCAATACCGACTGGCAGGGCTACGGTATTCAACGCCAGCGCGCGCAATCTTATGCAACGGGCGACTATGTGCTGATGATCGATACCGACGAGCGCATGACGCCTGAACTCCAGGTCGCGATTCAGAGCGTGCTCGCTGCCCCGCAGCCTGACGCAATCTACAGCATCGCACGTCGTAACTATTTCCTGGGTCGCTTTATGCGCCACAGTGGCTGGTATCCTGACCGCGTCATGCGCCTGTATGAACGCGAGCGTTACCAGTACAACGAAAATTTGGTGCATGAATCTCTGGTGAGTAACAATGCGAAGGTTATCGCCCTGACTGGCGACCTTCTACACCTCACCTGCCGCGATTTTGCCAGCTTCCAGCGTAAACAGCTCAACTACGCCACAGCATGGGCACAAGAGCGCCATCAGCGCGGCAAAAAAGTCTCTCTGACGGGTATTTTCTCCCATACGCTGGGCGCGTTTCTGAAAACGCTGTTGCTGCGCGGGGGTGTGCTGGATGGCAAGCAGGGCTGGTTACTGGCGGTGGTGAATGCACAGTATACTTTTAATAAATACACCGAGCTGTGGGCGCTCTGCCGCGGCTACTCAGAGAAAACGTGAGCCATGAGCACAAAAGCGATTTATCCGGGTACTTTCGATCCCATCACCAACGGCCATCTTGATATCATCACGCGTGCGGCAAGCATGTTTGATACGTTGATTCTGGCGATTGCCGCCAGTCCCAGCAAAAAGCCCATGTTTGACCTGGATGAACGCGTGGCCCTCGCCACTGCATCAGTAGCCCATCTGCCTAACGTTGAAGTCATGGGCTTTAGCGATCTCATGGCAAACTTTGCCCGAACACAACAGGCAAATATTCTGATCCGCGGTTTGCGCGCTGTGGCTGATTTTGAATACGAAATGCAACTGGCGCATATGAACCGCCACCTGATGCCTGAGCTGGAAAGCGTATTTTTGATGCCGTCAAAAGAGTGGTCGTTCATTTCATCTTCGCTGGTGAAAGAGGTGGCCCGTCATCACGGCGATGTCACCCATTTCCTGCCCGCTAATGTTCATCAAGCCTTGATGGATAAGCTCAAATAACTCACTTCTGGCACTGACGGCAATAAAACGTTGCTCGCTGAGCATGCTTCGTCGCCACAATCGGTGTACCGCATACCCGGCAGGGTTCGCCCTTACGCCCGTAAACCTGCAATTCCTGTGCAAAATAGCCAGGCTTGCCGTCACTTTGCAGGAAGTCCTTCAGCGTCGTCCCGCCCTGCTCAATTGACCGCAGTAGCACAGCTTTAATGACCCTGACCAGTAATTCACACTCCTGAGCGGACAACGAAGATGCCAGCCGATCGGGATGGATCCCGGCGGCAAAGAGCGATTCACTGGCATAGATGTTCCCCACACCAACAACCAGCTTGTTGTCCATCAACCAGGGCTTAATTGGCGTTTTCTTCTTCGCGCACTTCGCCCTCAGGTATTCCGCGTTAAACGCGTCACTCAGCGGCTCTGGCCCCAGATGTGCCAGTACGCTATGCCCCTCAAGCTCTTTGGTCCACAACCATGCGCCAAAGCGTCGGGGATCGGTGTAGCGCAGCACTTTACCGTTACTCATGACCAGATCAACGTGGTCATGTTTTTCAGCCGGTAGTTCTTCAGGAAGTATACGCAGGCTCCCGGACATCCCCAGGTGGATGATAATCCAGCCGTCAGGCAGTTCCAGCAGCAGGTATTTAGCGCGACGTTGCACGCTAAGAACGGGTTTATCGCTCAAAGCGTGGATCTCATCGGAGACCGGCCAACGAAGGCGGCCATTGCGAACGATCGCATGAAGAATAGTCGCACCAACCAGATGTGGCTCGATGCCACGACGGCTGGTCTCGACCTCAGGTAATTCAGGCATGGTTCCTCCGTTGAGGGTCAGAATGCAAAAAACCCCGCAGTTGCGGGGTTTTTCAGTACGAGAATTCTAAAATTATTTAATTTTAGCTTCTTTGTACAGTACGTGCTGGCGTACAACTGGATCGAATTTTTTCAGTTCCAGTTTTTCCGGCTTAGTACGTTTGTTCTTCGTGGTGGTGTAGAAGTGACCTGTACCAGCAGAAGAAACCAGCTTGATTTTCTCACGAATACCTTTAGCCATGATTTATTTCCTCGTTAAGTACTTAGTACTTTTCGCCACGGGCACGCAGTTCGGACAGAACTGTATCGATGCCTTTCTTATCAATAACACGCATACCTTTAGCAGATACACGCAGGGTGACAAAACGCTTCTCGCTCTCAACCCAGAAACGGTGAGAGTGCAGGTTCGGCAGGAAACGGCGTTTAGTCGCGTTCAGTGCGTGGGAACGGTTGTTACCGGTCACCGGACGCTTGCCAGTAACTTGGCAGACTCGGGACATGTCTATTCTCCAAAAATCAAATTAGCTCGAGCTTCGTATGGGGTATCGGCGCCTCGTCAGGCTTTACAGCCCGGTCATCGCAGTTCTAAGTGAACTCTCGATTGCCAGGCCCAAATGCCAAACCCGAGATTCTCAAAGGTGGCGTAGTATACGCTGACTCGGCGGTGTGCTCAAGTCCCGAACAGACAAAGATCCCAATGGATCGCGTGAATTGGTCTAAATCCAACCACGTTCTGCAAAAGAAATGTACTCTCCACGGCCAATTACCAGATGGTCAAGAACACGAATGTCCATGAATTGACAGCATTTGATAATCCGTTCGGTTATTTCTTTATCGGCTCTGCTCGGTTCAGCGCAACCAGAGGGGTGATTATGCGCGAGGATCACGGCGGCTGCATTCACTTTTATCGCTTCGCGCACAATTTCTCGCGGATGGACCTCAACATGACTCAATGTTCCCGCAAAAAGGTGACAATGCTTCAGGACGCGGTTTTTATTATCAAGAAAGATCACCATGAAGATCTCACGTTCTGCATCACTTAACTGGCTTTGCAGGAAATCACGTGTAATTTCAGGGCTTAATAGTGGGTTTTCCACCCGTATCCGGACGTTATAGAAGCGACTGGCAAGCTCTGCAATCCCTTTTAGCTGGGCAAATTTAGCCACACCAATGCCTTCGACATGTTTAAATTCTGCCAGATCGGCGGTAAGCAAACCGTACAGAGAGCCAAAATGTTCCAGTAACTCTTTCGCCAGCAGAAAAACCGTTTTCCCCGACGTCCCGGTACGCAAAAACAGCGCGAGTAGCTCTTCATCATCCAGCGATGTAATGCCATCGCGCAGCATTTTTTCGCGCGGTAATAGCACCGAAGTACTTTCCATAGTCCGATCTCCTCATGTTTCTTGCCATGCTGCCACAGGTGTTCTCCCCTCTCGATGCTCATTTTTCGTTCCTGCGTAGCGCCTCGCAAAGTGACCAATGGACAACCTCACCCCCGCTTTTGGGATTGTGATAAAATGCCCGTACTCTGGTGAAACCCAACAGGAAAGAATCATGATGAGCCTGGCCGGTAAAAAAATCGTTCTTGGCGTAAGCGGCGGAATTGCCGCCTATAAAGCGCCGGAATTGGTACGTCGCTTACGCGAGCGCGGGGCTGATGTGCGCGTTGCCATTACGGAAGGTGGAAAAGCCTTTATCCCCCCACTGAGCCTACAGGCTGTTTCGGGATATCCGGTATCCGACAGCCTGCTCGATCCAGCGGCAGAAGCGGCAATGGGCCACATCGAGCTCGGTAAGTGGGCTGACTTAGTGATTTTGGCTCCTGCCACAGCCGACTTAATTGCCCGTGTCGCAGCAGGCATGGCAAATGATCTGGTGTCGACCATTTGTCTGGCTACCCCGGCCCCCGTCGCTGTCGTACCGGCCATGAACCAGCAGATGTACCGCAACGCCGCCACCCAACATAATCTGGAGACGCTGGCATCACGCGGGCTACTGATTTGGGGTCCGGATAGCGGCAGCCAGGCGTGTGGCGATGTGGGACCTGGTCGTATGCTCGACCCCCTCACTATCGTGGATATGGCCGCCACCCATTTTGCCCCTGTCAACGATCTGCAACATCTCAACATCATGATTACCGCGGGCCCGACGCGCGAGCCGCTGGACCCGGTTCGTTATATTACGAACCATAGTTCAGGCAAGATGGGATTTGCTATTGCTGCCGCTGCAGCAAAACGTGGCGCGAACGTCACACTCGTGAGCGGCCCGGTGTCTTTGCCAACCCCGGCTTTTGTACAACGTATTGATGTCGTGACCGCACTGGACATGGAAGCCGCCGTTCAGGCTCACGCGCAAAAACAACAGATTTTTATTGGCTGTGCGGCTGTCGCTGATTACCGCGCAGAAACCATCGCAGAGGCAAAAATTAAAAAGCAAGGCGATGAATTAACAATAAAAATGGTGAAGAACCCAGATATTGTTGCAGGTGTCGCTGCACTGAAAGACCATCGACCTTACGTTGTTGGGTTTGCCGCAGAAACGAATAATGTGGAAGAATATGCCCGGCAAAAACGTACCCGCAAAAACCTCGATTTGATTTGCGCGAACGATGTATCGCTGGCCACGCAAGGATTTAACAGCGACAGCAATGCATTGCACCTTTTCTGGCAGGATGGAGATAAAGTCTTACCGCTCGCGCGCAAGGAACTCCTGGGCCAACAATTACTGGACGAGATCGTTACCCGTTATGATGAAAAAAATCGACGTTAAGATTCTGGACCCGCGTGTTGGACAGCAATTCCCGCTGCCAACCTATGCCACCTCCGGCTCTGCCGGTCTTGACCTGCGTGCCTGTCTCGATGACGCCGTAGCGCTGGCTCCAGGTGCAACTACCTTGATCCCAACTGGGCTGGCTATTCATATTGCCGATCCGTCTCTGGCTGCGGTTATCCTGCCGCGCTCTGGCCTGGGCCATAAGCATGGCGTCGTACTGGGCAACCTGGTGGGCTTGATCGATTCTGACTATCAGGGCCAACTGATGGTTTCCGTCTGGAACCGTGGTCAGGACAGCTTCACCATTGAACCGGGCGAACGTATCGCCCAGATGGTATTTGTACCGGTAGTACAGGCTGAATTTAATCTGGTGGAAGACTTTGATGCCACCGACCGCGGCGAAGGCGGTTTCGGCCACTCAGGGCGTAATTGATCGCTCAATAAACACGTATCTCACAGCGCCATAATGCAATAACAAACCGCAAACATCAGTTTGCGGTCGCTGTGTGGATGCCAGCCTGGCAAGTGCTTATTTTTCAGGGGTATTTTGTAACATGGCAGAAAAACAAACCGCGAAAAGGAATCGTCGCGAAGAAATACTTCAATCTCTGGCTCTGATGCTTGAATCCAGCGATGGCAGTCAACGCATCACCACCGCAAAACTGGCCGCCTCTGTTGGCGTATCAGAAGCGGCGTTATACCGTCATTTCCCGAGCAAAACCCGGATGTTTGACAGCTTGATCGAGTTTATCGAAGACAGCCTGATCACACGTATCAATCTGATTCTGAAAGACGAAAAAGACACCACTGCGCGTCTGCGTCTCATTGTTCAGTTGATTCTGGGCTTTGGTGAACGCAATCCAGGTCTGACCCGCATCCTGACTGGTCACGCATTGATGTTTGAGCAGGACCGGCTGCAGGGCCGCATTAATCAGCTTTTTGAGCGTATTGAAGCGCAATTGCGCCAGGTTCTGCGTGAAAAGAAAATGCGTGAAGGTGAAGGTTATGTCACCGACGAAACCCTGCTGGCCAGTCAGATATTAGCGTTCTGCGAAGGTATGCTTTCCCGGTTTGTCCGTAGCGAATTCAAATACAGTCCAACAGATGATTTTGAAGCCCGCTGGCCGTTAGTTGCTGCCCAACTACAGTAACGTTCTTGCCGGATGTCTGCTGCAACGTATCCGGCCTACATGATCTGTAGGCCCGGTAAGCAACATGTATGACCGGATACATAGGTGACAGATCAGACCGGGAACATAGGTAACACTTTTTAGTCTATCCGCAGAATACTCTGGGTTTTGCGGTCGTAGTACGCAAGTGTTATTCCATTAAAGATGATGGCCTCCAGGCCATCATCTTGTTCTTTCAGCATAACGTATTCATCTGTCAGCGCTTCACTCAGGAACACCGTCCCCTTTTTACCCATATAGCGTGTCCCCCTCGATTTCACTCTGTAGACCATGCCTTCTGCCGGATACGTATATTCAGGAACCCTGCCATCCCAGTGCCGCCCTGAGGGATGCCACACCGTTCCGGGGGTTGCTCCAGCCAGTGCTTCATGTGGCCTTTCATCGTTAAATTCTTTCCGGTAATCACTGAACCACCGCTGTTGCTCTTCCATCGTCATGCAGGTGTTGCCATGTTTCACCGCACTTTTCAGGGAACGGTGCATTCTCTCATGACGACCATTTTCTTCCGGATGACCCTTTCTGATACGTTCCGGTTTTATGCCCAGCTTGATTAGCCAGACGGCAAGGCGACTTAATCCGGCTATACCTGTTCCCGCGAAGGGTTGACCGTTATCAGTTCTGAGCACTTCCGGCAGACCATATTCCAGAAACGCATCTGTCAGACACGCTCTGACAAAGGACTCGCTCTCCCGGTGCGTTCCACGGCAGCACAGCAGATATCGGCTGTGATTGTCGGTCAGGGTAAAGGGATGACAGTACTCTCTGCTCAGCAATCTGAACTTACCTTTAAAATCAGCGCTCCAGACCTGATTATTTTCACTGAGGGTAGTCAGGGGCTGGCGATTACCCGGTGTTCTGCGTTTTCTCTTTTTATCCGGGACCAGACCTTCACGTTTAAGGATATCGCCGATAGTACTGGCAGCAGGTACGGTAAAATCGACATGGTGATTGAGTAACCACATCCGCAGTTTTTTAGGGCCCCAGTCAGGGTGTTTTTGCCTCAGGGCAGTGAGATGCCCGGCGATATAATCAGGAACAGTCCGGGAGTGAGTGTGCGGAACACGTGACCGGTCAGAGAGAGACGACAGGTCAGAAGGGTCAAAACGTTCAAGCCATTTGTAGCCGGTTTTTCGGCTGATGCCAAAAAGACGACAAAGAGTGGAGAAGGAGTCCGTACCTGCATGGCAGGCACGGATGAAATCAAGGCGTTGCATAGGTCGGGTCTCAGTCCAGGGCATAGTGAGTCTCCTCTTCTATGCCAGTTATAACTGTTACCCATGTATCCGGTCTAAAGTGTTACCCATGTTTCCGGTTCATACCGTAGCGCCACCGGGCAATTGACTTAAACGCCAAATTCTTCCCGATACGCGCGCACCGACGCCAGGTGATCGGCCATCTCTGGCTTTTCTTCCAGATAGGCAATCAAGTCTTTCAGCGTCACGATGGAAATCACTTTGCAGCCATAATCACGTTCAACTTCCTGAATGGCAGAAATCTCGCCACGGCCCCGCTCCTGACGGTCGAGAGAGATCAGTACCCCCGCAAGCGTAGCGCCGTTAGCCTGAATAATCTCCATGGATTCACGAATTGCCGTACCAGCGGTGATCACATCGTCGACCAGCATCACACGCCCTTGCAGCGCACTGCCAACCAGGTTGCCACCTTCGCCGTGGGTCTTTGCCTCTTTACGATTAAAGCAATACGGCACATCGCGGTCGTGATGTTCTGCCAGCGCCACCGCCGTGGTGGTCGCAATCGGAATACCTTTATAAGCCGGGCCAAACAACAGGTCGAAATCAATCCCTGAATCCACCAGCGCTTCGGCATAGAAACGGCCTAACAGTGCCAGATCGCGCCCGGTATTAAACAGCCCGGCGTTGAAGAAATAGGGACTTTTACGCCCGGATTTCAGCGTAAATTCGCCAAACTTAAGTACCTGCTTGTTAAGCGCAAACTCAATAAACTGGCGCTGATATGGTTTCATGGATTCGCTCCTCATCTTACTTTTCATTTTCTACGAACAAAAAAAAGGCGACTCACTGGTCGCCTTTAAAATCAATTTTCTAATGCCGCTTTCTGCGTCACGATAATGGATTCGATTCCCCCTCTGGCGAGAGCCAGTAGGTTGAGAAGCTCTTCATGGGTGAAGGGCTCGCCCTCTGCCGTCCCCTGAACCTCAATGATGCGACCGTCTTCAGTCATCACCACGTTCATGTCGGTTTCTGCCGCCGAATCTTCAACATATTCCAGGTCACAAAGCGCTTCACCGTTAACAATACCCACGGAGACGGCAGCAACCATCCCTTTCATTGGATTCGTTTTGAGTTTACCGGCAGCAACCAGCTTGTTCAGTGCATCAGCCAGCGCCACACAAGCACCGGTAATTGATGCCGTACGCGTGCCGCCATCAGCCTGAATAACATCACAGTCCAGGGTAATGGTGAATTCACCGAGGGTTTTCAGGTCAACTGCTGCGCGCAGCGCACGCGCGATCAGACGCTGAATTTCCATAGTACGCCCCCCCTGCTTACCCTTCGCAGCTTCACGCGCATTACGGGTATGGGTTGCACGTGGCAGCATGCCGTATTCGGCAGTGATCCAGCCCTGGCCCTGACCTTTCAGGAAACGCGGTACACCTTCTTCAATAGAGGCTGTGCACAGAACCTTGGTATCACCAAATTCAACCAGCACGGAGCCTTCAGCGTGTTTTGTATAGTTACGGGTCAGGGTGACGGGGCGCACCTGGTTGGCGCTACGACCTGCTGGACGCATGATGTTATCTCCGGCTTGAAACGAATGTGGCTGCGCATTATACGGATAAAGGACGCTTATTCCTATCCTGAGAAGCCCCTGAAAGCTATAATCCCCCCATCTCTCCTTTAAAAACGGGAACGTCTATGATTCGCAGTATGACCGCCTACGCCCGGCGTGAAATCAAGGGTAGCTGGGGTAGCGCTACCTGGGAAATGCGCTCGGTAAACCAGCGCTATCTGGAAACTTATTTCCGTATGCCGGAGCAATTCCGCAGCCTGGAGCCTGTTGTACGTGAGCGTATTCGTGCTCGTCTGACGCGCGGCAAAGTGGAATGTAACCTGCGTTTTGAGCCTGATGCCAGTGCGCAAGGTGAGCTGATCCTGAATGAGAAACTGGCCAAACAGCTGGTTAACGCAGCGAACTGGGTCAAGATGCAGAGCGATGAGGGCGAGATTAACCCTGTTGATATTCTGCGCTGGCCTGGCGTTATGGCGGCCGGCGAACAGGATCTCGATGCGATTACATCTGAAATCCTCAGTGCGCTAGACGGTACGCTGGACGACTTCATTGTAGCCCGTGAAACGGAAGGCCAGGCACTAAAAGCGCTCATTGAACAGCGTCTTGAAGGTGTTAGTGCCGAAGTGACCAAAGTCCGTGCACATATGCCAGAAGTGCTGCAGTGGCAGCGCGAACGTCTGGTTGCCAAACTGGAAGAAGCAGAAGTGCAGCTCGAAAACAATCGACTGGAGCAAGAGCTTGTTCTGATGGCGCAACGTGTTGACGTTGCTGAAGAGCTGGATCGTCTGGAAGCACACGTCAAAGAGACGTACAACATTCTGAAAAAGAAAGAAGCTGTGGGCCGTCGCCTCGATTTTATGATGCAGGAGTTCAACCGCGAATCGAATACGCTGGCGTCTAAATCGATTAATTCCGACGTGACCAATTCAGCGATTGAGCTGAAAGTGCTTATTGAGCAAATGCGCGAACAGATCCAGAACATCGAATAACATACTGCGCGCACATTAATACTCAGCGTAAAAGGCCATTGAAAAATGGCCTTTTTCTTTTCCCTCCAACCAGATACAAGTAAAAATGCTCGTCCGATTTTCGGTTGTGGGTGGCCCATGCAAAACGGCACATTGATGCTGCACACCACAACCGGAGACAACCATGGACTTCTATGCACTTCACCACCAAAACCAGCCCTTAATCCTTGCCAACGTCTGGGATGCCTGCAGTGCCCAGGTCGCACATCAGGCCGGGTATCACGCGTTGGGTACATCCAGTGCCGCCATGGCCGCAATGCTAGGATACGAAGACGGCGAGGGCATGAGTTTTGAGGAACTGTTATTTATCGTCGCCCGTATTCGCACCGTGACAAACCTGCCATTAAGCGTTGATTTGGAAGCCGGATATGGGGATACCGTGGACCGCATTATTGACAATATCCGTCAACTGGCGAAGCTTGGCGTCGTGGGAATCAATATTGAAGATAGCCATGTCGTCGGCAATGTTCGCCACCTGGATGATGCAATACAGTTTGCAGGCAAATTGCAGGAGATCGCCCAGGCCTGTCCTGGTATGTTTTTGAATGCTCGTACCGATACATTTTTACTGAACAGTGAGAATGCACTGGAGGAGACGCTGTATCGGGGACACCTCTATGCAAGCAGTGGTGCACATGGTTATTTTGTACCTTGCGTAACCCGGCCTGATGACATTACTGCGATTGTCCGGGATATTACATTACCCTTAAATGTTATGTGCATGCCGGCACTGGCGGATTTCACGACACTGACTGCGCTTGGCGTGAAACGCATTTCAATGGGCAATTTTATCCATGATCGCTTACAGGCCAGGCTGAAGGATTTGCTGTGCCTGGTTCGCTCACACCACTCTTTCTCGGACGTTTTTTGCGATGAAAATAACCGATAACGCCTTGTGCAATATGTGGTACGAAGCATTACTCGAACGCGCTGCTGAGTTCACGGGCGTGTTCTTTGTTGGCGTGAAAACAACGGGTGTCTTTTGTATCTCGGTGTGCCGGGCACGAAAACCAAAGCGTGAAAATGTTGAATTTTATAATGATTTCAAATCCGCACTGGATGCCGGTTTCCGCCCATGCAAAGTGTGCCGTCCAACCGAAAATGCCTGTACAGCGCCGGACTTTATCGAACATGCGCTCAGGCTGGTGCGGGAAGAGCCGAAAGTGCGCATCAGCGATTCTGAGCTTCGACAACACAACATCAGCCCGGAGCGAGTACGACGCTGGTTCCTGCAAAATCACGGTATCACCTTTCAGGCTTTTCAACGTATGCAGCGCGTTAATGTGGCATTGCAGGAACTCAAGTCAGGCCGCTCAACAACTGATGTCGCCTTCGATAGTGGCTATGAGTCACTAAGTGGATTTGGGTATACCTGCAAAAAGCTGACAGGCTCCGCACCAAGTGCGCGCAGTGACACTATTTTAATTCACCGGTTTACCACCCCATTAGGGCCGATGTTTGTCTGCGCCACTGAGCGAGGTATATGCCTGCTGGAGTTTGTTGACCGTCGTGCGCTGGAAACGGAATTCAGAGACCTGCAAAACCTGTTTAACGCCAATATTATCGCGGGGGAGAACAGACACACGCGCCAGGCCGAGAAAGAGATTGGTGAGTATTTTGCAGGCCAGCGCCAAATGTTCAGTGTCGCCCTTGATACACCCGGAAGTGAATTCCAGCGCATCGTTTGGGACGAATTGCAAAGCGTCTCATTCGGGGAAACAACTCACTATCAGTCGATTGCCACTGATATTGGCAAACCAACAGCCGCTCGGGCAATCGCCTCAGCCAATGGCGCTAATCGCGTCGCGATTGTCATCCCCTGCCATCGTGTTATCGGCAAAGATGGTTCAATGACCGGCTACGGTGGTGGCATTGCCCGGAAGAAATGGTTGATCGACCACGAAAATAACCTCAGGAGAAAATCTCTCTGAGTGCGGATGTCCCTCAAAAGCGATTTATGATGGCCAGACCTTACCCCAGTCAGGGGCTTTTTATCGGAGAGTCATGATCTTGACTCTCTCTTATACCTCAGGCATCTGTCGTTCACTTGCGTTGTTAACCACCACATATGTTATTTTAATCGATTAGTATTTTTAAGTGAAAATAAAATAAAAACCCTATAAAAAGAGCACCCAGAATAAGATTAATTTCATTAAATTACATACTGTTAATTTAATGAAATTCAAAAAAATAACATTAATAATAGTTATCCTAAACACTTCACCTTAGAAAATCTCAATCGTGATCATACGCTCAAATCGCTAACCTCCAGACCTTCATTCCGGAGGGTATATGCTGCTTCACATTCTGTATCTCATTGGCATCACGGCAGAAGCCATGACGGGCGCGCTCGCAGCCGGGCGTCGTCGTATGGACACCTTCGGCGTGATTATTATCGCCACCGCAACCGCTCTGGGCGGCGGTTCAGTACGCGATATCCTGCTTGGCCATTACCCGCTTGGTTGGGTTAAAAACCCGGAATACGTCATTATCGTTGCCACAGCCGCCGTACTGACGACAATTGTGGCTCCGGTTATGCCGCATCTGCGCCGCCTGTTTCTGGTGCTTGATGCACTTGGCCTTATCGTCTTCTCGATCATTGGCGCACAAATCGCGCTGGATATGGGTGAGGGCCCGGTTATTGCCACTATCGCGGCAGTAGTCACAGGGGTGTTTGGCGGCGTGTTGCGTGACATGTTCTGCAAACGCATTCCGCTGGTTTTCCAGAAAGAGCTGTACGCAGGTATCTCCTTTGCCGCAGCCGTACTCTACATCGCCTTGCAACACTATGTTTCCAACCACGATGTGGTGGTTATCTCCACGCTGTTGTTTGGCTTCACTGCACGTATGCTGGCCCTGCGCCTTAAACTCGGCCTGCCTGTTTTTTACTACAAACACGGCGCACACTGAGTTTAAAACCCGTCAATGTGCTGTTCTGCAAGCCATTTCGCCAGCCCATCCATCGCGGGCTGGTGAACCCAGTTAACGATTTGCCGCGCCTTCTCTTCGCCTGTGCCAGGTAACGTTTGCCAGTCTGTGGCGTTGCGCTGATTCAGCACTTTCCACGACAGATCTCCAGCCGCTTTCAGTGAAGCCTGCGGTAAAGGAATCCCCATCGCGGTGATCCAGCGAATAAAAGGTTTCGCGCGCGCCAGATTAAACCGATGCCATAACAGGGTCGCGCGCGCCACAGAGAATCCCGGTGTTGTCTGCAACTGCGTCTGCGTTAAACGCATCCACGAAAAAATATGCTCAAAGTGATGGGTCTGGTGAAGTACTCTCCAGCCAGCCTCGCCAATACCCTCGATATCCAATCCCTGCTTCGAACCCAGCCAGGTCAAGCGTGCTATAAACTGCTCCCTGCAGTCCGGCGAAGCATAGATACAGGTAAGCGAGTGAAATTGTGAAGCGGGAGGCTGAGGCTTCTTCCGATTACTCCCTCGCCAGACGACCTTATCAACCCTGGGGATCCCCTGCCCGGCCAGACTCACCAGGATATGATCGCCTGGTGCAATATCACGCTGTTGCCAGCGGTTAACTGACCCCAGGTTGACTCGCTGCACGCGTTTATCATCAAGTTGAACAGGTTCAAGCGCGGCCACCACCGAAATCTTCCCCGTACGCCCGACAGCGAATTGAATACTCTTCACCTCAGCAACCTGCGAAACAGGGGTATATTTCCACGCAACCACCCAGTTTCCCTCGCCGGGTAACCAGTTTTTCCCCGGAGGTTCATACGCAGAACGAACCACAACGCCATCCGTAGCAAAGGGCAAAGGGGATATCAGCCATTTCGCGCGCTGTCGCTCGACATCATCCACGGAATGGACGGGCAACGTATAACGGGCCTCCAGGGTGAAGCCCGCCTTCGTGAGCATCGTAAGACGCTGCTGTAGCGTTTCCGGGCCATCCGGCCACGCCCAGATAAACACCCCAATATGGTTCAGGAGTGATTTGTCCGTTCGCCGTAACATCGCCCCCGCCACTATCGCTCGCGCATTCATTCCCCCCATCTGCTGCTGCACATGGTTATCACGCTGAAGAAAGAGTTCCCCCTGTAAAACGCTATTTGCCAGCACACCCTGCAATGAATGGGGAACCGATGGTATCGAACGAACAGACTCGGTCCAGTCCTCACCTTTGTTTCCGTTGCCACGGCTGATCGCCTGGCTTAATTTCCCGTTGCGATACACCAAAGTGACGGCAACACCATCCACTTTCGGCTGTACCCAAAGATCGCGATGGGCATGCATCCATTGCCAAAGTTCTTCTTTTTTGGCAATTTTGTGCACCCCCGTATGGGCTACAGGATGTTTGACACTGCCCTCAAGAGCAGGAAGTGTCTTCTCCGAAGGTGCTCGTTCAAAGCAGCGCTGCCATTGCTTTAAGCGCGCACTCAACTGATCGTAAACATCATCACTGACCTCGCTCGCCCCGAGCTTCCAGTAGGCATCATCCCAGTGTTTTAGCTGCGCACTCAGCGTTGCAATCTCTTGATCTGCCCTCGCATGCGACCAGACCGGGCATACTGCCATTCCATAACCGCACCACAGCACCATCAGTCCGCTTATCCATCGCCACATCGCTACCCCTCCTTTACGTTTCGAGATGTATAGCTCGCGGTAGTCCGAAGCGCTAATACCAATGGTTCAACCTGCGAGGCGCTATCCAGCCTTTATTTTTGTTGCTGAAAACCGTACGTAAAACCGGAAAACGGTACGCAAAATTCAATAATCTGGGGGAAAAAGTGTGACAAAGGCTACGTCACACTGCGCCGACGTGTATAATAGGCCCGTATGTAGGACTTCTTCGTTAACACATACAAAAGACTCTCATGGCTCAAGGCACGCTTTATATTGTTTCTGCCCCTAGTGGCGCGGGTAAATCCAGCCTTATTCAGGCACTGTTAAAAACCCAACCGTTGTACGACACACAGGTTTCTGTTTCTCACACCACGCGTCAACCGCGTCCGGGTGAAGTACACGGTGAACACTATTTCTTTGTGGATCACGACGAATTCAGAGCGATGATTGGCAGAGATGCGTTTCTTGAACACGCAGAGGTCTTCGGTAACTACTACGGTACGTCACGCGAGACCATTGAGCAGGTTCTGGCAACAGGCGTAAATGTGTTTCTGGATATCGACTGGCAGGGCGCGCAGCAAATTCGTAAGAAAATGCCGCAGGCGCGCAGTATCTTTATTTTACCGCCGTCAAAAGACGAACTGGATCGCCGCCTGCGTGGTCGTGGCCAGGATAGCGAAGACGTGATAGCAAAACGTATGGCGCAGGCAGTTGCAGAAATGAGCCATTACGCCGAATATGATTACCTTATTGTGAATGATGATTTTGATGCCGCGCTAAGCGATCTTAAAACCATCCTTCGCGCAGAACGTCTGCGTATGAGCCGCCAGAAGCAGCGACATGACGCATTAATCACCAAACTGTTGGCAGACTGAACCCACTTTCAGTATCATGCCCAGTCATTTCTTCACCTGTGGAGCATTTTAAGTATGGCACGCGTAACTGTTCAGGACGCTGTAGAGAAAATTGGTAACCGTTTTGACCTGGTACTGGTCGCCGCGCGTCGCGCTCGTCAGATGCAGGTAGGCGGAAAAGATCCGCTTGTACCGGAAGAAAACGATAAAACCACCGTTATTGCACTTCGCGAAATCGAAGAAGGTCTGATCAACAACCAGATCCTCGACGTGCGTGAGCGCCAGGAGCAGCAAGAGCAGGAAGCCGCAGAACTGCAGGCCGTAACCGCCATTGCTGAAGGTCGTCGTTAATTAAACCTGCGGGTCGCCCTTGTATCTGTTTGAAAGCCTGAATCAGCTGATTCAACACTACCTGCCTGAAGACCAGATTAAACGTCTTCAGCAGGCGTATCTCGTTGCACGTGACGCTCACGAGGGCCAGACACGTTCAAGCGGTGAACCCTATATCACGCACCCGGTAGCGGTGGCCTGTATTCTGGCCGAGATGAAACTCGACTACGAAACGCTGATGGCCGCGCTGCTGCACGACGTGATCGAAGATACCCCCGCCACCTACCAGGATATGGAACAACTGTTTGGCAAAAGCGTTGCCGAACTGGTGGAAGGGGTCTCTAAGCTTGATAAGCTGAAATTCCGCGACAAGAAAGAAGCGCAAGCCGAAAACTTCCGCAAGATGATTATGGCAATGGTGCAGGATATCCGCGTCATTCTCATCAAACTCGCTGACCGTACCCACAACATGCGCACACTGGGCTCACTTCGCCCGGACAAACGTCGCCGCATTGCCCGTGAAACCCTTGAAATCTATAGCCCACTGGCGCACCGTTTAGGTATTCACCACATTAAAACCGAGCTGGAAGAGCTAGGTTTTGAAGCGTTGTACCCGAACCGCTATCGCGTGATTAAAGAGGTGGTGAAAGCCGCACGTGGTAACCGTAAAGAGATGATTCAAAAGATCCTCTCTGAAATTGAGGGGCGTTTGCAGGAAGCGGGAATTCCGTGCCGCGTCAGCGGTCGCGAAAAACATCTGTACTCCATCTACTGCAAAATGGTGCTCAAAGAGCAGCGTTTTCACTCGATCATGGATATCTACGCGTTCCGCGTGATCGTCCACGATGCCGATACTTGCTATCGCGTGCTGGGTCAGATGCACAGCCTGTATAAACCGCGTCCAGGGCGTGTGAAAGACTACATTGCCATTCCAAAAGCAAACGGATATCAATCGTTGCACACCTCGATGATCGGGCCACATGGTGTTCCTGTTGAGGTACAAATTCGTACCGAAGACATGGACCAGATGGCCGAAATGGGTGTCGCGGCACACTGGGCTTATAAAGAGCACGGTGGCGAGAGCAGCACAACCGCACAAATCCGCGCCCAGCGCTGGATGCAAAGCCTGCTGGAACTGCAACAAAGTGCGGGTAGCTCGTTTGAATTTATCGAGAGCGTTAAATCCGATCTCTTCCCGGATGAGATTTACGTTTTCACACCAGAAGGGCGCATTGTCGAATTGCCTGCTGGTGCAACGCCGGTCGACTTCGCTTACGCTGTGCATACCGATATCGGCCATGCCTGCGTTGGTGCACGTGTCGACAGACAGCCTTACCCGCTGTCTCAGCCGCTTTCCAGCGGCCAGACGGTCGAAATTATCACCGCTCCGGGCGCACGTCCGAACGCGGCATGGCTGAATTTTGTCGTCAGCTCCAAAGCACGCGCCAAAATCCGCCAGTTGCTGAAAAACCTGAAGCGTGACGATTCTGTCAGCCTGGGCCGTCGTCTGCTCAACCACGCGTTGGGCGGCAGTCGTAAGCTGGCTGAAATCTCGAAAGAGAATATTCAGCGCGAGCTGGAACGCATGAAGCTTGCGTCGCTTGATGACCTGCTGGCAGAAATCGGCCTCGGTAACGCCATGAGCGTGGTCGTGGCGAAAAACTTGCAACAGGGCGATGCCTCCGCAGCACCGTCTACCTCAGCGACACAAGGTCACGGTCATCTGCCAATCAAAGGCGCAGATGGTGTACTTATCACCTTCGCAAAATGCTGCCGTCCGATCCCCGGCGATCCGATCATTGCGCACGTCAGTCCGGGCAAAGGCCTGGTTATCCACCATGAATCCTGTCGTAACATCCGTGGCTACCAGAAAGAGCCAGAGAAGTTCATGGCAGTCGAGTGGGATAAGGAAACGGCACAAGAATTTATCACCGAGATCAAGGTGGATATGTTCAACCACCAGGGTGCACTGGCGAACCTGACCGCCGCGATCAACACTGCCTCTTCCAACATTCAGAGCCTGAATACGGAAGAAAAAGACGGCCGTGTGTACAGCGCCTTTATTCGCCTGACCGCTCGTGATCGTGTGCATCTGGCAAACATTATGCGCAAAATCCGCGTAATGCCTGACGTCATTAAAGTCACCCGTAATCGAAACTAGTTTTATGAATTCAACGCGTTATAAGCGCATTTGTGAGATGCTCGCCAGACGTCAGCCTGATCTGACGGTCTGCATGGAGCAGGTCCATAAACCTCATAACGTCTCTGCGATTGTTCGTACTGCAGATGCCGTTGGTGTGCATGAAGTGCACGCCGTCTGGCCTGGCAGCCGTATGCGTACCATGGCGTCAACGGCCGCAGGCAGCAACAGCTGGGTGTCCGTTAAAACTCACCAGACCATCGCTGAGGCCGTATCGCATCTGAAAGGACGCGGTATGCAGGTGCTTGCGACGAACCTGTCTGACAAAGCCGTTGATTTTCGTGAGATCGACTACACCCGCCCGACCTGTATTTTGATGGGTCAGGAGAAAACCGGGATCACGCAGGAGGCGCTGGATCTGGCGGATCAGGACATCATCATCCCGATGATCGGCATGGTGCAGTCGCTGAATGTCTCCGTTGCCTCCGCACTTATTCTGTACGAAGCACAGCGCCAGCGTCAGAATGCCGGAATGTACGAACGCAGCAACAGCATGCTGCCGGAAGAAGAACAACAGCGCCTGCTGTTTGAAGGCGGCTATCCGGTACTGGCCCGCGTGGCGAAACAGAAAAAATTGCCTTACCCCCATGTTAACGCGCAGGGCGAAATTGAAGCCGATGCCGAGTGGTGGTCCACCATGCAATACGCAGGATAAATCATGAAAGGCCGCCTGCTGGATGCCGTACCGCTCAATACGCTGACGGGCGTGGGTGCAGCGCAAAGTAGCAAACTGGCTAAAATTGGCCTGCACACCGTGCAGGATCTCCTGCTCCACCTCCCCCTGCGTTACGAAGACCGTACCCATCTTTATAAGATTGGCGATCTGCTGCCTGGCGTGTATGCCACCGTCGAAGGCGAAGTGCTGAACTGTAATATCACCTTCGGTGGACGCCGAATGATGACCTGCCAGATCAGCGACGGCTCCGGCATTCTCACTATGCGTTTCTTCAACTTCAGCGCGGCGATGAAAAATGGTCTCGCAACCGGGCGACGTGTGCTGGCCTATGGCGAAGCAAAACGTGGCAAGTACGGCGCAGAGATGATCCACCCGGAATACCGTGTGCAGGGCGATCTTAGTACACCGGAATTGCAGGAAACGCTGACCCCGGTCTACCCAACTACCGAAGGCATTAAACAGGCCACCCTGCGTAAGCTCACCGATCAGGCTCTGGAACTGCTCGATACGTGCGCCATTACTGAACTGCTGCCGCCCGAACTGGCACAAGGGATGATGAGCCTGCCGGAAGCGATGCGCACGTTGCACCGTCCACCACCATCATTGCAACTCAGTGATTTAGAGAGTGGGCAACATCCGGCACAACGGCGGCTTATCCTTGAAGAATTACTGGCCCATAACCTGAGTATGCTGGCGCTTCGTGCTGGCGCACAGCGTTTCCATGCCCAGCCGCTAAGCCAGCGTGATGATTTAAAAGATAAGCTGCTGGCGTCATTGCCCTTTAAACCAACCGGTGCTCAGGCTCGTGTGGTTGCCGAAGTTGAACGCGATATGGCGCTCGATGTACCAATGATGCGCCTGGTACAAGGTGATGTTGGTTCAGGAAAAACACTGGTTGCCGCACTGGCGGCGCTTCGTGCCATTGCCCACGGCAAACAGGTCGCACTGATGGCGCCTACTGAGCTGCTGGCCGAGCAGCATGCGAATAATTTCCGCAACTGGTTTGCCCCGCTCGGGGTTGAAGTAGGCTGGCTGGCCGGTAAGCAAAAAGGCAAGGCGCGCCTTGCGCAACAGGATGCCATTGCCAGCGGTCAGGTTCAGATGATTGTGGGTACTCACGCGATATTCCAGGAACAGGTACAATTTAACGGTCTGGCCCTGGTGATCATCGATGAACAACACCGCTTCGGCGTTCACCAGCGTCTGGCGCTGTGGGAAAAAGGGCTTCAGCAAGGGTTCCACCCACATCAGTTAATCATGACCGCCACCCCTATCCCGCGCACCCTGGCAATGACCGCTTATGCCGATCTGGACACCTCCACCATCGACGAACTCCCGCCAGGCCGAACACCAGTCACCACCGTAGCGATTCCGGATACCCGTCGCAGCGATATCATCAACCGTGTACGCAATGCTGCCACGACGGAAAACCGCCAGGCTTACTGGGTCTGCACACTGATTGAGGAGTCGGAACTGCTCGAAGCGCAGGCCGCCGAAGCCACATGGGAAGAGCTGAAACTGGCGCTGCCGGAGCTTAAGGTGGGCCTGGTGCATGGCCGTATGAAACCCGCCGAAAAGCAGGCGGTAATGCACTCCTTCAAGCAGGGAGAACTGCATCTGCTGATTGCCACCACGGTTATCGAAGTGGGTGTTGATGTCCCTAACGCCAGCCTGATGATTATCGAAAACCCGGAACGTCTGGGACTTGCGCAACTCCACCAGTTGCGTGGGCGCGTGGGTCGTGGCGCGGTTGCCTCTCACTGTGTGCTGCTCTACAAAGCTCCGCTCTCTAAAACGGCGCAAATGCGTTTGCAAGTCCTGCGCGACAGCAACGATGGCTTCGTGATTGCGCAAAAAGACCTGGAAATCCGGGGGCCTGGCGAATTGCTGGGCACGCGTCAAACGGGGAATGCCGAATTTAAAGTGGCTGATTTACTGCGCGATCAGGCCATGATCCCCGAAGTTCAGCGTCTTGCCCGCCATATTCATGAACGCTACCCCGAGCAGGCGGCAGCGTTAATTGAGCGCTGGATGCCGGAAACTGAACGTTATTCCAACGCCTGACGATTAGCCAAAAATCGGTAGCATCAGATAGAGTTTAATCACCAGCGCATTCACGATGTCAATGAAGAATGCCCCGACCATCGGCACAACCAGAAACGCGGTGTGTGACGGGCCAAAACGCTCGGTGATGGCCTGCATATTGGCGATAGCCGTTGGCGTGGCGCCCAGACCAAACCCACAGTGGCCCGCGGCCAGAACGGCTGCATCGTAGTTTTTCCCCATCATTCGCCAGGTCACAAACATGGCATACAGCGCCATAAAGAGGGTCTGTACCGCCAGAATGGTGACCATCGGCAATGCCAGAGATGCCAGCTCCCACAACTTAAGGCTCATCAGCGCCATCGCCAGGAACAGTGACAGGCAGACGTTACCAAGCACGGACACCGCGCGTTCGAAAACGCGGTAGAACCCGATCAAGGCCAGGCCGTTACTCAGTACCACGCCGACAAAAAGGACACACACGAACGTCGGCAACTCAAAAGGTGTTCCCGCCAGCCATTGTGCAACGACCTTTCCAGCAGTCAGGCAGATAGCAATCATTGCAATGGTTTCAATCAGTACCAGAGAGGTAATGCTGCGCCCGACATCCGGCTTTTCAAATGCCGTGGGAACCAGTTCGTCGTCCGGTCTGCCATTCGGTGTACTGGAATGCTTCACCAGATACCGCGCCACCGGGCCGCCAATCAGGCCGCCCAGTACAAGGCCAAAGGTTGCACAAGCCATCGCCACTTCTGTGGCATTCTCAAATCCATAGCGTTCAGTAAACAGCTTGCTCCACGCCGCACCTGTACCATGTCCACCGGAAAGGGTGATTGAACCGGCCAGCAACCCCATCAGCGGATCCAGACCCAGCAAGGAAGCCATGCCAATGCCGATGGCATTTTGCATCACCAGCAGCCCGACCACGACGATCAGAAATACGCCGAGGACTTTTCCCCCCGCGCGCAAACTCGCCAGATTGGCGTTCAGACCGATAGTGGCAAAGAAAGCCAGCATCAGCGGGTCTTTCAGGGACATGTCAAAATCGATTTCCCAGCCCATGCTTTTTTTCAGGACCAGCAAGGCCAGCGCCACCAGCAAACCACCGGCAACAGGTTCAGGAATGGTGTACTTTTTGAGAAAGGCAATACTGTGCAGAAGCTTGCGCCCGAGCAGCAGCACCAGCGTTGCGGCAACAAGCGTCGACAACGTATCGAGATGAATCATAGGGGCTCCTTTAATTGCGCGTATTCCATACACACGCGGCGTTATCCTGGGCCGATTTGTGCTCTTCATGAGCAATCGACGGCAAAAGTGTAATTATTTTCTCCGCATCGTTATAGAAAAAGTCACGTCAGGGAAAAGGAATTCTGTTCTTTTTTCGCTGGCAATCGTTTGCTTTTACCAACTGGTCAGATAAAATGCCCGCTTTTCCACCGTGGGATTGCCGCCGATGTCCGTTAACACCATAGAGTCTCCTGATGCGCAACCGATTGCGCAGAAGCAGAATAGTGAATTGATCTACCGCCTGGAAGATCGCCCGCCTCTGGCGCAAACGTTGTTCGCCGCCTGTCAGCATTTGCTGGCCATGTTTGTTGCGGTCATTACTCCTGCTCTGTTGATCTGTCAGGCGCTCGGTTTACCGACACAAGATACTCAGCACATCATCAGCATGTCCCTGTTTGCCTCCGGCGTGGCCTCGGTTATTCAAATTAAAGCCTGGGGTCCGGTCGGGTCAGGATTGCTGTCGATTCAGGGAACCAGTTTTAACTTTGTGGCTCCGCTGATTATGGGCGGGACGGCACTGAAAACGGGCGGCGCGGATGTCCCGACCATGATGGCGGCCCTGTTCGGTACACTGATGCTGGCAAGTTGTACCGAGATGGTCATTTCCCGCGTACTGCATCTGGCGCGTCGCGTGATTACTCCGCTGGTCTCCGGTGTGGTGGTGATGATCATCGGTCTGTCGTTGATTCAGGTTGGCCTGACGTCCATCGGCGGTGGCTATGCAGCCATGAGTGACCATACCTTTGGCGCACCGAAAAACCTGCTGCTGGCTGGTGTGGTGCTGGGCATCATTATTCTGCTGAATCGCCAGCGTAACCCGTATCTGCGTGTAGCATCCCTGGTGATTGCGATGGCTGCTGGTTATCTGATGGCCTGGGCGCTGGGTATGCTGCCGGAGAATACCGCCCCAACCAACAGCCCGCTGATTATGGTCCCTACTCCGTTGTATTACGGCTTAGGCATCGACTGGAACCTGCTGTTGCCGCTGATGCTGGTCTTTATGATCACCTCGCTGGAAACTATCGGCGATATCACAGCAACGTCAGATGTCTCTGAGCAGCCTGTTTCTGGCCCGTTGTACATGAAGCGCCTGAAAGGCGGCGTACTGGCGAATGGTCTGAACTCATTTGTTTCCGCGGTGTTCAACACCTTCCCGAACTCCTGCTTCGGCCAGAACAACGGCGTGATCCAGTTGACGGGTGTCGCCAGCCGTTATGTCGGTTTTGTGGTGGCATTGATGCTGATCGTCCTCGGTCTGTTCCCGGCGGTCAGTGGCTTTGTGCAGCACATCCCTGAGCCGGTACTGGGCGGCGCGACGCTGGTCATGTTCGGGACAATCGCGGCCTCTGGTGTACGCATTGTCTCCCGTGAGCCGCTGAACCGTCGCGCAATCATGATTATCGCGCTGTCTCTGGCCGTAGGTCTGGGCGTTTCTCAGCAACCGTTGATTCTGCAGTTTGCACCTGACTGGGTGAAAAACCTGCTCTCCTCCGGCATCGCGGCTGGCGGTATCACTGCGATTGTGCTCAACCTCGTTTTCCCGCCTGAAAAAAATTGATCGTCATCACGGCGGGCAGTCAATGCCCGCCGTGACATCTAATTACACCATTCCCGCCTTGAGGATTGCGCATAAATCGTGCATAACTCCTTTATGTGCGTTTGACGGGATGGAAGACCATGAAATTTATTGGAAAGCTGCTCATCTGGATTTTGATTGCGATACTTATCGTGATCCTGGCACTGTATATTCTGGTTCAGACGCGCTGGGGCGCGGCGCAGGTCAGCAGTTGGGTTACGGTCAATACCGATTACGAACTCAATTTCGACCAGATGGATCACCGCTTTTCATCGCCTTCCCACATCATCCTGGAAAACATCACTTTTGGTCGCGACGGGAAACCCGCCACGCTTGTTGCCAAAAAAGTCGACATCGGCTTAAGCAGCCGCCAGATCACCGATCCGCTGCATGTAGATACCATCTCGCTGTATGACGGTACGCTGAACCTTTCCCCGCAGACTGCACCTCTGCCTTTCCAGGCCGACCGGTTGCAACTGAATAACATGGCGTTTAACAGCCCAAACACGGAATGGGACCTGAGTGCGCAAAAAGTCACAGGTGGCGTTAGCCCATGGCAGCCGGAAGCGGGTAACGTACTGGGCAAAAATGCACAGATTCAGATCAGCGCGGGCTCGCTCACGCTCAATGGCGTTCCGGCCAGTAATGTACTGATTCAGGGGCAACTCAACGGCAAGGAAGTGGTGCTGAACACCATCGGGGCAGATATGGCGCGCGGCTCCCTCACTGGCTCCGCACTGCGCAATGCTGACGGTAGCTGGGTAATCGATACTCTGCGGCTGAATGAGATCCGTCTGCAAAGCGATAAAACACTGATGGATTTCTTCGCCCCCATCACCACACTCCCTTCCCTGCAAATTGGCCGTCTCGACGTGACCGATGCACGTCTGCAAGGGCCGGACTGGGCGGTGACCGATCTCGATTTAAGCTTGCGTAATCTGACCCTAAGCAAAGGCGACTGGCAGAGTCAGGACGGACGTTTATCGATGAATGCCAGCGAGTTTATCTATGGCTCGCTGCATCTTTTCGACCCGATCCTGAACGCTGAATTTGCCCCACAGGGCATTGCGCTGCGCCAGTTTACCTCCCGCTGGGAAGGCGGCATGGTACGTACGTCCGGTAACTGGCTCCGCGATGGCAAAACGCTGGTTCTGGACGATGTTGCCATCGCCGGGCTGGAATACACTCTGCCGCAAAACTGGAAAACGCTGTGGATGGATCCGTTGCCGGAGTGGCTAAACGGTGTGACGCTGAAAAAATTCGGTCTGAGCCGTAACCTGGTGATCGATATCGATCCGGCTTTCCCGTGGCAAATCACCTCCCTTGATGGCTACGGCGCGAATCTGCAACTGGCTAAAGATCGTCAATGGGGTATGTGGGGAGGCAACGCCACGCTGAACGGTGCGGCGGCAACGTTTAATCGCGTGGATGTGCGTCGTCCTTCGCTGGCGCTCAACGCCAACGCCTCGACGGTCAATATTACCGAACTGAGCGCCTTTACCGAGAAAGGGATCCTTGAAGCCACCGCAACCGTTTCACAGCTTGCACAACGCCAGACCACCGTAAGCCTGAACGGGCGCGGCGTGCCGCTGAACGTGATGCAACAGTGGGGCTGGCCAGCACTGCCTATTACTGGTGACGGCAATATTCAGGTGACCGCCAGTGGCAGCGTTCAGGCAAATGCGCCGCTGAAGCCGACGGTAAACGGGAAGCTAAATGCGGTGAATATGGATAAACAGCAAGTCCAGCAGACGATGGCGGGGGGCGTGGTATCGACAGTTCCTGCTGTTACGTCGTCAGCTCCCCCTTCGCCCCAGCCCTCTCCCTAGAGCAAACCCTCCCTCTCCCCTTTCGGGAGAGGGAGAGAGAACTCAGAGATGAATCACAACCTCATTGCCATCCGCTTTCACCACCACGCCCCACTCGCTACCGGCATGTGAGCCGCCTTTCACGCTGCCCACGTTCTGCACGTTGCGCAAGCAGACTGACCAGCTCCGCGCCTCTCCTGCGCCCTGGATGGTCACAGTCCCATCCTGACGCGATGCCTTCAGCGTAAACGCCACAGTACCGTCCGCCGCAGGTACTTCACTGACTGCCGTAGCGCCGTCGTCCAGGTTAAACAGCTGGAAAGCAGTGCCTTCGTTCCACGCGTAGTCTGGCTTCTGGTTGTTGTTACCCAGTGCCAGCAGGGTGTTATCACGCACATATACAGGCAGGCTCTGGAAACCGTGCTGCTGTTTGTGCCAGCGGCTGCCCAGGATTTCATCGTTGTGCCACAGATGCGTCCAGCGTCCTTCCGGCAGATAAAATTGCACATCACCCGCTTCAGAGAACACCGGGGCAACCATCATGGAATCCCCCAGCATGTACTGGCGGTCGAGATAATCACAGGCCGGATCGTCCGGGAACTCCAGCATCATTGCCCGCAGCATTGGTGTACCTTCCTCTCGTGCCAGCGCCGCCTGGCGATATAAGTACGGCATCATCTGGCACTTAAGCTGTGTGAAATGGCGCACGACATCGCAGGATTCATCATCGTACGCCCACGGCACACGGTAAGATTTGCTGCCGTGTAAACGGCTGTGGCTAGAGAACAATCCGAACGCGCACCAGCGTTTGTAGACATGCGCCGGAGCGGTGTTTTCAAAGCCGCCGATATCATGGCTCCAGAAACCGAAACCGGACAGACCAATCGACAACCCCCCGCGCAGACTTTCCGCCATGGATTCGTAATTGGCGTAGCAGTCACCGCCCCAGTGCACCGGGAATTTTTGCGCACCGACGGACGCAGAACGGGCAAACAACACGGCCTCTTCTTCACCCACGGTCTCTTTCAGCACGTTCCACACCAGCTCGTTGTAGATATAGGCATAGTGGTTATGCATCTTCTGCGGATCAGATCCGTCATGCCATACAACATCCGTCGGGATACGTTCGCCGAAATCGGTTTTGAAGCAATCCACGCCAATATCCACCAGACCTTTCAGCTTGTCGGCGTACCATTTGCAGGCATCCGGGTTGGTGAAGTCGTAAATCGCCAGCCCCGGCTGCCATTTATCCCACTGCCACAGGGAACCGTCTGGGCGTTTGAGCAGATAATCTTTCTTTTTCAGCTCGTTGAACACTGGTGATTTCTGGCCGATATACGGATTGATCCACACGCAGACTTTCAGCCCTTTCTCTTTCAGACGGCGAATCATCCCTTCCGGGTCCGGGAAGGTCACCGGATCCCACTCGAAGTCGCACCACTGGAAGGCCTTCATCCAGAAGCAATCGAAGTGGAACACGTGTAGCGGCAGGTCACGCTCGGCCATACCGTTGATAAAACGGTTTACCGTGGCTTCGTCATAGTTGGTGGTGAACGATGTGGTGAGCCACAGGCCGAATGACCATGCCGGTGGCAATGCCGGACGCCCGGTGAACTGCGTATAGCGGTTCAGCACCTCTTTCGGCGTCGGGCCGTCGATCACAAAATACTCAAGATGCTCGCCTTCCACGCTGAACTGCACTTTGGAGACCTTCTCAGATCCCACTTCGAACGACACGTTCTCCGGGTGGTTCACCAGCACACCGTAACCCCGGTTAGTGAGGTAGAACGGGATATTTTTGTATGACTGCTCGGTGCTGGTTCCGCCGTCGCGATTCCAGGTTTCCACCGTCTGGCCGTTACGCACCAGCGCGGTAAAGCGTTCGCCCAGACCGTAGACCGTTTCACCCACACCCAGATCCAGACGCTCGAAGATATGATTGCGGTCTGTATTGCTGTCCTGCACGTAGCCGTTGTTTTTCAACTGACTACCGGTAATACGCTGCCCGTTGCGCAGGAAATCCAGCGCCCAGAATTCACCTTTCGTGACGCGCACGCTGATCGTGCCGCTTTTCAGCTCCGCGAATTCCGCGTTGTTTTCAATCTCAACCTTCACATCCTGCAGAACATTCAGCGGATAGTGTGGGCCGTTATCAAGCGCCCCCTGGAAGTGCTCAATGCGCACCCCGACAATCCCTTCCTGTGGGGCAAACAGGCGAACCGTGAACATCAATGTGTCGAGCTGCCAGGTCCGTTCGCGCACGTCACGTGGCGCAACATAGACCACCAGATCGTTACCCTGCTGATCCACATCGAATACCTGAACCGGATACGTCACGTTCAGGCCCGGTTGAATGAGCCAGTTTCCGTCACTGATTTTCATACTTTCGTCCTCTTAGTTCTGTAATTCTTTGCTGACTGGCAGGTTGTCGAATGCCTGCTGATTACGGCGCGCACCCTGCGCCAACTCACCCATGATTTTCAACAGGAATGGTGTTTTCAGCGTGTAATAGCGTTTGGCGATAATGGCACTCAGCACGTAGCAGACCGCCGGAACCAGGGTGAAGAGGCCAATGATGATGCTGATGGTCGCGCTGTTCTGGGTTTTCGCTGCCGCGTCGTAACCGCCGCCGGCCAGCATCCAGCCAATCATTGCGCCTCCCAGTGCCAGGCCCAGTTTCAGCACGAAAAGTGTGCCTGCAAAGCTGATACCGGTGAGACGTTTGCCGTTGGTCCATTCGCCGTAATCAACGGTGTCGGACATCATCACCCACTGGATTGGCGTTACCAGTTGGTGCAGCACGCCAATTACGAAGATAAAGCCGAACATCACGATGCTGGCATGCATCGGCACGAAGAACATAGCGATACTCAGCACCGCCAGCGCGGCGTTGGTCCACCAGAAGACGCTGACTTTGCATTTCCAGTCAGTAAGCGGTTTTGCCAGCGCAGAGCCGATCAGGTTGCCGACGCAGTAGGTGGTGAGGAAAGCAACGAATACTTCCGGCGAGCCCATGATCCAGGTGCAGTAGTACATCATCGCGCCGCCGCGCACGCAGACGGCGAGGATATTAAGGATGGTCAGCACGCCGACAATACGCCACTGGTCGTTTTGCCAGATGTCGCGCAGGTCTTCACGCATGGAGGTGGTGCTTGGCGGAACCTGGATGCGTTCTTTGGTGGTGAAGAAGCAGAATGCCAGCATCAGGAACGCGACCACCGACAGCACGGCAATCCCGCCCTGGAAGCCAAAGGCTTTGTCTTCACCACCAATCAGGTTTACCAGCGGCATCATCAATACCGTGGAGAGCATGCCGCCCGCCGTGGCCAGCACAAAGCGCCAGGACTGCAGGGAGATACGCTGCGTTGGGTCGTTGGTGATGACGCCGCCAAGTGCACAATAAGGAATGTTGACCACGGTATAGAGCAGGGTCAGCAGAGTGTAGGTGATAGCGGCATAAATCATTTTTCCGTTCAGGCTAAGGTCCGGCGTGGTGTACGCCAGCACGCAGACGATGCCGAACGGGATAGCACCGAACAAAATCCACGGGCGGAACTTACCCCAACGGCTGCGGGTGCGGTCAGCAAGCAGCCCCATGCATGGGTCGGAGATGGCATCCAGCGCGCGCGCCAGCAGGAACATGGTTCCGACAAACCCGGCAGGAATGCCGAAAATATCGGTGTAGAAAAACATCATGTACAGCATGACGTTATCAAAAATGATGTGGCTGGCGGCGTCACCCATGCCATAGCCAATCTTCTCTTTTACAGACAGTACTTCGCTCTTCATTTTTTTATCCTTCACGCTGTAGGGGGCGCTGAGACCGGTTTCACATGTTGTAAACCATTGGCGACGGGGCGGGTATTCTGTTTTCTGGTTAGTAACTTACGTTTCTTGCTTTTTGTGATCGCGTTAAAACTCAGAACGGGGAAAAGCTAACGTGAGGATTTTGTTAGGAATTAACTCAAATGGCTTAATACAGGTCAAAAGAGTAGTGAAAAAAGTGTGTCTGGGTATGTGGTAAATGCCTGAAAGTAGCTATAATGCGCCCCGCCTCCATGTAGCAATGCAGGCGCGGAAGATCGTCATCTCCGGTGAGGTGGCTGGACTTCAAATCCAGTTGGGGACGCCAGCGTTCCCGGGCAGGTTCGACTCCTGTGATCTTCCGCCAAAAATTTTGATATGAAGCGATGGCACAATTTAGCTCTCTCTAATTAGCTCTCTCTAATAAATTCCCCCGCATTCAAATTATCAGCCATTAATCTTTGTAAATTAATATTTTCTAATATTCTATGATCCCAATAATATAAATAATCAAATATTCCATTTTTCACGTCTTGAATAGCTTCATTAACTTTAACTTGATCACAGTCATACTGTCCATCAACATTGAAAACCTCTGTTGATACATTCAACGTTTTCCAAAAAACATATACCCCTTCGAATTGATTAAAAGAAAGTCCAGAAATTTTAGATAATTCCCCAGTACTAATACTAAGTTCATGAAACCTCATTGCCTCTAAAACGCGAATTGCGAACTCTCTTGCTTTAATTGTTTTTGGTGGAACCTGGAAAAAGCAGCGACTGTTTAAAGAAGTCGAAGGAGAAAAAGATATTGTCGGCTTATTAAAATGGGATAAGAAAGCTAAACGCTGATCTCGTTATCACCCCAACCGCATATGCAGCAACGGAAACAGATTCCCCTGCCCGTCCCGTTCAGAGCGTCCAACCTGCACAAACCCCATATACTGATAAAACGCGACACCCTGCGGATTCTGCTCGTTAACATCCACTTCATTCACGCCGAAATATTCGACCGCATACTTCAGCAGTAATTTACCTACACCTTTCCCGCGACTCACGTCATCGACAAACAGCATTTCAATGCGGTTTTGATCTACGCCTAAAAAGCCGTGAATCACTCCCGTTTCATCCCGGGCAATCACCACCCTGAGATGGGGGAGATACGCGTTGAGCAATAACGGGCGCAGCGCCGCAATATCGCTTTCCTGTAAAAAGTGGTGAGTGGCGCGAACGGATGATTCCCAGATCGCGACAAGACGTTCAAATTGTGAAGAGACTGCAGTTTCGATGTTCATGAGGGGATGATGTTCGGGTCACGGATGAAAAGCAAGCGCCTGGCCTGCTGCTACAGCATTCTTCCTGCCAGTTAACCCCGGTTATACCGGGGCTTGTTTATGCGCTGAACATCAGAACTGATACGCCACACTGGCACGGAAACTCCGTCCGGGTTCGTAGTCTGCACCCAGTACGCCATAGCTGTTGCGCGACGTGTGGGACACATAGTTTTTATCAAAGATGTTGTATAACCCCAGGCTTACCGTCAGGCCATCCAGCGTACCGGATGCGGGCGCCCATTCCACCGCCAGATCGTTCACACCATAGCCAGGCTTTTTCGTTTTCTCATCTTTATAACGCGTGTAGAACAGTGAGTTCCAGTGGAGGGACAGGTCATATTTCGGCAGCAAATACGTCAACCCTACAGTGTACTTATCGCCAGTATCGCGTCCCAGGATATCACCATATTTAGCCACCCCTTTGACCATCAATGGTGACGTATAATCAGTGCTGATATGAGAATAGCTGAAACGGGTAATAATATTATTTACCGCATAATTCACCGACGCTTCATAGCCATCGACAACCGCATTACCGGCATTAAAACGCTCTGTGAGTTCAGATACACCGGGAACAGCTGTCTGGACAATAAGATTATCGTAATGTGTGCGGAAATATTTACCGACAAGACTGAACGTGTCCTCTTGCACAATTAGGCCACGATGGTCGAAGAAAATGCCGACCTCTTTATTCTCACCGGTTTCCGGCTCAAGCTGGTTTTTCTGGTTAAACTTGCTGGAATTAACGCGGATCGATTCGGTGGTATCGGGAGCACGGAACAGTTCAGTGTAGTTAGCAAATAAGCCCAAGCCGGATTCAAAACGGTACTCAGCGCCAAAGGCTTTGGAGAATTCAGTGAATGTCTGGTCCTCATCGCCAAGCATATCTGCCCGATAATGATCGTAGCGAATCCCCGGTGTGAGCGTCAGCCCACCCAACTGTACGGCATTTTCCAGATACCCAGAGTTGCTGGTCCCCTTTTCGCCATCCCAGGATGCGGTTTTCCGCCCACTGGAATATTGGTAATCATCACGATGATTTTTGGTCTGAAACCATTCATAGCCCACGTGCAACGTGTGACCAAAAGCTCCCGTCTGGAATTCAGAACGGTTGTCAACGTTAATGCCCCAGGTTTCCACACTCGTCACCCAGCCACCGTCCTGGTTATTCCAGCGCTTTTTAACACTGGCGTTCGCTTTGCCGGAACGGATGGCTGCGGCCATATTTTTATGCGGCTGGCTGCGATCGAGTTCATTTTTGGTGTGATAACCCACCACGTTGAGGTCAACCCATCCGCTACCATCAACCGCTTCATAAGAGAGCGTTTGGGTTTCACGGGTAAAACGTTGCGGCGTGTAGTCCTGGAAATTAGCGGTGGTCGTCGGGCGATAGGAAAACTCAGCGCGGAACGGATATTCACCGTCCGATTTTACGCGCTCCGCCGAGACTTTTATTTTTTGGCCTTCAAAAAGATCAACACCGGCTTTCACTAAATAGCTTTTATCTTTGCCATCTGCGCCAATACGCGTGCCATCTCCGCTTTCGCCATAGTCGTAATCGCTGCGGCTTATATAGCCCAACAGGTCAACGCGATCGGCCACCCGGCCAAATAATGTCAGGGAGTTAGACCATTCGTCGTTATTGGTGTCGTAACCGGTTTTAACCCGTGCGCCGTAACGTTCACCTGGTCGCAGCAAATCAGACGCGTCAACGGTGGTAAATTTCACCGCACCGCCTAATGCCCCGGAACCATGGACCACAGAGTTAGCCCCCACAGAGACATCAACCTGCTTTAATAACGCTGGATCAATTAACAGATTACCGCCATGGTGAAAAACATCGCCCATCTGGCGCGCACCATCAATGGTAACGTTGATTCCCTTGTCGCTTACGCCGCGCATATAGATTTGCTGATTAAATCCATTCGTCCCGCCAACATCAACGCCAGGAATATCACGCAGAATATCTTTGATAAGTTCCGGCTGACGGGCGGCGATTTTATTCTCGTAAACATGGGTTTCTTTTGGCGTACTCTCCACCGATGCCACAACCTGAATAGTCTCAACGTCCTCGATGTTATTATCTGTTTCGGCAAAAACCGGCGCGCATAACAGTACGGCTGCGCCCACTAATAATTTATCACGTCCATATGATGTGGACATATTCGATCCCCTCACTCAACACAAATAAAAGTGAGAATCATTTTCATTATTAATTGCAAAAAGTTAATATTAATTACAAAACTTTACCGTTAATGTTAATTATATATTTCATGAATACATAATTATATTTTATTTATTTTGTGGCATTTATTTGCGCGGGGAATATATAAAGAGAGGAAATACGCATGAGGCAGATCGTTATTTAAAACAATAATACGCTGTCGCTGTACTGACTGGCATCCCTTTCTCCGTGGGTATTTATTCTACAAATAGCAGGTGAATACCGATTAACGTTTATCTGACATTCGCCGGGAATATCCGGCGACACGCTCCGCTGACAGAACCGCCCGCGCGTCAAATTCGCATTTCCATCACCGCATATACCCCATCCTTCGGCACAATCACCGTAACATTTTCCACCGGCACTCCGGCCGCGAGATGGATAGCCTGTAGCTGCTCTAATGAGCGGGGGAAAATATGCGACCAGCCGATACAACGCAGGGTGAAGTCGATTTGCGGACTGCTGGTCAGCATATTCGACACAATCACCGCCCCGCCGGGTTTCACCAGCCGCAGGGCACGCTGCAAAAAAATCACCGCATCTGCATCGTTGAAGTATTCAAAAATCCCCAGCGCATCCACCAGTTCAGCCTGATGTTCGCCCAGCTCCAGCAGAAGATCTTCACTGCGGATAAACGTCTGAATCAGGTCGCGCCTGAGCAGAGTCAGTTGTTCTCCGACATTCAATCCCTCCTGCGCGGCCATGGTTTCAGCCCAGCGCAGCGCAACGGGGTCATTATCCACCAGCGACAAATGCACGTTCTGCCCATCCAGTTTGGCGGTTCGCAACGCCTCCAGTACAGGAATAGCTGCGCCACTTGCCAGGCTTATCCAGTCACTTTCAATGTCGTTGTGGATGTACTTGTCCACCAGTGTCGCCAGAACCCGCGCGCGGGAGCGCACGCCGATGGCGTCGTTAGCATGGATAAACCACTGACGGCTTTCCTTGTCCATCGGCGTGCCTTCGGGGAGCTTATCTTCCAGTGGATTTTGCACCACAAAGATCGCCAGCGCCGTGGGAACCAGCCGGGCACGCCATGCGGCCAGCGCCGGGCGGGTACGGTATGCCTGTTCAGAATAAATATGCTGGGAAATCAGTACAGCCTGGCCGCCCTCTTCGTAATCCATAAGAGGAGGCAGCAGCGCGAGGTCCGCTTTCAGCGCCTTGTCTATCGCGTTGATCTCGCGGGTGACGTCGTCTTTCATCGGCCACTGATCGCTGACATCGGGAAATGAAGCACTGTAAATCGTCATCGTTGCCGGTGCGTTACCGCGAAAAGGCTGCCAGTTCATATCGTTGTCCCCCGTTCGGCCATTAACGGAAGTCTATCCAGACGCCGCAACATTACCCTACGAAGAAAGCACGAAATGCGGAGGGGGCATAAGCCCCCTCTGGGGTGACATTACGATGAGACGCGGCACACTTTTCCGGTAGTGGTGAGCTGCCATTGTCTCGTGGAGGCAGGAATAAACACCGATGCCCCGGCACTCAGCGTCAGGGTTTCACCGCTGATATGGCTCAGCATCGCATCGCCTTCAATCACCAGCACAATCTCGGCGCTGGTCGTCGTCATCGGCTGATGATCTGCCCCGGTGAAAATGCTGAACCGGAAATCATCAACCGGAATGGGGTAGCGTGCTTCTGCGGCGTGCGGTTCCGGCAACATACAGAGCAAGCCAGCGGCTGTTGGGGTGAACGTGGTGCATTGAACCAGCTCATCCAGGTTGATTTTCTTTGGCGTGAGTCCGGCGCGTAGCACGTTGTCGGAACTGGCCATTACCTCAATCGCCGTACCGTGAACATACGCATGCAGCGTTCCGGGATAAAGGAACATCGCTTCACCGGGTTGCAGGGTAATACAGTTGAGGAATAGCGGCGCAAGTACGCCTGTATCATTCGGATAGTCATGCTGTAAGCGCCTGAAAATCGCCCCTGTCTCCTCGCCGTAAAGATCCTCTCCCCGCGCGATCACCTGCGCAATGGCCTGCATTTTGGTGGCTGGCGTAAGCTGCATCATCGCAATGAAAAAAGCACGTAACCCGTCACCATCGGGCTGTGCAAGCAGTCCGGCAGCAAGGGTATTGAGCACGGGGATATCCAGAGCACTCAGGTTAGCGGCGATGGTGTTCGTATCACGAAAACCGTTCATCGCCACAAATGGGGTGATGGCGTAGACCAGCTCCGGTTTATGGTTCGCGTCGTTATAGTCCGGCATCTCCCCCTCGTTCGCCTGCTGTGCGCGCGCAAAGCCGCATTCTGCCTGGGCTTTGGTCGGGTGAACCTGAATCGACAACGCGCGCCCGGCGGCAAGGATTTTTAGCAAAAACGGCAAGTCGTTAAAACGCTGATACGTTGCCTCGCCCAGCATCATCGCAGGCTCTTTGGCCAGCAAATCAGACAGAGCCATCAGCTCCTGAGCAACCTTCACATGGGAAACACCCGCAGGGTGGACACCCATCCATAGCTCGGCCTGCGGCTGATCGTCCGGGTTCAGAACGTTGAAGCGCTGATTAAGCGAATGCCGGCTTCCCCAGGGATAGTTTTTCACCACATTGGTAAGCGGGTAAAAACAGGTCTGGCTCACGATGGGCGCTCCTCAGTGGAAAACTGATTACTTAAGGCCAACTCCCGGAACCACAGCGCGTTGCGCTTGATCTGCCGCTCGCCCGTTTCGAGATCCAGGCGATAAAATCCGTAGCGACGTTTAAACGCGTTAATCCACGACCAGTTGTCGATAAACGTCCACTGGTGAACGCCAAAACAGTTCGCGCCATCGCGAATGGCATGGTGAAGCTGCACCAGATGCTCCTCCATCAACCCAATGCGGAACCCGTCATCAATCACACCATCGGCCTGCACCGGACCTTCCGATTCCAGGTCCATCGCAATGCCAATTTCGGCGAGATACCACTTAATATTGCCGTAATTGTCGCGGATATTGCGGGCAATATCGTAAACTGCCACCGGCAGGATCTCATTATTATCCCGATAAGGGTTAAAGCGACCGTTCGGGTCGACGTAGTTTTCGAAGTAGTACTCCGGGGAGAAGTAATCGAGCGTATACGCGGACTCACGCGCCTGGACACGCCGCGGCACGTAGTAGTTCACGCCAAGAAAATCGATTCTCGAATCGGTAATCAGACGGACATCTTCCGGGGTGGTGTCAGGCAGACAATGATGAAACGCCAGCAGCTCACACAACGCTTTGGGGAACTGATGTTTCACCAGCGGATCAAGGAAACTGCGGTTAAACAGCAGGTCGGCATACCATGCTGCCTTTTTATCTTCGGCTGAATCACTGCGCGTGTAGGTCGGTGTCAGGTTCAGCACCACACCAATTTCACCGCTCCCCATGAGTTCGCGAAACACCTGCACTGCTTTTGCGTGCGCCAGCATAATGTTAAAAGCGACCTGCGCCGCCAGCTTACCGTCCTGTTTACACGGATAATGGAAGTCATACAGATACCCGCCTTCTACCGGAACAATCGGTTCGTTGAAGGTGATCCAGTACTTCACCTTGTGACCGAAGAGCGTAAAGGCCGTACGCGCGAAGCGGGAAAACAGCTCAGCCACATGTGCTGATTCAAAACCGCCATACTTCTTCTGCAAGACCTCAGGCATATCAAAGTGATAAAGATTGATCATCGGCTCGATGCCGTTAGCGATCATTTCGTCGAGATAAGCGTGATAGAAACGAACGGCATCGGCGTTCGGCTCGCCCGTTTCAAAATCGTCAATCAGGCGTGACCACTGAATCGAGGTTCTGAACGAGTTAAACCCTGTCTGTTTCATCAGGGCGACATCGTCTTGATACCTGGTGTAGGTCTCGCAAACACGCTGCGGACCGGTTTGCTGATAAAAACGCTCGGGTTGTTCGGAAAACCAGCTGTCCCAAATGGAGCAGTGCGGTTTCCCCGCTGTGCCTTCCGTTTGTGGGCCAGATGCTGCTGCACCCCATAAAAAACCGTCGGGGAATGAATACCGGGTCATAACGCCTCCGTTAATAAAAAAAACCGCGCCCAATGGACGCGGCCAAAATCACTACTCTGCAGTTACTTCGATGGATTTGATGAACATGTAGCCCCAGTCACCGGCAAAACGACCAAAGTCGATGCTGTTTTTCCCGGCCTTCAGCGTCACCGGAATCGCCATCTGCTGGCCTTTTTCATCGGTCTGAGGGAATTCAATGGCAATCGGCGCACCACCGTTCACTACGAAAGAGTTTTTCTTTCCACCCCATTTACCGTTAAACGTGACGTGCAGGGTATACCGCCCTTCCCACGGCACATTCACCTGCCAGCTCACCTTATCCCCTTCGCTGGCAAACGGGCCGAGGAAGCCATCATCACCAATGGCAAGGACGTTTTCCGCGCTTTTCACCGCGTGCAACTTACCTTTGTGAACATCCAGCACACCGCCGGCAAAGTTGCAGTAATCCGCAGGCACTTTCCCTTGCACCTTGTTAACCGTGACATTGACGGTTTTGCTGCCTTTCAGCAGACCATCGTCGGCGGTAAAGGTCAGGGCGTACTGACCCGGTGCGGAGAACCATGCGCGGGTGTGGGTTTTCGTGGCATCACAGAAATGCACGTTCGGGTTATCCCCGTGAGTCCAGCCCACGTTCACCTCGCGATCCGGCAGGTTATCGTCTGTCCAGGTCGCCTGTAACAACACACCTTTGTCCAGAGAAGTCACCATCGCATCCCCCAGAGTGACGGCAGGAGCCTGGTTCTGTTGCGTGTGTTTCACGGCGATCACGTTGGAGGGTTGAGACACGCCGCTTTCGTTTTTGGCCAGCACTCGGTAGTAGTAAGTCTCACCTCGTTGCAGGCTGCGGTAATCATCGCGGAACAGATCCATGGTGGCCGGGTTCCACTCATTCACTCCGTCGGAGATGTTCTCTCCCACCCGCGTCCATGGACCCTTCTCAGATGTGGCTCGTTCAACGTCATAGCTACGCCCGACGGCAGCGCCCATCCAGTTGATGGCGAACGGTGAATCGGTCGCACGCAGTACCGGCGCATCAGGAACCGGCAGCGGTGGCGTCTGTTTCAGACCCGCCATTTGTGCCGCTGCCTTCCTCACCAGATCCACAACCTCCATCTCCTGGTTGGCTTTCCCTTCTACCGGGAACCCTGGCAAGTGATAGCTGTAATGACCGGTATACTCTTTATGCCAGTAGAACCCGCCGTCATGGCGATGCCCGCGGAAACCCCAGATAAAACCACCGACCGCCTGCGCGCCATTGACCTCGCTGTGAACAATCGACTGCATAATGTCGTTGAGCTGCGTGTGATCGAGCAGACCAAATTCCCCCACCAGATAGGCCTTCTTGCCACCGATGGCTGCCAGGTCTTTACGCACCTGGTCCGGGTGGTTGTTGTCGGCGTTGGTGTAGTAGTGATTGCTGACGATATCAACGTTAGGATCGTTTAATGCAAAGTCATTAATCTTCTTATACGTCCCGTCGACAATCAGCTGATGCGGGGCCCATTTCCGGATCCAGGCCGCGGTCTCTTTCAGGAACGCCGCGTTGGTATCTTCCAGCTCATTCCCCGTCTCCCAGGCCATGATTGCCTTTTCGTCGGCGTAAGAACGGCCCGTCACCGAGTTGGTGCGGGTGATCACCTGGCGAATCACATCCAGATAGGCCTTATAGGTTTTACTGTCCGTACGGTAAAAATCTTCCGGTTTTTCATGGTAGAAAGCCGCGAGCTGTTCACGTCCCCCCCACCACCACCAGTGATCGATAAACGGCAGGATCAGGCGCAATCCCTGTTTATCCGCTTCGGCGATCATGTTGTCGTAGACCTTCATCGCTTTTTCATTCAGGCGCGGCATGCCATCCGGGCTTTCCGGGGCAAGGATATGCGTTTCACGTTCGCAGGCGGCATCGTTCTCCTGCTGAACGGAAAGCACATACACGCGCTGAGCTTTTGCGCCTGTGGCAACCATGGCGTTGATCCAGTTCGCCTGCTCTTCCGCCGTTGGCCATTTGAAGTATTGTCCCCAGCCACGCGGGTCGGCTTTGCAGACACCCCGCGCATCATCCTCAATACGATGCAGTTCCGGCGCGTGGATACCCGCAAAGCGGAATACCGTTTTGCCATCCATTAACTGCGTGCCGTCACGCGTAATAAAGTGTTCGAAATGCGACTGTTCCGCTGCCATCGCCCCCGCGCAACCCAGCGCGGAGAGCAGAGAGGCCAGCAGAACGTTTCTGATAGGTTGAATCATTTTGCTCTCTCCTTAGAACCACACTTCAGCCTGAACGCCGAAATTCACTGTGTCGGTCTCACCACTGCGGCTATAACCACCGGCGGAAATCGTGTTGGTATCCCAGTTATAGTTACCGTCCAGTGCATCAGAAACACCTTTATCCCACTTCGCGTAAGTGACGAAGAAGCGCAACTGTGGACGATTCCAGTACCCGGAATCAAAGGTCAGCGTCGGCGCGATGGTAACTTTCGTCAGGCCGCCTTTGCCTTTCCCGTTGACCCCTTTGTAGTTTTCATCGTCGAGGTATTCGTAGCCCACTTCATACTGCATCGCGAAGTTTTTGGTGATCTGGTGATACGGGCGGATCCCCGCCACCCAGCTTGAGCGTCCCCAGCCGTCAGCATCGCTGCTCCACCAACGGTAGTTTTTGTCTTTCTGGTAGTAGGCAAATGTCGACACATCCACGCTACCCAGTGACGCCATGCTGTCGAGGATCACACGCCAGGATTGGGTATCTTCCAGGTTTGCCCAACCCCAGCCGTTTTTGCCCAGCGAGTCACCCGCCGCCAGGCCACGGCCATACTGCATCACCAGTTTGGAATAGCCGCCCGTCAGTCCCCAGAATCCGTCAAAGTTGTAGACACCGGTAACGCCATAGCCTTTCTCGGCGGACGTCGGATGCTTTTCATTGCGGTTCATGTGGTGGCCAATCAGCTCCAGATCGAACCCCGTGCCGCCAATTTTCTTCAGCCACAGGTTGAGAGAGTAATCATCCGGGTAGCCCTGATCGCCTTTATCCACCGGGAACGCTTTGGTTTCGTCCGTAGGTGAAAAGGCATAGACACCGGCATCAAAGCGGGCGAAGCCGAGGTCGAGGTTGTCAAAACCACCGCCCGTACCGTTGTACTGGATGTACTCCCAGTCGAACTGGTGGCTAGAGGTGTTCGAGCTGCTATAGCGTTTCCCGCCCCAGAAGGTGACATCCGGCGCAAAGTCCAGATTGCTCAGCTCTACATACCCTTCGCGGAACTGCACCTCTTTGCCGTCATCGTCCTGACAGTTCCAGTCGGAGGTACATTTGCTCTGATGGGTGATGTTGGCCTGAATTTTCGCCACCGGACCCGCATCAGATTTCAGCATCACCTGGGGGATCAGCTCGATTTTGGTGTCTTCTTCGTTGCCAAGACGCCATTTGCCATCCGGCATCAGCCCGACCGAATCTGCCCGGTTGCCGTCAGAGTTCGCCAGAATGCCTGAGCGCATGTAGCCATGCAGTTTGAAGTCGTACTGCTCCGCCTGCGCGATCCCGCAAGCAGCCGCATTGATGAGAAGGGCCAGAGGTATTAATCGGTTCAACCTGTTCATAGATTTCCTTTTTCTTTTTCTGAGTGAAAGAGCGTCTTATGGCGCAATCGGGAATCTACGGATCAAAATCGGAAATGTACATCCATTTACGGAAAGCGCTTTCCATAATTGCCGGTTTAAATCACATAATCAAAAATAAGGAAAAACAAAACGTGACGAAAATCACACTTAAATTGGCGGGAGAGTAAAAAACCAGCGGCTTACGCACGCTGGCGGGAAAATAAATGAGGAAAACGGAGAATTATTTGCTTTCTGCCTCCACCAGTTGCCGTTCATACACCCTGAAGAACGGACGGTAGATCATCCAGGCATTGAAGAAGGCAAACAGGCACATAAACATGTTTTTCCAGCTCCCGTTTGCGGACCAGGCGGCCCCCAGCGGCGCGGGCATCGACCATGGCAACATCGCCACTGCGCGGTCCAGCACACCGAGGTGAGTCAAGTACCAGGCAAGGCAGGCATTAATCACCGGAACACAGATAAACGGAATTAAAAACAGCGGGTTAAGTATGATCGGAAAACCAAAAAGTACCGGTTCATTAATGTTAAACAGCGACGGTATTAAGCCAATTTTACTGACACTTTTCAGTTGCCGGGAACGGCTGCGCAGGGCCATAAAGATCAGCGGCAGCGTTGAACCAATCCCGCCAATGAGCAGGTAAAAATCCCAGAATCCTTGCAGATAGATATGTGGTAGCGGCGTGATGTTATTCGCCAGCGCCTGCTGGTTTTCAAACAGATAGGTCATCCAGAACGGGTTCATAATGCCGGTGACAATCAATGCGCCATGAATGCCGACAAACCACAGTAAGTTACAGATAACAATGGTAATAATCAGTGCGGTAAGCGTATCAGAGGCGATGATCAGTGGACGAAAAGCTTCGCTGATCATGTCCGGTAAAATCATGCCGGTGTTCTGCTTCAGCAGCGCGTTGACCAGAGTAATGGAGAGCATGATGGCGAGCAGGGGCATCAGAAGCTGAAAACCGTTGCGCGTCATCACCGGAACCTCTTCCGGCAGGCGAATACACCATCCACGCCGGTAAAAGAACCGCATCACCTCAATACTGTAGAAGCTTGATATTAAAGCGCTAAATATCCCAATCCCCCCCAGAAAAATATTACTGGTATCCGTCTCTTTAAAACCAATAAAGACCAGAAAAGACAGGCATCCCGTCAGGCCAGAGAGGCGCTCAGGGAGTTGATACTGCTTACCCAGACTGGCGCTCGCACCAAACGCGATGATCAGTGCCACCAGCCCAATCGTCAGCTCAAACGTCGGCAGAAGCATGGGCCGAATAGCCTGATATGCCGCGCCATACCACGCATAGGTATCCACGGTAAACGGCGGAAAAATAAGGGGAACCATCAGGCTACCGACGATAACGAACGGCATCGCCAGCGCAAAGCTATCCCGCATCGCCGTGATGTGCTGGCTGCGGGTGAGCAGGTTGGCAAAAGGGGTAACACGCTGCTCAATCAGTGTCACAGCAACATTCATAAACTGAATGCTCATGGCGGGACCTATAGAGGACAGGGAAGTTTGGGGATCATCGCCTACATCCCGATAAAGTAAAAGCCTTCAGGTGGTGATCATGCTCACATTTAACGTATCCATATACGGAAAGCGCTTTCCATAATTAATCCGTAAAGACTATATTCCGCTCATCGTTGTTACTCAGTCGGGAGTTTTTCATGAAAAAAATCATGCTTTGTTGTTCCGCTGGCATGTCCACCAGCCTTCTGGTGAAAAAGATGGTGGAAGAGGCGGATAAGCGCGGTCTGGCCGTTGATATCAAAGCCTTTGGCGTCGCGGAATTTGAACAACAGGTAGGGAATTATCAGGTGGTGCTGCTGGGCCCCCAGGTGAAGTACATGCAAAAAGATTTGCAGCAAAAAGCCGCCCCTTACGGGATCAAGGTCGAGCCCATCAACATGATGGATTACGGCATGCAAAAGGGTGGGGCCGTCCTGGATTATGCCCTGTCTCTTATTGAAAATAATAACTAAAGGACATCAACATGAGCGCTCTGTACTCTAAATTAATCAGCGTGATAGAGAGCAAAATCACGCCTATGGCTGGCGCTGTCGGCCAGCAAAAATATGTCACGTCGATCCGTGACGGCTTTATTCTTGCCCTGCCGTTTATGATTGTCGGCTCGTTTATGCTGGTGTTTATTTTCCCCCCCTTCGCACCGGATACCCGGTGGGGCTTCGCCCGTGCCTGGCTGCAGTTTTCGTTAGACCATCGTGAAAACCTGATGCTGCCGTTTAACTTCAGCATGGGAGTCATGACTCTTTTCATCTCCGTCGGCGTAGCCGCCAGCCTGGCGCGTCATCATGGCCTAGATCCGCTGACGTCGGGCATGCTTTCATTGATGGGCTTTTTGCTGGTTGCCGCCCCTCTCAAAGACGGCATGGTGTCGACCGCCTATTTCTCAGGACAAGGGATTTTCACCGCACTGCTGGTGTCGATTTACACCACCGAACTGTATGCCTTCCTGCGGCGCAATAACATTACCATCCGCCTGCCGCCTGAAGTGCCGACCGGTGTAGCCCGCTCATTCGAAATTTTAATTCCGGTGCTGGCAGTGGTTCTGACCCTCCATCCACTCAACCTGTTTATTGAAGCACAGCTTGGGATGATCATCCCGGAAGCCATTATGTCGCTGGTGAAGCCGCTGGTTGCCGCGTCCGATACCTTACCCGCCGTTCTGCTTTCGGTGCTGGTTTGCCAGATCCTGTGGTTTGCGGGTATCCACGGGGCGCTGATTGTCACCGGCATCATGAACCCATTCTGGATGGCAAACCTGTCCGTGAACCAGGCCGCAATGGCGGCAGGAACCGCAATCCCGCACATTTATGTACAGGGTTTCTGGGATCACTACCTGCTGATTGGCGGCGTGGGGTCGACCTTACCGCTAGCCCTGTTGCTGATGCGCAGCAAAGCCGTTCATCTGCGCACTATTGGCCGCATGGGGGTCGTGCCGGGCCTGTTTAACATCAACGAACCGATTTTGTTCGGTGCGCCAGTGATTATGAACCCGCTGTTTTTCCTCCCCTTTGTATTGGTTCCAATGGTTAACGCCGCGCTGGCCTGGTTCGCACTGGATTTTGGTCTGGTGGCGCGCGTGGTCTCCATGACGCCGTGGACTACCCCAGCTCCTATTGGTGCATCGTGGGCTGCGAACTGGGCCTTTAGCCCGGTCATTATGTGCCTTATCTGCATGGTAACGGCCATTATCATGTATTACCCATTCCTTAAAGCGTATGAGAAACAGCTACTTGATCAGGAAACTGTCGAGAAAAAGCCAACCGCGCGCGTTGGTCAATCTGAAACCGCATAAATCGTTAAGAGTCAGAGGATGTTATGGAATTAGAAGAGCAAATCATGGGCATCATCATCAATGCCGGGCAGTCCCGTAGCCTGTGTTTCGAAGCGTTGCACAGCGCCAAAGCCGGGGATTTTGCCGATGCCGATGAAAAAATGAAGCAGGCGCAGCACTTCGCGCGGGAAGCGCATCTGGTGCAAACTCAGCTTATTGAGGCCGATGAGGGCGAAGGAAAAACCAAAATGACGCTGGTGATGGTGCACGCCCAGGATCACCTGATGACCTCCATCCTCGCCAAAGAGCTGGTGACTGAGCTTCTCGATATTTACAGAACCCGTCATTGAGTATTGTGTGACTTAAGAGAGGCATTGCCTCTCTTCTTTTTCGGGAGAAGCACTATGTTTCATCTTGGCCTGGACATTGGCGGCACAAAAATGGAGGCCGTCCTGCTGGACGATGCCGGAACTGTTGTACTGCGTGAACGCCGTCCGACCTGTAAAGCTCACTATCAGGGGTTTCTGGATAACCTGATGGAGATGATCACCGGCATCCGCACGGCAACGCAGTATGATTTCACCGTCGGTATCGGCCTGCCGGGGGCGATCGATCCACAAAGTGGACTAATCAAAAACTGCAATTGCCTGGTGCTCAACGGCGAGAATTTAAAACGCGACCTGACAGTATTGCTCAATCAGCCCGTATTTCTGGCCAATGATGCTGACTGTTTTACCTTATCCGAAGCCGTTGATGGCGCTGGTAAGGGTTACGGAACGGTATTTGGCGTCATTGTCGGCACAGGCTGTGGCGGCGGCGTTGTGGTAAAGGGGCAGTTACTCAGTGGGCCCAATGCCATTGCCGGTGAATGGGGACATAACCCGCTTCCCGGCTGGCACACGGAGCAGGATGGTTCCGTGGAAAGGTGTTATTGCCAGCATGAAAACTGCATTGAAAGCTTCATCTCTGGCACGGGTTTCAGCCGTCGTTTCAATGCGCGGCATGGCACGCAATACACGCCGGAGATGATAATCGCTGCCGCCAACGAAGGCGATCCCCGCGCAGTGACGCATTATCACCACTTTATCGACGCTTTTGCCCGCAGTCTGGCGGGTGTTATCAATACGATCGATCCTCACGTCATCGTGCTGGGCGGAGGGTTATCGAACGTGGAAAGCCTGTACCGGGATCTCCCGCCAGTAGTTGAAAAGTACATTTTTTCGCCCACCTGTCGGACCCAAATTGCAAAAGCGCAATTCGGCGATGCCAGTGGCGTTCGCGGTGCAGCCTGGTTGCCCGTGCGGGTCACTGGTGACTAAATCCTGCCCGCATTTATGTTACTATAGGGGGAAAACCGTAATACAGACGACACCATGCCAACCATTGATGATGTTTCAAAGTTAGCCAATGTTTCCCGGGCCACCGTTTCGCGTGTACTGACCGGGACGCGTGGCGTTCGCGAAGAGAGCCGTGAGGCCGTATTACGGGCGGTAGAAGAGCTAAACTACCGTCCCAGCTTTGCTGCGCAAAATCTGGCGAGCAATACGTCAAACCAGGTCGGCATGGTTCTCCCTGCTCAAGAGGCGGACTTCAGCGCAGCACTGTTGCCGCAACTGTCCCTCGCGGTCAAATCACTGAATAAATCACTTCTTATTCAATACGTTAACGATGCCACCGAACAAAAGGCCGCTATCGAAAGCCTTCAGCATCAGTGTGTTGCTGTCGTCACGCTGGGCAAACCCGGCAGCGACGTTGCCAGCAACGTGATCGCCTTTGATGATTTTTCAACAGCGGGCAGCGCTAACCAGGGCTATAACTACGCTTTTGCCACCGAAAGTGCCTGTCGATACGTGCTGGGAAAAGGTCATCGCAACATTGCCCTGCTGATGGAAACGGAAAATGACGTAGCCAGTAAGCAGATGCTGGAAGGGTATCGCAGCGTGCTACAGAACTACTCTCTGCCCTTCAACCGCCAGTTACTGGTGATGGCAAACAACAATATCGAGCAGGCGCTGCTGACGTTGATTAATAGCTTTACGAAATATACGGCGATCATCGCCAAACGTGATAGCTATGCCGCCGAAGCCATGCGGTTACTGCGTGAGTTTAACGTCGCGATCCCGCAGGAAGTATCGCTGATGAGCCTGGAAGATTCACCAATGGCCTCCCTGCTCTATCCGCCGCTAACCTGCATTGCCTATCCGGTGGATCAGCTCCTGGATCACTGCGTTCAACGGATCAAGGCGCTTATCGACGGCCACTCCGTTTTTGTCCCCGAGGGCCGCACATTTACCGGCCGACTGGTTGCCCGCGCATCGGTTGCCGACATCAGCTAACCTCCGTCACTGTGCAAGTGCCGCAGCCAGCGCCTGCTGGAACTGCGGTACATGGTCACGATTCGCCGCCGCCACTTCATAAAATGCCAGCGGTGGCAGCCAGGCCATTCCCACATACAGCGCGCTGGCTTTCATTGGGCTTAATACTTCATCCATAGAGCTTTGGATCAGCCCGGCATGGGAATAGGTGTGCTCACTCGCCCCGGCTGACGTCACCACCCTTAACGCCTTCCCCTTCAGCGCATCGCCGCCTGCACCAAACGCCCAGCCGTACTGCCACACTTCATTGAGATAACCTTTTAGCATCGGCGTCAGGTTGAACCAGTGGGTAGGATAGATAAACACCACGCGGTCTACCCCTTCATAAGCTGCTTGTTCTTCCGCCACATCAATGGCACTCACCGCGTTGCCATACAGCGACTCCAGATTTCTGACGATGACGTTATCCGTACTTTCGGCGGTCTGCTGCAGTGCATTGATAATGCGAGACTGCGCGGCATACGGGTGGGAAACAATCGCTAATGTTCTCATGATCTTCTCCTGTTGTTAGTGTTGTTCTGGCGCAACGCCTTTCACCAGCCAGGCGTTAGTGCGGGCGGCAGCGTGGCGGTAGTGAATAATCTCTTGATACGACGGAGAGTCGTGCCACGCGTGGGCCTGCTCAACACTGTCAAATTGCAGCATCACCAGCATCCCCTGCGGGCCGCTACCCTCAACGGTGTCGCACTGCCCCCCCATCACCAGACGCTTTCCGCCAAATGCTTGATAGCTGGCCTCCACTTTTTCCCGATACGGCTGCATCGCCGCCGGATCGTGGATAACAACATCAAAAATGAAATAAGCAGGCTCGGACGGTTTCATACAGATTCCTCACTGAATGGGGTTGATGTGGCGATTATGTGCCCGTTTACTCGTAACGAGAATTGAGGTTATGGTTGATAGATAATCAACCTCAGGTTGTGAATGTGGGAGGGGAACATGGAATTATCACAACGCGTGCGGGCTATCGTCTCGTTTGTTGAAGCCGCTGATGCAGGCAGTTTTGCCGCCGCCGCACGCAGCCAGGGGATCAGCCCCGCGGCGGTGAGTAAAAATATTGCCGGGCTGGAGCAGGCGCTCGGCGTCAGGCTGATGAATCGCACCACCCGCACACTGAGCCTGACCGAAGAGGGGATCGCCTTTTTACACCAGGCACGCATTGCCATCAGCGCACTGGACACCGCAATGGATGCCGTCGTGGCCCGGAAAATGGAAACCAGCGGTCACGTTCGCATCTCCACCAGCGCCGCCTTTGGCCGCGAGCAGCTTCTTCCGGTACTGCCTGGCTTACGAGCGCGTTATCCGGGGATCTCGGTGGAAGTGGATTTTGACGACAGGGTGACGGATTTGATTGCCGACGGCTATGACCTGACCATTCGCGGTGGGCGCATTGTCGACTCATCGTTAATTTCACGTCCTGTCTGCCAGCTGAAAACTGTGCTGGTAGCCTCCCCGGATTATCTGGCCCGTTTCGGAATACCGCGCACCCCTGACGACCTGCGGCAGCATCACCTGATTGCCCGGCGCTTTTTGGGAGGACGCGTCTCGCCCTGGGGATTCAGGGGCAGCGATGGCAGCCTGACCACGCTGGAGCCAGACTCAGCCGCCGTCACCCTCTCCGCGCCGGAAGCACAAACGCAGGCGGCGCTGCTGGGGCTGGGCGTTGCTCAGGTCGGCGTTCATCACGCATTGATCCATTTGCAGTCCGGCGCGCTCAAAGCCGTGTTGGTAGACCAACACGATCCCGGAAATTACGAAATGGTGATTCAATACCCCCATCGGGCGCTGGTCGCCCCACGCGTTAAGGTGACGGTGGAGTATTTACTGGACGCGTTTCGCCAGGATACGTCCCTGCATTTCCCGGTCGAACGGCTGGCGGATTATGCGGCAGGATAATTGCCGTTCCCGGCATGCAGGCAATAGACTATGACCATGCATTCACACCAGGCATTCACTGATGATTAACACCCTGCACATTGAAAACTACCGCTCAATTCGCCAGCTTTCACTGGAGCTGGGACAGCTCAATATCGTCTTTGGGCCGAACGGGACTGGTAAATCCAATATTTATAAGGCAATTCACCTGATGCACAGCGCGGCGCAGGGGCAATTTTCCCAGGCTCTGGCGAACGAAGGCGGAATTTTGAAGGTGTTCTGGGCGGGTAAAACGCGCAGCGATAGGCTGCGTCGCATGAACCTGGCAGTAGAGACGGACACGTACGAGTACGAGTTGCAGGTGGGGTTTGTCGAAAAGCTGCCTTATCCGTCGCAGTTCGATCTTGATCCGGTGATCAAAGAGGAGTCCATCTGGCTGAGTGGTCAGCACCGCCGCCCCTCGTCACAGCTGATGAGGCGTAAAAATCAGGCCGTATTTCTGAGCAACGTACATCATGAGAAAGTAACCCACAGCGGTACGTTGTATGAAAACGAATCCGTGTTCGGGCAACTGGGTGAGCCACATCTTTACCCGGAAGTGTCGCAGATGCGCGAGTCCCTGCGAAACTGGCGTTTTTATCACGAGTTTTCGGTGTCTTCCGGTTCAGCAATGCGCGCACCACAGGTGGGTTTCCGCTCCCCGGTGCTCGCCAGCGAGGGTGCAAACCTGGCCGCCGCGTTTCAGACGATTGTCGAAATTGGCGACGAATTACTGCTGATGCGCATTCTCGACCAGGCCTTTCCCGGATGCGTATTCTACAGCGATAATTCTGGCGGACGCTTTCGCATGATGATGCAGCGCGACGGGCTAGGCCGTCCGCTGGAACCGGCAGAGTTTTCCGATGGTACGCTGCGTTTCTTGTGCCTGGCTGTCGCGCTGTTAAGCCCTCGCCCACCCGCATTTATCGCCCTCAACGAACCGGAAAACAGCCTGCATCCGCAGATGCTGCCCGCCCTGGCGAGCCTTATCGCTGAAGCCAGCCGATACTCGCAGATCTGGCTCACCAGCCATGCACCTGAACTGGCGACCCTGATTGAAAAGCACCGTTCTTTTTCGCTGTATCAGTTGTCGATGGTGGAAGGCGAAACGAGGATGGAAAGGCTGGGATAACGCGTCAAAACAGTCTACAGGTTCGCCCGGAAGGTCTTGCGCCATTCCGCGGGGCTGACCCCAAAGCGCGTTTTAAACTGCTGGCGATAGGTTACCGCAGACAAAAAACCCACCTGCCCGGCCACGGTTTCAATCGGCAGGTTACCCGCTTCCAGTAAAATCTGGCTACGTCGCAGGCGCTCAGCGGTGAGCCAATCGGCGACGCTCATCCCTGTCGCTTTGATAAAATGGCGGGTTAACGTGCGGCGACTCATCGACACCACCTCCGCCAGCGAATCCAGGTTGTGGGGGTCGGCGATGTGCCGCTGAAGATAGTCGATCAGACAGTTGATTCGTGCATCGCGCGTATCTACCGGAATGGGTTGTTCAATAAACTGCGCCTGCCCACCTTCACGATGCGGCGGCACAATCATCCGGCGGGCAATCTGGTTTGCCACCACGCTGCCAAAACGCTGGCGAATGATATACAGACAGCAATCCAGCGCGGCAGCCGTTCCTGCGGAAGTGATGAGGTTGCCGTCATCGACATAGAGGGCATTGATATCCAGACGTACCTCCGGGAACAGTGACTGGAACTGGCGCTCGAACTCCCAGTGTGTTGCCGCCCGTTTTCCGTCGAGGATCCCCGCATATCCCAGCACAAAGGAGCCCAGGCAAAGCCCAACAATTTCCGCGCCGTTGTCCCTTGCCTGAACCAGACTGTCGAGCAGTGATTGCGGCGGGCGTTCCAGAACGTGCTGCCAGTAAGGCACAACGACAATATCCGCCTGTGCCAACGCGGAAAAATCCTGCGTCGCGTTCAGTGAAAATCCATCTCGAGAGGTCAGCACTCCCGGATTTTCGGCACAAATCGCGACATTAAAGCGCTTTTCACCGGAGACCGTATCCCCAAATAAAATACAGGGAACGGAGTAGTGAAACGGGCTAAACCCGTCCACGGCGACAATCGCCACGTTTGTGAGCTGCATTTGTCTCTCCTTTCCCCGACGAATATTCAGAATATAACGCTTTCACCGTCCTGAGGAATGCTCAGGATATCGCTCACCTGGTTGGCCTCTGCGTAGTCACGCAGCGCACGACGGCTCAGCAGGCAGTGGTTGATCGCTTCCATATGAGTCGCAACAATTTTGGCCTGCGGCAGCAGGAAATGCACGTTCAGTACATCCTCCTGGCCCATAATAATTGGCCCAAATCCCAGCACATGAGCATAACCGGCGTTGATGACCACCACATCGGGCTGATGTTTTTGCAGATCCGCGGCCACTTCCGCACGCCAGATCGTATCGCCCACAATAAAGAGCGTTTTCTCATCAGGGTGACGGAAGACCACGCCGCAGGCCTCACCCAGTCGTTCCGCCAGTTCCGGCACAGCATAGGCGCGGTCAGTGCCATGCTGGCCACCCTGGGTTTTGCTGATCCTGATATCGCCAAATGCCGTTTCTTCGGTCATTACCCTCAGGTTGTTGAATCCCTGGGAGCGCAGCAACCGGGCGTCACTGTCGCTTTGCACGTAGATCGGCTTATCTTTAGCGATCAGGTCACTCGCTGCCTGATCCCAGTGATCGTCATGGGTGTGCGTTACGATGACCGCATCAGCATCCAGCAGTGTTTTCACCTCCACAGGCAGTTCAACCATGGGGTTGCGAATGTCTGCATGTGCCGTACCCGCAAAGCCTGGATAGGCATCTTTCGGGGCCAGCATCGGGTCGATTAAAAAACGTTTCCCGGCGTAGGTAATCAGTTGAGTTGCGTTACGGATCTGGGTGATGTTCATGGTCTACTCTCCTGTGGGTGTGGTAAGGAGAATAGCCAGAAGCAGAAGAATACGATGTGGGCTACAGGGCGATGATCGATGAAATCGGGTCAACACTTTCAGAGGCGTAACGCCTCCACCACCCGTGAAAAGGCCGGAGAGGGCTGCTTGCAGCTTGGGTAATACCGATAATAACCCGGAAAAGGCTAACTCCAGGGTTCCAGAACCCGGATTAACCGCCCACAGGCGATATGGTCGCCAAACACGTCTTCAGGAAGGAATGCGATGCCAAAGCCGGCTAACGAATCGCGCCCAATGCCGGTCACGTCGATCTCTATGACCGCACTGACCTGATCCCGTTTGCCAAACTGATGTCATTCTTCAAAACCAACCTGAAATAACCCGCCTGAGGCGTATAGCATGACGTTATACGCCTCATTCTTATTTACCAGCCAGGAACCGCACCACCGTTGAAGATTTTTTCCGCCGCTTTCGCCACTTCTGGCGACTGATACGACTGAATAAATTCCTTCACGTTTTCAGCCTCTTTGTTATCTTCCCGGGTGACCACAATGTTCACATATGGCGAGTTTTTATCTTCGATAAACACCCCGTCATGCACGGGAGAAAGCCCGGTTTGCTGGAGGTATGTTGTGCTGATGATCGCCACATCGACTTTCGGGTCATCGAGCACACGCGGCAACTGCGCTCCTTCCAGTTCCATAATATTCAGCTTTTTCGGGTTCGCGGTGATATCCAGCGCCGTTGGCAGCAGGCCGACATCCGGCTTCAGGGTAATCAACTTCTCTTTTTGCAGCAGCAACAGCGCACGACCGAGGTTCGTTGGGTCGTTTGGAATGGCGATAGTTGCGCCGTCTTTCAGTTCAGAGACCGATTTAATCTTGCGGGAATACCCCGCCATCGGGAAAACAAAGGTATTGGCTACCGCAACCAGTTTGTAGCCGTGCGCTTTGTTATCTTCTGCCAGGAACGGCCGATGCTGGAAGACGTTCGCATCCAGTTCACCATGATTGGTCGCATCGTTGGGCAGCAGTGAGCCGCTAAAGCCGACCAGCTCAACATCCAGACCATACTTCTCTTTTGCCACCTTTTTGGCGACCTCAGCGACATCCTGCTCCGCGCCGTTAATCACACCCACTTTAATGTGTTTGGCATCGCTGCCGCTTTGGTCGCAGCCCGCCAGCAGCAGACCTGCAAGCAGTAATGCACCGATTCGAAGTTTCACGAGGACAGTTCCTTTTGATAGACGTTTCAATGACTATATCGACAACGAGGCGGTACGCTAAAAAACGAAAAGGAATCAATAAGAAGGTTACGTTATATGCAGGTATGACAGACCAGAGTTACCCCCTCTCCCGTGAGAGAGAGCGGGAGCGGGGGCATCAGGCCGCGGCCGCCCAGTCTTCAACCGTCAATTCCTGTACCATTGTAAAGGCGTGATCGTTAGTGACAATCGTCGTCCCCCGGCTGATGGCGTGTGCGGCAATAAGCTGATCGAGATCACCCATCATTCTTTCTCCAACCTTGCCGTCAAAATAACATTCCCTTCGTCATCCCACCGGATGTAGACGCTCTCCGTATCAAACGCGAACTCCGCAGGCAGCATGACGGCCTGGTTTCGCCCCTGCTGCGCGTTCCATTGCAACCTCTGTAGGTTTATTGACCAGGCCAAAGCATGCGCCAGCGGCTGCGAGGAAGACAAGCATGACCCTTCAAATTCAGGACAATGAGCCGAACGGCTAACGTCAGACCTGGCTTCGGCGCAACGGCGCTTCACGTAAAAGCCACGACAGTACAAATGCCAGTACCATAATGCCCGCCGCCATCAGGAATACCGCATGAATGGCAGAGCCAAATGCGTCGAGGTAGCTCAGTCGCAATGCTTCCGGCAGATGATGAATTGCCACTGGGTTCAGTTCACGCGGCAGTGTTGTCCCTTCAGGGATACGAGCGACCAGACCAGACTGCAGCACATGGGTAAACACCGCACCAAACAAGGCCACACCGATCGCCCCGCCGATGGAGCGGAACAGCGTTACGCCTGATGTCGCCACGCCATACTGGCTGGCCGACACGCTGTTCTGCACCGCCAGCACCAGCACCTGCATCACCAGCCCAAGTCCCATTCCCAGCACGCCGGTAAACAGATACAGCTGCCAGGTGGGCGAGTGAATCGAAATTTGCGTCAGCAGTACCATCCCGACCACGCCAAACAGCGTACCGAGGATCGGAAACAGGCGATATTTTCCGGTGCGGCTGATGATACGTCCGCTGATAATCGAGGTCAGTAATAGCCCGCCCATCAATGGAATCAACTGCAACCCCGCCTGCGTTGGCGTGGCATCTTTCACCACCTGTAAATAGAGCGGCAGGAAAGTTACCGAGCCAAACAGCGACATACCGATAATAAAACCGATCAGGCTACAGAGCAGAAAGCTGCGATCCCGGAACAGTGACAGCGGAATAATCGGCTCCCAAGCCAGCCGTTCTTCATAGATAAACCCGGCAATTCCCGTCAGGCCAAACGCCAGAATGCACCACAGTTGAGGGTCGCTCCATGAGCGAATCGTCCCCCCTTCCGTGGTGAACAGGATGATGCACAGGAGCGCCATACTGAGATAAATCGCCCCCAGATAATCGATTTCATGCTTATTGCGTCGGGCGCTACCGCGAAACACTGCGCCAATCACCAGAAGCGCAAACAGGCCCAGCGGCAGATTGATATAGAAAATCCAGCGCCAGGAGGCGTGCTGCACAATAAACCCGCCGATCAGCGGACCAATCACCGTCGCCAGGCCGAAGACACCGCCAAACAGCCCCTGGTAGCGACCCCGTTCCGCCGGGGGAATCACATCTGCGACAGCGGCCATACTGATCACCATTAGCCCGCCACCGCCCAGCCCTTGCAGGGCACGCATCAACACCAGTTGTGTCATGTTCTGCGCCAGCCCGCAAAGAACCGAACCCGCCAGGAACAGCACTATCGCAATTTGCAGGACAATTTTACGGCCAAACAGATCGCCAAATTTCCCGTACAGCGGCACGACAATCGTTGAACTCAGGATGTACGCCGTCACCACCCAGGAGAGTTTGTCCAGCCCGCCCAACTCGCCCACTATCGTCGGCAGCGCCGTGGAGACAATCGTCTGGTCAAGTGCCGAGAGCAACATCACCAACAGCAGTGCGCTGAACAGCAGACGAATGGACGGCGCGTTCTGCTGAGGGAGAGTTGGGGATTGAGTCGTTGAGTCAGACTCCATGAGACACCACTTGAAATTAATTAATGAGATAATTAATATTTGTATAAGTTATGAATCCGGTCAAGAGATCACGCCACGATGCCAGCACTAAAAGACAATTCTGAATCCATGCCGTCGGCCCGTCGCCCAGGACGTCCACGCGGTGGAAAACCTGTAACCGCGAGCCGTGAACAGTTGCTGGATATCGCACTGCACCTCTTTTCCCGTCAGGGGATTGCCAACACCTCACTCAATGCCATCGCCAAAGCGGCGGGGGTCACCCCTGCGATGCTGCACTACTATTTTAATTCCCGGGAACAGTTGCTCGACGCGATGATCGAGGAGCGTTTCCTGCCGTTACGCAGCAAAATCAGCGCAATTTTCGCGGAAAACCCCGATGATCCCGTCACGGCGCTCACCTTAATGGTAAAAACGCTGGCCGATCTGGCCGGGCAATACCACTGGTTCGCACCGTTGTGGATGCAGGAAGTGATTGGCGAAATGCCAGTCCTGCGTGCCCATCTGCACGCTCGCTTTGGCGATGAGAAATATCAAACGACGCTTGCCACAATCAAACACTGGCAGCAGGAAGGAAAGCTAAACCGCGAGCTTGCACCAGAGCTGCTGTTCACCACGCTACTGAGCCTGGTATTAGTGCCCTTCTCACGGATGCGGAATGACGAGAGGCTGAAATCCCTCTCGCCAGATATCATTGTTCGCCACGCCCTGGCGGTGATTGGCAGTGGCATTGGCGGTTAAAGACGTTTCGACAGGTAATGTTTTTGCATACCTTGATACGGACAGTCCTCCAGCGTCATCTGTAGCTGATAACCCTGCTTTTCATAAAACGGGCGCGCCTGGAAGCTGAACGTGTCCACCAGCGCATGCAGGCAACCTATTTTCCTGGCCTCGTCTTCCGCCGCCTTCATGATCTGACTGCCCAGGCCTGCACCGCGCAGCTCACTGTTGACCCACAGATAATCAATATTCAGCCACTCACCTTTGCGATTACCGATTAATCCCCCGATCATCACCCCCTGTTCATCGCGAACATACACCGCCAGATCCCCGCCGACAGCGGCAAAGTCAATAAACTGCATATTGTGAGATCGTAGCCCCGTTAATAACTCTTTTTTTTCATGTTCTGTGATGGTATTAGTGATGCTCAGCTGCATATTGTTCTCCTTATTTTCAGCGTATTCTGAATATCTCACAGCTTAACCTTCATAAAAACTCCTTATTCTCTCCTTTATTTCCTGAAGGAAATATTCATTCAATATCTTAATAAAAAAAGCGCTTTCCAATACGCTTCGAAAACGTATAATCACCACTAATGAGAACGATCATTCTCACTTTTTACTTCAGCAGGTAACCGATGAGCACAAAGCTGGAAGAACGACAGAAACAACGTCAGGATGAGATCATCACCGCCGCGCGGCACTGCTTTCGCGCCAGCGGGTTTCATGCCGCCAGCATGTCGCAAATCGCGGCAGAGGCAAAGCTGAGCGTCGGGCAAATCTATCGTTATTTCAGCAACAAAGATGCGATTATCGAAGAGATGATCCGCCGCATCATCGACTACCGAATTGCCGAGATGGAAGGCAAAACCCAGACCGATCGCATCCCTCAGGTTTTGGCCTGGCGGGAAACATTAAGCGAAGATGACGACGCACTGATGCTGGAGATGTCCGCCGAGGCAACACGTAATCCTCAGGTCGCCACCATGCTTGCCGAAGCGGATGCCCGCATGTTTGAAAATGCCGCTACGCACCTGAAAAAACAGTGTCCGCACCTAAGCGACGAGCGTATCCGCTGCTGCGTTGAAATCACGGCCGTCATGATGGAAGGCTCCATTTACCGGCGCTTAACCCCACAAAAAGTCGCACCAGAGCAATTAGAAAAAATGTATCGGGAAATACTCAATATGCTTCTCAATGCTAATTAATTAAAAATGCATTAATAACAGGGAAATAGACATTTCCCGTTTTTCATTTCCGCTAATTGCGGAGATGCAATATCGCTGTGCCTTTAAATCGCCCCCTCCTTGTTAAGTGATTAACAGGGCAGGCATCGTTCACCCTGGAAAAAAATTATGAAAACCATAACCACCTCCATCGCAGCATTATTCCTCCTGACCGGGTGCGATAATGCGACAACAGCCAATCAACAGCAGCCCCTTCCGGAAGTTGGAATTGTCACGCTCATGAGTCAGCCCGTGTCGGTGGTCAGTGAACTGACCGGCCGTACCAGTGCCGCCATGAGCGCAGAAGTGCGTCCACAGGTTGGCGGCATTATTCAGAAACGGTTATTCACCGAAGGCGATACCGTCAAAGCCGGGCAAGCGCTCTATCAAATTGATCCCTCAAGCTATCGCGCCGCTTATGACGAAGCAGCGGCGGCCCTGAAACAGGCGCAGGCCCTGGTTCAGGCTGATTGCCAGAAAGCACAGCGTTATGCGCAACTGGTGAAAGACGATGGCGTATCCCGCCAGGATGCCGAAGACGCACAATCCACCTGCGCGCAAGACAAGGCCAGCGTGGAGTCAAAGAAAGCAGCGCAGGAGAGCGCACGTATTAATCTCAACTGGACCACCGTAACCGCCCCGATCGCCGGGCGTATCGGGATCTCATCCGTCACACCTGGCGCGCTGGTGACAGCGCAGCAAGATACCGCGCTTGCCACGATCCGGGGTCTGGACAGCATGTACGTCGATTTAACGCGTTCCAGCGCCGATCTGCTGCGATTACGCAAGCAATCGCTCGCGACCAACAGCGATACCCTGGGTGTAACCCTGATTCTTGAAGACGGCAGTACCTACAGCGAAAAAGGGCGTCTGGCACTGACTGAAGTTGCGGTGGATGAATCCACCGGCTCCGTCACGCTGCGTGCTGTCTTCCCGAACCCGCAGCACCAGCTTCTGCCAGGGATGTTTGTGCGCGCCAAAGTGGATGAAGGGATCATGACCGACGCCATTCTCGCGCCACAGCAAGGTATTACCCGCGATGCCAAAGGCAATGCCACCGCGCTGGTGGTCAACGCCAGTAATAAAGTGGAACAACGCCAGCTTGAAACCGGCGACACCTACGGCGACAAATGGCTGGTCACTGGCGGTCTGAAAGCGGGCGATAAGCTGATTGTCGAGGGCATCGATAAAGTCACGGCCGGGCAAGAAGTGAAAGCGGAAGAGATGAAAGCCACCGGAGGAAACGCCTGATGTTTTCCCGTTTCTTCGTGCGTCGCCCGGTATTCGCCTGGGTGATCGCCATTCTGATTATGCTCGCCGGGATGCTGGCGATCCGCACGCTCCCGGTCGCGCAGTATCCTGACGTCGCACCGCCGTCGGTCAAAATCTCCGCCACCTATACCGGGGCCTCCGCGCAAACGCTGGAAAACAGCGTGACGCAGGTCATTGAACAACAGCTAACGGGCCTGGATAACCTGCTTTACTTCACCTCCACCAGCAGTTCAGACGGTTCGGTGAGCATTAACGTCACCTTCGAACAGGGAACCGACCCAGACACCGCGCAGGTGCAGGTACAAAACAAAGTCCAGCAGGCAGAATCGCGTCTGCCAACCGAGGTACAACAGTCCGGCATCACGGTGCAAAAATCGCAGAGTAACTTCCTGCTGATCATGGGGGTGTACGATAAAACCGACACCGCCAGCAGTTCAGACATTGCCGACTGGCTGGTGAGTAACATGCAGGACCCGCTGGCGCGTGTTGAAGGCGTGGGGAGCTTGCAGGTGTTCGGTGCAGAATACGCAATGCGCATCTGGCTCGATCCGGCAAAACTGGCTTCCTACTCGCTGATGCCGTCCGACGTGCAAAGCGCCATTGAAGCGCAGAACGTGCAGGTTTCCGCCGGGAAAATCGGGGCGTTACCGTCCTCAAATGCCCAGCAATTAACGGCAACCGTGCGCGCTCAGTCACGCCTGCAAACGGTCGAACAGTTCAAAAACATCATCATTAAGAGTCAGTCAAACGGCGCGGTGGTACACATTGGTGATGTTGCCCGTGTCGAGATGGGCAGCGAAGATTACACGGCAACCGCCAGGCTGAACGGTCACCCTGCTGCCGGGATGGCAGTGATGCTCTCGCCGGGGGCGAACGCACTCAGCACGGCCACCGCCGTGAAAGAGAAAATCGCCGAGTTCAAACGTGCGATGCCTGAAGGTTATGACGTTGCCTATCCGAAAGACAGCACCGAGTTCATCAAGATCTCGGTGGAGGATGTGATTCAGACGCTGTTCGAAGCCATCATCCTCGTGGTGGTTGTGATGTATCTGTTCCTGCAAAACATCCGCGCGACGCTGATCCCCGCGCTGGCGGTTCCGGTCGTACTGCTGGGCACATTCGGTGTACTGGCGCTGTTCGGTTACTCAATCAACACCCTGACGCTGTTTGCGATGGTGCTGGCGATAGGCCTGCTGGTTGATGATGCCATTGTGGTCGTGGAAAACGTTGAGCGTATCATGAGCGACGAAGGGCTACCCGCCCGCGAAGCGACCGAAAAATCGATGGGTGAAATCTCCGGTGCGCTGGTCGCTATTGCGCTAGTGCTCTCTGCCGTGTTCCTGCCGATGGCATTCTTCGGCGGCTCGACGGGTGTTATTTACCGTCAGTTCTCGGTCACGATTATCTCGGCAATGTTCCTCTCTGTTGTGGTGGCTCTGACCCTGACACCGGCCCTGTGCGGTTCAGTCCTGAGCCACACTTCGCCACATAAGAAAGGTTTCTTCGGCGCGTTTAACCGTTTTTACAGCAAGACCGAACACGGCTATCAGAACAAGGTGCTGCGGGCATTACGCCGCTCTGGCGGTATGCTGGTGATCTACGTTCTGCTGTGTGGCGCAATGGGGCTGGCAATGCTGAAACTGCCGGGCAGCTTCCTGCCAACGGAAGACCAGGGTGAAATTATGGTGCAGTACACCCTGCCTGCGGGGGCAACGGCGGTGCGCACCTCTGAGGTTAGCCGTCAGGTACGCGACTGGTTCCTCACTAAAGAGAAAGACAACACCGACGTTATTTTTACCGTCGAAGGCTTCAGCTTTAGCGGCAGCGGTCAGAATGCCGGGATGGCGTTTGTCTCCCTGAAAAACTGGTCACAGCGTAAGGGGGCGGAAAATACCGCTCAGGCGATTGCCCTGCGTGCCACACAAGAGCTGAGTACCATTCGTGACGCCACGGTATTTGCCATGACGCCACCATCAGTCGATGGCCTGGGACAAAGCAACGGCTTTACCTTTGAACTGATGGCCACGGGCAGTACCGACCGTGACGCGCTGCTGAAAATGCGTAACCAGCTGATTGGCGAAGCCAATCAGGACGCATCGCTGCACGCCGTTCGTGCCAACGATCTTCCGCAGATGCCGCAGTTGCAGGTAGATATCGATAACAACAAAGCCGTGTCACTGGGGCTCTCGCTGAGTGATGTTACGAATACCCTTTCCAGTGCCTGGGGCGGAACCTACGTGAACGATTTTATCGACCGTGGCCGCGTGAAAAAGGTCTACATCCAGGGCGACAGCGACTATCGCGCAGTACCATCCGATCTCAACAAATGGTTTGTGCGCGGCAGTAACAGCACCATGACGCCATTCTCCGCTTTTGCCACCACCCGCTGGGAATACGGCCCGGAAAGCCTGGTCCGCTACAACGGTTCGGCGGCGTATGAAATCCAGGGAGAAAACGCCAGTGGTTCAAGCTCCGGTACAGCGATGACCCGGATGGAACAACTGGCGAACAACCTGCCGTCTGGCACAACCTGGGCGTGGAGTGGCTTGTCCTTACAGGAGAAACTGGCGAGTGGCCAGGCGATGAGCCTCTATGCCCTCTCCATTCTGGTGGTCTTCCTGTGCCTGGCCGCGCTGTATGAGAGCTGGTCTGTGCCGATCTCCGTCATCCTGGTGATCCCTCTCGGCGTGTTGGGGGCAGCACTGGCGGCCTCCATGCGCGGCCTGAACAACGATGTCTATTTCCAGGTGGCGCTGCTGACCACCATCGGCCTGTCGTCGAAAAACGCCATTTTGATTGTTGAGTTTGCCGAAGCAAAAGTGGCTGAAGGCTACTCCCTGACGCGGGCGGCCATGCGTGCCGCCCAGACGCGCCTGCGGCCTATCCTGATGACCTCACTGGCGTTTATTGCCGGAGTGATGCCGCTGGCCGTGGCAACGGGCGCCGGGGCAAACAGCCGCGTGGCAATTGGTACGGGCATCATCGGTGGGACGCTTGCCGCCACGCTGCTGGCGATCTTCTTTGTTCCGTTATTCTTTGTACTGGTGAAACGTCTGTTCTCCGGTAAGCACGCAAACCGGAGGTCATAATGTTTCGTGTATCTGTTTTAGTGTTAGCGCTGCTGAGCGCAGGCTGTGTTTCGTTAGATCCAATATATCAACGCCCGGACGCGCCCGTTCCGGCGACGTTGCCCGGCGCACACGGTGAAGCCTCTGCAGTAGTGAGCCAGTGGCAGCAGGTGATGAACGACGCGCGGCTGAAACGTGTGGTGGCCATGGCGCTCAACAGCAACCGCGACGTACAAAAAGCGATTGCTGATATTGACGCCGCTCGCGCCCAGTATGGCGAAACACGTTCCTCCCTGTTCCCGACGGTCGATGCAACGCTCAGCCACACCCGCAGCCGCACGCTGGCAAGCGGTGTCTCCACCAGCGACGAAGCCAATGGTGCAACCTCCAGTTTTGAACTGGATCTGTTTGGTAAGAATCAGAGTCTGTCTCGTGCTGCACGTGAAACCTGGCTTGCCAGTGAATTCACGGCTCAAAACACACGCCTGACGATGGTCAGTGAGCTGACCACGGCCTGGGTGACGCTGGCGGCGGATAACAGCAATCTGGCGCTGGCGAAATCCACAATGGAGAGCGCCGCAAACTCGCTCAACATTGTGAAACGGCAGCAGGAAGTGGGCGTGGCTGCCGCGACGGATGTCAGCGAAGCGATGGCGGTTTACCAGCAGGCTCGCGCCAGCGTCGCCAGTTATCAGACGCTGGTGATGCAGGACAAAAATGCCCTCAATCTGCTGGCTGGCGACACCGTACCGGAGAACCTGCTTCCCGGCACACTGGAGAGCCTGAGCGATAATGCCATCAGCCTGATCCCGGCCGGTGTCAGCTCCAGCGCGCTGCTGCGCCGCCCGGACATTCAGGAAGCGGAGCACAATCTGAAAAGCGCCAACGCGAGCATCGGCGCAGCGCGTGCCAACTTCTTCCCCAGCATCTCACTCACGGCCAGCGCAGGCGTTGGCAGCGATTCACTCTCGTCCCTGTTCAGCCACGGAATGAAAGTGTGGTCGTTCGCCCCGTCCATCACCCTGCCTCTGTTTAGCGGCGGCAACAACATGGCGCAACTACGTTATGCCGAAGCGGAGAAAAAGGGGCTGATCGCCACCTATGAGAAAGCCATCCAGAGTGCGTTTAAAGATGTGGCTGATGCCCTGGCACGCCGTGAAACGTTGAGCGAACAGCTCGATGCTCAGCGTGAATACGTCGCGGCAGAGCAAAAAACGCTGGATGTGGCGACGCGCAGCTATCAGGCCGGTGCGGGAGATTATTTGACGGTACTGACCGCGCAGCGGTCGCTGTGGTCGGCACAGGAATCGTTGATCGCCCTGCAACAAACGGACCTGGAAAACCGCATCACCCTGTGGCAGTCACTGGGCGGCGGTATTCAGTAACACCTTTGCCGGGCAGCAATACGCACGCCCGGCCTTTAAGAGGTAATCCCATGGCAAAACTCTCCTTCTCCTTCGCAGCCATACTTGGCCTGCTGACGGCCATCGGGCCGCTCTGTTCTGATTTTTATCTTCCGGCATTACCGGAGATCACCGCGCATCTGCAAACCTCCACCACGCTGACTCAGCTTTCGCTGACCTCGGCGCTGATTGGTCTGGGTCTGGGGCAGCTCTTTTTTGGCCCACTGAGCGACCGTATCGGGCGAAAGTTACCGCTGTTACTGTCGTTGCTGCTCTTTGTGGTAGCCTCTGTACTGTGTGCCACAACACAGAATATTTATGCTCTGATCGGCTGGCGATTTGTACAAGGCGTGGCCGGTGCTGGCGGCTCTGTACTGGCTCGTTCAATCGCTCGCGATAACTATCACGGCACAATGCTGACGCAGTTTTTCGCCCTGCTGATGACGGTGAACGGCATCGCGCCCGTGGTTTCGCCGGTATTGGGCGGCTATATCTCCTCCACGTTCGACTGGCGGATGCTGTTCTGGGTGATGGCAGGAGCAGGGCTGGTACTATTGATTGCCAGTCAGCTGTTTATTCGTGAATCACTGACTGAAAAAAACAGCGGCGGTTCGCTGATTCAAACGACGAAAACGGTACTCAAAAATCGCCGTTTCACACGCTACTGCCTGATTCAGGCCTTCATGCTGGCAGGGCTGTTTTCCTATATCGGCGCATCCTCGTTTGTCCTGCAAAATGAGTATGGCCTGAGTGCAATGCAGTTCAGCCTGCTGTTTGGCGTCAACGGGATTGGGTTAATTATCTCCGCTCTGATTTTCTCACGTCTGGCGCGTCGCCATCCGCCGGAAGGGTTAATGCAAATGGGCCTGGTGCTGGCCGTGGCCACCGCAGCGCTCACACTGCTCTTTGCATGGATGCACCTCTCAGCGCTTGCGCTGATCGCGCTCTTTTTTACCGTCGCCTTCAACAGCGGAATCAGCACCATCGCGGGTTCTGAGGCCATGAGCGCGGTTGAATCCCGCGAGTCAGGAACCGCGTCAGCTATTCTCGGGATGTTGATGTTTTTATTCGGCGGGATCGCCACACCCCTTGCCGGGATTGGCGGAGAAACTATGCTGAAAATGAGCCTTGCGGTGATGGTGAGCTATAGCATCGCTCTGCTGATCGGTTCTCATACGCGGGAATGAGTAAATTCATACTTTCGGCTTGAATCGCTTTGGTGAATGTAACGATATATTTCAGGGGAAGACATGTGATTTTTAACGGGGGTTTCAATGAAATCTGCACACCTTTTTTGCCTGATCGTTTGCCTGCTTTTCGCTGCTTTCGTCCATGCTCAGGAGACGCAAGACCTGGCGAAATATGAACAACTTAAACAACAGGTGCTAAAAGATATTAAGAAAACCTGCACACCTCAGGGCAAACAAACCGACAAAGAATGGCAGGCGATGATCATGTCTTCAGAAGCAAATAAGCTGCTGGTGAAAAACGCCATTACCGCCATACAGCGTGACAACCTGGATAACTACTGGTCCGCCATTGGGCAGGTAGATTGTATGGAAGATTATTAAGCGTGAAGCATGCTTCACGCTGTTTTTTTAACGCTTACGTATATCCGGGATAATCAAATCCCCACGCAGAACATATGAACCCAGCATCTGCGTTTTCTCATTCAGCCAGGCCACAATGCGTGCCGCCATCGCGTCCATTGAGTATTCAATTGCCGGGATCACCGGGATGCCCGGCAGGTGCAGCGATCCGGCCAGGCTAAAGACCATAATGTCGTCCGGAACCGATTTATTAAATGCCTGCAATTGTGGGATCACCCGCTGGGCTTCCTGCTCATCAGCCACCAGCAGCGCGTTGAAGTTCAGCGTGGTGGCGTTGTTAAGCAGTTCCTGCAATGCAACGGACGAGGACGTAGCATCCATAAAGACCAGGTTGCGGTTAAAGGGCAGGAAATTTTTCTCCAGCGCGTGTTTGTAACCCAGCAATACCTGGTCGGCGAAACCGCTGCCGTGTGGATGGATCAGTGCAATCTGGCGTCGTCCCTGGCTGGTCAGGTAGTTACAGGCCGTTTCTGCCGCAAACGCATGATCGTACTGAATGCTGTTGGGGTTATCGGAGGCCATGCAGTCCACCAGAATGACGTTTTCCTGGTCGATATTCAGCGGGAAACGCGCGCCAATCACCAGGATGTCGTCGCACAATCCACAGGAGAGTTCTTCAAGGGCGTGCATCACTTCAGCTTTAGTGTTCGCAAAACGAAGCAGCAAGTGTTTTTGATGCTGGCTGAGGTGCTTTTCCAGTGCATACAGATAACCAGTGGTCTGGTTAATATTATCCTGCGCGCAAATCACCCCGATACAGCCGGTAGACTGACTCAACAGCGACTGCGCAATCACGTTAGGCCGATAATTCAGCTCATCCACCGCTTTCAGTACGGCCTGACGGCTGGCATCTTTCACCCCGCGTGACCCACTCAACACCCGTGATACCGTGGCTTTGGACACCCCGGCCAGACGTGATACATCGTTGATTGTAGACATCTCTCTCCCCTGACAGGCAACACTGCGCACCTGTAAATTCCATAACCGCTTCGGCTCAGATTATAGCCAGTACGGAGTATATCCGTTTCCGTTTTTCATGGAAACCGATTTTCCATTTCGACTCAATTTGATGCCGAAAATGCGAAATACCGTGACACAGATCGTGGTAACAAGCCCTACAAGACTAGGATCTTGATGGTTGTCACACTTCTGTCTTTTATAAATGGAAACCGGTTTCCGTATGATGTCCAATCAGCCTCGCAATAACTTTTTACATTTTGAGGATGGTTGTCGATGTTCAAGATTATGCTGTGCTGCTCTGCCGGGATGTCCACCAGCCTGCTGGTGAGGAAAATGGTTGAAGTCGCGGAAGAACGCGGTTTACCGGTCACGATTGATGCCTATGGTGTTGCCGAATTTGATACGCAGTTTCCGCAATACCAGGTGGTACTTCTCGGACCACAAGTGAAATACATGTTACAGACACTGTCAGACAAGGCGGCGACGCAAGGCATCCCCGTACAAGCCATCGATATGATGGATTACGGCATGCAGCGTGGCGATAAAGTACTGGACTATGCTCTGTCGCTCATCGAAGCGGCACACTAAAGGGTGTTCTCATGAGTTCGTTATATCAATCAATGGTTGCCGTTATTGAGCAGTCCATTACCCCGCTGGCGGCTAAGCTCGGCCAGCAAAAGTATGTGATTGCGATCCGTGACGGCTTTACCGCCGCACTGCCGTTTATGATCATCGGCTCGTTTATGCTGGTGTTCATCTTCCCACCGTTCTCTGCGGATACCACCAACAGCTTCGCTCGCGGCTGGCTGGATTTCTCCCAGACCTACCGTGAACAGCTGATGCTGCCGTTTAATCTCAGCATGGGTGTGATGACGTTCTTTATCTCGGTGGGAATTGGGGCGAGCCTGGGTCGTCAGTTTAATCTCGATCCGGTGATGTCTGGCCTGCTGGCCTTTATGGCCTTCCTGCTGGTAGCCGCGCCATATGCCGACGGCAAAATCTCCACCCAGTATCTGTCGGGCCAGGGGATCTTTACCGCGTTGATTACGGCAATTTACTCCACCCGCGTTTACGCGTGGCTGAAGGAGAACAAAGTCACCATTCGTCTGCCAAAAGAAGTCCCTACCGGCGTGGCACGCTCCTTTGAAATCTTGATCCCGGTGATGGTGGTGATCGGTACGCTGCACCCGCTTAACCTGTTCATCGAAGCACAAACCGGAATGATCATCCCGCAGGCGATTATGCACCTGTTGGAGCCGCTGGTTTCCGCGTCTGACTCCCTGCCTGCGATTCTGCTCTCCGTGCTGCTGTGCCAGATCTTCTGGTTCGCCGGTATCCACGGCTCGCTGATTGTCACCGGGATCATGAACCCTTTCTGGATGGCAAACCTGTCAGCAAACCAGGCGGCACTGGCGGCGGGCGCTGCCCTGCCACACGTCTATCTGCAAGGATTCTGGGATCACTATCTGCTGATTGGTGGCGTCGGTTCTACACTGCCACTGGCTTTCCTGCTGCTGCGTAGCCGCGTGGCGCACCTGCGTACCATTGGCAAGATGGGGGTTGTACCGAGCTTCTTTAACATCAACGAACCGATTCTGTTCGGTGCACCAATCATCATGAACCCGATGCTGTTTATCCCGTTCGTGTGTGTTCCGCTGGTGAACGCCTGCCTGGCCTACGCCGCCACTAAACTTGGCTGGCTGGCACAGGTTGTTTCCCTCACACCGTGGACCACGCCAGCACCTATCGGGGCATCCTGGGCGGCAAACTGGGCGTTCAGTCCGGTCGTTATGTGTGTGATTTGTATGGTGATGTCAGCGCTGATGTACCTGCCATTCCTGCGCGCTTATGAGCGTTCGTTGATGAAAAACGAAGAGCAAAAAGCCCAGGCAACCGTGGGTTCCGCTGAAACAGCGAGTTAATAAGTCAAAGAGGAAGCGTCATGAAATACTCATTTCCCGAAAACTTCTGGTGGGGCAGCGCAAGCTCTGCCCTGCAAACCGAAGGGGAAAGCCAGGGGGGCGGTAAAGGACTGACCACCTGGGATCACTGGTTCGATAAAGAACCAAACCGTTTTCATCAGGGTGTGGGGCCGCAGAATACCTCCACGTTTTACCAGCACTGGAAAGCGGACATTCAGCTTCTGAAGCAGTTGAATCACAACAGTTTCCGCACGTCGATTAGCTGGGCACGGTTGATCCCTGACGGAACGGGGAAAGTGAACCCGGAAGCGGTCGACTTCTACAACCAGGTTATCGACGAACTGATTGAACAGGGCATCACGCCGTTTATCACTCTGTTCCACTTCGATATGCCGATGGTCATGCAGGAGATCGGTGGCTGGGAAAATCGTGAGGTTGTGAATGCGTATGCCCGCTATGCGCAAATCTGCTTCGAGCTTTTTGGTGATCGAGTGATGCACTGGTTTACCTTCAACGAGCCGATTGTTCCGGTGGAAGGGGGATATCTGTATGACTTCCATTATCCCAACGTCGTGGATTTTCGTCGTGCGGCAAGCGTGGCATATCACACCGTACTGGCACATGCGCAGGCCGTTCGCGCATTCCGTGCCGGGCATTATGCCGGTGAAATTGGTATTGTCCTGAACCTGACACCGTCCTACCCGCGTTCGCAGAACCCGGCAGATATGAAGGCTGCACACATTGCAGATCTGATGTTTAACCGCAGCTTCCTTGATCCGGTGTTACGCGGTGAATATCCGGCAGATTTGGTGACGTTGCTGAACGCTTACGGTCAGCTACCGGCCTGTCAGCCAGAGGATAGTGCCCTGATTGCGGAAGGGAAAATCGACCTGCTCGGCATTAATTATTATCAGCCGCGTCGTGTGAAATGTCGTGATAGTGCGGTCAACCCGCAAGCACCCTTTATGCCGGAGTGGTTCTTTGATAACTACGACATGCCGGGTCGTAAGATGAACCCGTACCGTGGCTGGGAAATTTATGAGCCGGGTATTTACGATATTCTGGTCAACCTGCGCGACAATTACGGCAACCCGCGTTGTTTTATTTCTGAAAACGGCATGGGTGTCGAAAATGAGCAGCGCTTTATTGAAAATGGTCAGATAAACGATCAATACCGCATTGATTTTATTTCCGGGCATTTAACCTGGCTGCACAAAGGTATTAGCGAAGGCTGTAATTGCCTGGGTTATCATATGTGGACATTTATTGATAACTGGTCGTGGTGTAATGCGTACAAAAATCGTTATGGCTTTATCCAGCTCGATTTAAATACGCAAAAGCGCACCATCAAAAAAAGCGGAGAGTGGTTTTCAGCCACCTCGTTGAATAACAGTTTTGACAGAGAGTAATCCATCATGATCGCATTAGAAGAAGCTGTAATGGAAATTATCGTCAACGCCGGCCAGTCGCGTAGCCTGTGCTTTGAAGCCCTGCACGCTGCGCGTCAGGGCAACCTTGATGAAGCGAAAAACCTGCTGCGTGAAGCGGATGGCTACGCGCGGCACGCGCACCATATGCAAACCAAACTGATTGAGCAGGATGCAGGCGAAGCCCGCCAGCCGATGACGTTAATTATGGTGCACGCCCAGGATCATTTAATGAATTCACTGTTAGCCCGTGAATTATCCGAAGAGATTATTCATCTTTACCAGAGATAATATATGGAGAAATCGTAACGTTAATGTAGAACCTCTGTACCTATAAAATATAAATCAACTTGTTCTGATGATAGCGACATATTCTGTCAGATCGGAACCGGGTGGTTATTGTCTGAATAAAATTAAACTATATTGAGATAACCATGAACATGATAAAAAAACTTCCATTAACAATGGCGGTTATCGCCGCGCTTTGCCCTATTTCTGTATTTGCGCAAGAATTCACGCAGGAGCAAATCGACGCCATTGTGGCCAAAGCGGTGGATAAAGCCCTCGCAGACCGCCAGGCAAAAATGGATGCTGCGGTCGCGAAAAAAGCAGACGTCGTCACCGAGCCACAAAGTGCGGCGCAATCTCCGGATATGGCAATTCCATTTGGTATTAAATTCACTGGCTATGCCCGCTACGGTGCGCACTTCCAGGCAGCCGATCAGAAATATGTGGCTGTAGACGGCTCCTACAACGGCGCATCCGCTATTGGCCGTCTGGGTAACGAAGGCAACGGTGGCGAATTCCAGCTCTCCAAAGCGTTCAAAGGCGACAATGGCGCGATCTGGGATATCAACGTGATGATTGACCACTGGGGCGACGAAGTTAACCTGAAAAAAGCCTACGCGGGTGTGACTAACCTGCTGGAGTCCAACCGGAATGCCTATTTCTGGGCGGGGCGTGACTTCCACCAGCGTCCACAACAGGGCATCAACGACTACTTCTGGATGAACCACGACGGCCAGGGCGCCGGGGTGAAAAACTTTGACATCGGCGGCGTGCAATTTGATGTCGCCACCGTTGCCGCCGTCGAATCCTGTAGCCCAGAAGTGATGGAAGACGAAGCGAACCCGTCACGCATTACCTGTACCGGTGGTTCCGGCACTGGCGACAAAGGCAACTACGCGGCTACCTCTAAAATCCACGGCATGAAAATTGGGCCACTGGATCTGGAGCTATACGCCAACTACGGCTTTGACTCAAAAGCGGTTGAGAGCGACGAACGTCTGAATGCCTGGCAGGGCGGCGTGGTGCTGAGCCATACCAACGACAGCGGCGTGAACAAGGTGATTGCCCGTTACTCAGATAACTCGGACAACAGCGTATTCAACAAAACCGAGGATCTGACCACGGTATACGCCAGCTTCGAAGGGCTGCATAAATTCACCCCGCAGACGCAGGTGGAGTACATCCTCGCCTTCCACGACTACGACAACAGCCGTGATAAGAGCGAAAATCGCAAAAACTACAATGCCATTGTACGTCCGATGCACTGGTGGAACGACGTCCACTCCACCTGGCTGGAAGCGGGCTGGCAGCACGTTGACTATGACAACGGCGGCGATAACAAAGGCTGGAAGCTGACGCTGTCACAAAACGTCTCTATCGCCATGGGCCCGGAATTCCGTCCAATGCTGCGCTTCTACGTCACCGGCGGCAAAGTGGATAACGCACATACTGCACGTGTGAACGGCACTGACGACCAGACGCTCGACGATTTCAACGTTGGCGCGATGTGGGAGGCGTGGTTCTAAGGTAAAAGCAAAACGGCAACGTTGCGTTGCCGTTTTGAGTGTTTGCCCTCTCTCCCCGTGGGAGAGAGCCAGGGTGAGAACATCAGGTCGCTCGCTATCATGCTATGCTGTTGACCGAATTAACGACAACAGATAGCAGGGGAGTACATGGGTTCCACACGTAAAGGGATGCTGAACGTCCTGATCGCCGCCGTTTTATGGGGAAGTTCAGGGGTTTGTGCGCAGTACATCATGGAGAAAAGCCATATTTCGTCGCCTTACCTGACCATGATCCGCCTGCTGTTTACCGGCGTGATTTTGCTGACACTCTCCTTCGTTCACGGCGACAAGATTTTCTCGGTCATCAAAAACCGCAAAGATGCCATTAGCCTGCTGATTTTCTCGCTCGTCGGCGCACTGACCGTACAGCTCACCTTCCTGCTGACGATTGAAAAATCCAATGCAGCCACCGCTACCGTCCTGCAATTCCTCTCTCCGACGATTATCGTGGCGTGGTTTGCGCTGGCCCGTAAAAAACGGCCCGGCATTTTTGTACTGTCTGCAATTTTAACGTCGCTCATCGGGACATTTTTACTGGTAACCCATGGCGACCCAACCTCGCTCTCTATTTCACCAGCGGCGCTTTTCTTCGGCATTGCTTCGGCTTTTGCGGCAGCGTTTTATACCACCTACCCTTCCGCGCTGATTGCCCGCTACGGCACGCTGCCGATTGTTGGCTGGAGCATGTTGCTGGCAGGACTCATGCTCACGCCGTTCTACGCCGGACGTGGCACGACCTTTGTGATCGACGGTAGTCTGCTGCTGGCATTCTTCTATCTGGTGGTCATCGGTACTGCACTGACATTCAGTCTGTATCTGAAAGGTGCGCAGATGATTGGCGGGCCGAAGGCGAGCATTCTGAGCTGTGCCGAGCCGCTGAGTAGCGCGTTGCTGTCGGTGATTCTGCTGGGCGTGGCGTTCACCCTGCCGGACTGGCTGGGCACGCTGCTGATTGTGTCGTCAGTGGTGTTGATTTCGATGGATTCGAGAAGACGGGTTCAGACATCGGCGTAGCCTGATGCCCTCACCCCGCCCCTCTCCCACGGGAGAGGGAGAAAGCCACTACTTTGCTTTAACCTTACCCGCCACCAGCAGCGCCGTCAGCAGCATCAGCGTACCGGAAATCACCAGCGGTGACGTAAGCCCAATATGGTCTAGCGCTACACCCCCCACCGCCGCACCGCAGGTGTTCGCGAGCTGGATCACAGCCACCTGAATCGACCCGGCTTTTTCCGCCTGATCGGCAAGCGATCGGGTGATCCACGTTGACCAACCCACCGGCACAAGGGCGAACGCAAAGCCCCAGATAATCGCGATAGCGGACGCCACCCACTTATCGCTGCCCCACAGCACCAGCACCGCGGCACTGATCGCCAGCACTAACGGCGCCCCCGCCAGAGCCACTTTCAGGGAATGTTTCAGGAACTGGGATGACAACGATGTGCCGACAAAACTGGCAATACCGAAACTCAGCAGCACCAGCGTCAGGCCGTCGACATCAAAACCCGCCATGGTCATAAACACCGGGCGAATATAAGTGAAGAAGGCAAATTGCCCGGCAAAGGCCATAAAGATGGCGCTCATGCCCGCCAGTACGCCGGGACGTTTCAGCAGACTAAACATGTTCTGTTTGTGATGCGCGGCTTCTCCCGGCAGGGACGGCAGCGCTTTCCACACCCAGATAATACAGAGGAACCCCATCACCGCCGCCGCGTTAAAGACGTTACGCCAGCCTATAATCCCGCCGAGGAAACTGCCCAACGGCGCGGCAATCACCAGTGCAATAGAGACCGCGCCAAAGATGACGGACAGGGCTTTTGGTACAGTCCGCGCAGGAACGAGGCGCATGGTGAGCGACGCGGACATCGCCCAGAAGCCACCTAATCCCAGTCCCAGGCACGCCCGACCGAGCAGCAACAGCGTGAAGTTATTGGCAAAAGAGACCAGCAGGCAGGAGAGCGTCAGCAGTACGCTGAAAAGGATAACCACTTTGCGGCGATCGACAGTGCCAATCACCTGGGTAATAAACAGACTGGCAAACATCGCCACAAATGCGGTCACCGTAACGGACTGACCCGCCACACCTTCTGAAATGCCCAAATCCTGCGCCATGGGCGTCAGCAGGCTCACCGGCAGAAATTCAACGGTAATCAGGCAGGCAACGCAGAATGCCACGGAGAAAACCGCCGACCAGTTAGGGCGTGAAACCTCTTTGGTCTGCGGTCTGGTTGTGGGCTGGATATGTTCTGTCATGGCGTCACCTGAGGATAAAAACGTGCGGAAAAGTCGCGCAGTTTATCATCATAAGTGTGACGAATTTAACGTTTTGACAACTTTTCTTTCATCGCTGCATTCGCCAGCCCAACGATCCACGCCTGATGTCCGTTAATCATCGGGTTTGGCACAGTACGCGCTAATTCCTGCGCCGGAACACCTTTCTGGGATTCCTGAGTCAGGATACGCACGCGGTTACCTGGCAAATCGTCAAACAGCCAGGCGTGGATAACGTCAAGACGTGCGTTCGCATCACCTTCGACCCAGCCATGCCAGGCAATACGCGCCGCTTCACCGTCAACAGGCGGAACATATTCTGTCACCTGCGCATCAACCGGGAAGCCAAAGGTGGTGAAGCGAAAGCGAGCGTTCGCGCTCAGTTCGGGTCCGCTACCATCGTGGAAACGAATGTCTTCAGCGTTGCGGTAGTAGCCCGGCCACAAAGTGGTGTCGTTAAGCTGCGCCCACACCTCGCGGGCGGTTAGCCCTGCAACAATAATTTCGTTCGATGCAAAGTTATCGGTTGTGCCTGGCAGATAGTCATTCGGCCAGATAATGGCGGCTTGTTTCATGGTTCACCTCGTCGTGTTGTTTGATGAGGTGATGTTGCGCCCGGGAGTGGTATAAATCTAATGACGATACTTTATACCCTTCATCACGATTCGTGATATCAGTGTAAAAAGAAGACACCATCTTCAGGCAGAAAAAGTTGGTTGTAACGGAGCTGGAAGGCATTTAGCTCCTGCGGATCAGGGTCCATTTCGCGCATAAAACCGAGCGTCAGGCGGATTTGTGCATCGGTGACAGGTGCGGCGAGGCGGGCTTTACGTAACAGTCGATGCCAGGTGTGCAGATTCTCTTCACTGCCGTCGACAATACAGACCTGCCAGATCAGCAGCACCTGCGCGGCGTTTTGCAGATGGGCTTCGTCCGGACGCTCAAGGTAGCGGATAAACTCATTGCCTGGCGTTTTACCAAACTGGTCGATCATCGACTCCACCGGAACCGGGGTGATCCCCAGACGCTCGCTTAATCGTTTGATCGCCCGGCGGGAATCAGACGTCAGGATACGAAATCCGACCACGAACACCACCGCGAGGGTAGCCAGCATTATCCAGACCATGCACTCTCCTTAAATTAGCCGCTCATCATAGCGGGAAACGCAGAGCGTCGACAGCAGGCAACACCATAATAGTGAACTGAAAAAAGGTGGAATAACGACATGAAAGCCGATCTCCGCACGCTGGATCTTAACTTACTGAAAACACTGGACGCATTGCTGGATGAACGCAGCGTCACCCGCGCAGCAGCACGTCTTGCCCTGACCCAACCTGCGGTTAGCGGCATGCTTAACCGTCTGCGGGACTACTTCGACGACCCGTTGTTTATTCGTGTGCCACACGGCATTGTGCCCACCACTCGTGCGGAAGGACTGGCGGCTCCGGTAAAACGCATTCTGGCGGATATCGACCTCCTGTTGCAGCCCGTAGCATTTGATCCGCTCACGGCAAACCTGGCCTTTACTCTTGCCGCTACCGACTACGCCCTGCGCGCGGTGATTGTGCCGTTTATCGCCGCGCTTAAAGTGCAAGCCCCGCACATCCGGGTGCGCGTAGTGCCGGTAGAGCCGGAGCGCCTCGTCACCCAGCTTGAGCAGGGGAAAATCGACCTCGCCCTGCTGACGCCGCACACCACGCCCGATGAACTCCACAGCCGCGCACTTTACGATGAACGGTACGTCTGCATGATGCGCGCCGATCACCCGGACGCAGGAAAACCGCTGACGCTCGATCGCTTTTGCGCCCTGGAGCATGTGCTGGTTTCTTATGAGGGCGAGAGTTTTCACGGCGTAACTGACGACGCACTGGCCACAATTGGGCGAGCGCGGCATGTGGGACTGTCCGTAAGCAGCTTTTTAGTGCTGCCGGAGGTGCTGGCGATCAGCGATATGATTGCCGTTGTACCGGAGAGGATGGCGGAAAACCGAACGGGAATGTTTGTGTGTGACACGCCTGTTCAGGTAGCCGGATTTACCAAAAGCATGTCCTGGCACGGACGGACGCACCGTAACCCAGCGCAGGTGTGGCTAAGGGAGTTGTTGCTGGAGACGAGTGGGCGGCAGCAATAAAAAAGCCCGGCATCACGCCGGGCAAAAAGTTACCTACACACTCAGGCTGCTTTCAATCTCTGCTTCTGCGCACGGTTTTCGCGGCGGATCTTACGTTCTTCAAGCACCGCGACCATCGCCATCAGGATGATACAGCCGATGGCTGCCGCATCCAGCGCAGCAAACGTACCCGCCCAGCCAGTGAGGCCGAAAATCGGCGTGCCGTCGGCGATCATCCCCAGACCCAGCTTAGCGAAGCTGTCACCAATCAGATAAGCGAATGTCCCCTTAATCCCATCGGCTGCACCGATCGCTTTTTTCGGTACAAAGCCAACCGCCGCAACACCGATCAACAGCTGCGGGCCAAACACCAGGAAACCGAGCGCAAACAGGGACGCCAGGTAGACATACTGGTTGCTGGCATGCTGATAAATGCCCAGCGTCGCGATAATGAGTGCCAGGGCAATACAGGCCACCAGCGCACGACGACCATTGGCGAGATCAGAGAGCCAGCCCCACAGCAGCGTGCCGACCAGCGCCCCCACTTCAAACAGGGTAAAGCCCTGAATCGCCACCTCTTTAGAGAGCTTCAACTCCTGGAAGGCATACACGGTAGACCACTGGTCTATACCGATACGCACCACGTACAAGAAGATGTTTGAGAAGCAGAGCAGCCAGATAACTTTGTTTTTCAGTACGTACTCAACAAAGATCTGCCATTTGGTCATCGACTCATTTTCAGCTTCTTTATCTTCTTCGCTAATCTCTTCATCAAACAACTCTTCGGCTTTACCCAGTCCGTAAGATTCCGGGGAGTCACTGCCGAAGCGCAGGCCGATAAAGCCGACAATCAGGGCGATAATCGACGGGAAGATAAACATGCCGATCACATGGCCATCGAACAGATAGTTCGCACCAAACAGCGCCACACCCGCCGCACCTGCCCCACCGAGGTTATGGGAGATGTTCCACATGCCGAGGTAAGACCCGCGCTTACGGCGTGGCGTCCATTTGGTGATGGTAGAGTAACTGCATGACCCGCCGGTACTCTGGAAGAAACCGCTCAGGGCATAGAAAGCGATCATCATAAACAGGCTAACGGAACCCGCACCCATGCTGGCGCTGAAACCGAGCATACAGATAGCGGAGAGGATCAGCATAAACGGCAGGAATTGCTTGGTGTTTTTGCCGTCAGCATAGTAGGAAACCAGCGTTTTCCCCACACCGTAAGTGATGGAGAAGCCCAGGCCAATCATCCCCAGTTGCGTCATGCTTAACCCGTAGGTTGAGATCATGTCGTTCTGCGCGATGTTAAAGTTTTTGCGGATCAGGTACATGGTCAGGTAGCCGATGAAGACCACCAGATAGGACTGCATGAACGGTTTGAACCACATTTTGCGCCGCACATCGAGCGGCAGATCCAGGGTTGGTTTGCGCACCTGGTTGAGGAAGGCCAGCATGGTTTGCTCCTGAGCTGATTTTTATACCTGCGAATGGCAGGCATTGTAAAAATCAGCCGGGAGAGACGCCTGAGACAGCGTCCAGGTGAAACCGGGAAAATTTCTTAGTTTTTCGCCACTCGGGGCAAAAAGGTGAGGCGTATCACGCTTCGCTGGCAGCGCGCGGCGTCTGAGCGTTCAAAAACGGCAGCAGCAGCAATGCTGAAATCCCCGCCGCGATAGCAATCACCGCGAAGAACCCGCTCCAGTGCCAGATATCGATCACCCGCGCGAGCGGCCAGCCGGAAAGGGATGCCCCAAGATAAGCAAACAGCCCAACGAACCCCGTCGCTGCTCCCGCCGCCTCTTTGTGCGAGCACTCCGCCGCCGCCATACCAATCAACATCTGTGGGCCAAACACGAAGAAACCGGTGGTGAAGAAACACGCCGCCTGCATCACATAGCTGGCAAACGGCATCAGCCACAGGGAGCCGACGGAAAGCAAAATCCCGGCGGCGAAGATTAAATTCATCGGGCCTCGATTGCCGTTAAACAATTTATCCGATCCCCAGCCCGCCACCAGTGCACCGATAAACCCGCCCAGCTCAAACATGGTGACGGCTGAGTTGGCAGTCACCAGATCGACACCCAGCGTCTCAGACATATACAAATTGCCCCAGTCGTTGATCGCCGCACGCACCACGTAGACCAGCACATAGCACAGGGAGAGTAACCAGATATAGGGATTCTTCAGCACGTATTTTGTGAGAATTTCTTTGCGTGTCAGCCCTGCACCTTCCTGCTGCTGGGCGATCTCCATTTCGTCGTGTCGCCAGTCACCCACCGCAGGCAGGCCCACGGTTTGTGGTCTGTCGCGCAATCGCCAGCAGATGAAAAGCCCTGCGATAATCGCCAGCCCCCCAGCAATCATCATCCCCGCACGCCAGCCGTAGTGCAGTGCTGCCGCGCCCACCACCATCGGGATCAGCGCTCCACCGACGTTATGCGCCGTGTTCCAGACAGCCCACCATCCCCCGCGCTCGTTGCGGGAGTACCAGGTTGTGAGCAGACGAGCGCATACCGGCGCGCCCCAGCCCTGGAAAAAGGCGTTCAGCGCCCACAGCAGGGCAAACGCCCACAGTGACGTGGAAAAGCCAAACAGGATATTCACCACGCCCGTCGCAATCAGCCCCAGCCCCATAAAGTAACGCGCGTTGGAGCGGTCGCTGACGATGCCGGAGAAGAACTTCGACAGGCCGTAAGTGATGTAAAACAACGTCGCCAGCAGACCAATGTCGGTACGAACCATCACACCGCTGGCGAGGATTTCTGGTGCGGCGGCGTTGAAGCTTTTGCGGGTGAAATAGAACAGCGCGTAGCCGAGCCAAATGGTGATCAGAATATGGCGTCGCCAGTAGCGGTAACGGGCGTCGATTTCCGTTTTATCGCCAAGCGGCGCGGCATTTACGGGCGTTTTCAGAAAGGTAAACATGACGGTTCCTTATGCGTAACGCAGCGGCAAACTGACGCTGACACGCGTGCCGTGAGTACAGGAGATGGTTAACGTACCGCCGAGTGCGGTCACGCGTTCACGCATACCTGCCAGCCCAAAGCCCTGCTGACCGGAACCTGGTGGCAAACCGCAGCCATCGTCCTCAATCACCAGCCACAAACGTTCGCCCTGCTGCCAGCCCTGTAATGTGACCGCGCTGGCACTGGCGTGTTTGACGATATTGTTCAGCCCCTCCTGGCAGACGCGGAACAGCGTCACACGCTGGCCTTCACTCAACGGAGCTTCATCAATACGCCAGTCAAGGTGGCTGACAATGCCCCGGTCTTCCAGCTCCATCTCGCGCATCATCGAACGAACCGCCTGCTCCAGAGAGAGGTCGTCAAGCTGACGCGGCCGCAATCTACCCAGCAGACGACGCACTGAATCGTACACGCCAAGCGAAAGCTGCTCGATATGCGCCCCCCCCTGCTTTACCCCGGCATTGTCAGGCGCAAGACGCTGGACGATCCCCGCCTGTGTGCGGATGGCCGTAATCGTCTGGCCAATATCGTCGTGCAGTTCGCGCGCCACTTCACGCCGCACACTCTCTTCAGTTTCCAGCAGCCGCTCGGCCAGACGGCGATTCCGGGCCAGCTCTGTTTGCAGGGACTGGTTCAGCTCACGCAGACGCTGAATACCCGCCCCGAGCAGCAGCCCGGTCAGGCTTTGCGCCAGCAAAGAAAGCAGTAAATCAACGGGATGATCGTGCCAGGTCTGGCTGGCAATCAACGCGATGGCATTCATCAGGGTGGCGATAAGCGCCCCTTGCCAGCCGTAGTGCCAGGCCAGCGCAATAATCGGCAACGCCAGACAAAACGGCGTGAAGCGCGAAAGTTCAGCGGGGAGGCCAAGCTGAAGCCACAGGCTGACCACAAACAGCAGCAGATACCAGATCAGATGGCGTGCGCGCCAGTTCACAGGCTGTGAGACCAGCGCAGGCCCAAGCGGTTGCCAGACGGTACTGGTGAGGTAATGCCAGATCACCAGGCACGTTGGCGCGAGGGTTAATCCTCCGGTGAGCGTCAGTAACAGGGCATTAAGCGCGTCGGGTTTCCCCACCCACGGCAGGGACTGCAGCAGGGCGGCGGCAATCAACGCGCCTCCCTGACGCAGCAGCGTCCGCCAGTCTCGCTGGTGACGGTAACGGGAGATCAGCGCTACAGGAACCGTGGTGAGCACACCACCGATCATCAATAAAGGGAGATGGGCCAGCGCCACTTCCTGCGCCAGCCAGATGAGCATCAGCCACTCGGCCCCCAGCAGTACAGGCCAGTATCCGCGCGGGCATTGCAGCATGAGGCCCAAACGCAAACCAAACGGAAACAACAGCACCGCCAGTTCCGGACGCTCAACCAGATGCAGGCTGATGCTCCACAGGCAGAACCATGCGGCAGAGAAGATAAAAAAGCTGGCGACAACGCCAATCAGCCGGGAAAAGAAGGGACTCATTGCCAGCCATCAAACATACGGCGCGCCAGCTCGACGTCATTACTGACGCCCAGCTTTTCCAGCAGGTTGGCGCGGTGAACGTGAACCGTTTTCGGCGATAACCCCAGTTCGGCGGCGATCTCTTTTACCGCCATCCCCTGAGCCAGTTTTTCCGCCACCTGACGTTCCCGTTTGGTCAGGGGGTCCTGCCGTCCTGCAGCCAGTTTGATGGCGATGTCTGGCGTCAGATAACAGCCGCCTGTCGATACCGTTCGTACAGCGGCAATCAGCTCATCAGGGCTACAGCGTTTAGAGAGAAATCCGCGCGCACCGGCGTTGAGCGCCTGCTCCACCAGCGCCGGGCTGTCGTGAACGGAGAGCATAATGGTCGCAATGCCTTTCGGCAGTTGACCCAGCAGTTCCAGCCCGGAGAGATCCGGCATGGAAATATCACAGATGCAGACCTGTACACCTCGTCCAGGCAGACCCGCCAGCGCCTCACGGCCTGAACCAAACTCCGCCACGACCTGAAAATCAGGTTCCAGGCTCAGAAGCTGGGCAAATCCGGAGCGGACGATAAGGTGATCGTCAATAAGGGCGATGGTGGTCATGGCGCATTCCTGGCGGGGTAAAAAAACGCGCTTACCTTAACGATAAGCGCGCGAGTGTTCAAGCAATGAGCGATTTATTCAAAGAACACGGCAATTTTGTTAAACATGGTGGGATCGGACTGGTTGCGCACCACTTTCGTGACATCTTCCAGCTTGTCGATCTGCGCCATCATCTGCTCCAGACGCTGGTCGTCATTAACCAGAAGCCAGATACGGCTGTGTTCACTGCCCTGAATTGGCAGACAGAGAATGCCCTCCACGTTAAACGCGCGGCGGGCAAATAGCCCACAAACGTGAGTCATAACCCCGGGATGGTTGCGGACGGTGAGTTCCAGAATGACGTTATCATGTTGTTTCTGCATGGCTTATTCCCCCACCATTTCTGTATTAGCCGCACCCGGCGGAACCATCGGATACACCTTTTGTTCAGGATCGATACGCACGTGGATCAGCGCCGGGCCTGGGCGAGAGATCGCCTCCTGCAATGCCGCATGCGCGTCCTCTTCGGCATTCAGATCGCAAGTGTGAAGGCCAAAACCGGCGGCAATCTGCATAAAGTTGATCATGCCCGGATACGTCGCAGCAAACACGCCCTGTTTATAGAACAGGCTCTGCTGCTGGTGTACCAGCCCCAGCGCTTCGTTGTTCATCAGGATGATTTTCACGTCTAACTGGTTTTCGGCCGCGGTCGCCATTTCCTGAATATTCATCATCAGACTGCCGTCGCCGGAGAAGCAAATAACCTTACGGTCGGGGTTCGCGAGTGCAGCCCCCACCGCCGCAGGCAGGCCGAAGCCCATCGTCCCCAGACCACCGGAGGTCAGCCACTGACGCGGACGGTTCAGGGGGTACGCTTGTGCGGTCCACATCTGATGCTGGCCAACGTCAGTGGTGATAATGGCGCTGTCGTCCACGCAGGCAGCCACGGCGTTGATCAGCCCGTAATGGCTCAGCGGGTCGCCCTCCGTTGGGATCGTGCTCGGGAATTCCTGTTTCAAATCAGCCACCAGAGTCTGCCATTCTGCATGGTCTGTCGCCTCAGTTTGCGGGATCAACTGCGCCAGCACGTCGGCAACATCGCCCTGAATGGCAACATGTGGCTGCTTGATTTTCCCCAGCTCAGCACGGTCGATATCCACATGAATGATTTTGGCATTTGGGCAGAACTGCTCCGTTTTACCAATCGCCCGGTCATCAAAACGAGCGCCAAGAACAATCAATAAATCAGACTCTTGCAGAATATAATTGGTACTGCGCGCGCCATGCATTCCCAACATTCCCAATGAGAGCGGATGCGCCTTTGGCAGCATACCCAGCGCCATCAGCGTCATGGTAGTCGGCAGGTTAGCTTTTTCCGCAAACTGGCGTACCTCATCAGCGGCGTTAATTGCGCCGCCTCCCAGATAGAGCACCGGACGTTTGGCGGCGTTAATCATCGCCGCAGCATCACTCACGCTTTGCGTGCTAAATTCCGGCGTCGGTGCGCGGTCGCCCGGCTCGGGCAGCACATCGATTTCAATCTCTGCGATCTGGACATCCTTAGGAATGTCTATCCACACCGGGCCAGGACGGCCGGACTGCGCAATGCGGAATGCATCGCTGATAACCTGAGGCAGTTCAGCAATATCGCGAACTAAATAGTTATGTTTGGTGATGGGGATAGAGATGCCGTAGGTGTCTACTTCCTGGAAGGCGTCAGTACCGATCATCGATGAAGGGACCTGGCCGGTGATGCAAATCAGTGGAATGGAGTCGAGACGCGCGTCCGCGATGGCCGTCACCAGGTTGGTTGCCCCCGGCCCGCTACAGGCCATACAGACCGCCGGTTTGCCCTGCGTACGCGCCATGCCCTGGGCGATAAAAGCGGCTCCCTGCTCGTGGCGCGCCAGAACGTGACGGATTTGCGTACTTTGGCTTAATGCATCGTACAGTGGCAGCACCGTGCCGCCAGGAATACCGGAGACAATGGAGATACCCTGTCGCTCCAGCAGATGAACGATTAACTGCGCGCCAGTAAAACGCGTCTTGGTGGATGTTGTGCCCGAACTTGCCATGCTCCAGTCCTTTTCTTCTGGGCCAGCGTTACGCATCGTACTTCGCGTATCCGGGGGGCTTAAACGAAAAACCCCGCCGGTTTGCGCCGGCGGGGTTTTGGATTCGTGTGTTGATCCAGTCCCTACGGCGCATTGCCGACGACCACCACCACACGCACGACGACCACTGCGGCTGGTTGCGCAGTTTTTAGTAGGGTCGAGGCGATCATGGAAGCTGTCATTGGGGACCTGTGTTTAGAATCATTGATGGAATTTATACAAACACAGGTTTTCTGGCGTGACAATGGAAATATTTTCATACGCACAAAAATGCGCCAGCGATCACGTTTATTTTGTTGAATGCTGAAAACAAAAAACCCCGCCGAAGCGAGGTTTTTTTCAGGGTTTGCGGCTGGTAACCGCAGAACACACTGTGTTACGTCAACGCAAGAAGTATACGCGATCGGCGACGAACGCGCAATTTTAGGCACGGATTTTGACGTTTCTGAGTATGTACCCTCTGCCGACATTTGTCCACAAAATACTGTTCATGCATACAGTATTTATCTATACTGACGATGTTCGCAGTGCGCGAGGGGGCCGCTGTTTTACCGGCGCAATAAAAGTCCTGGCTGAAACGGGTGGTGCCGTCAGTGCCTTAACCCCCGAAGTGAGCACACTGTGTTACGTCAATCCAGGTGCTGGCAACAGGCGGCGGAAAGGTACGCCAGCATCGTGCTCCTTTTACCCAAAAGGAGACGCGTATGAGCGTAGTGGATACGGTCATTCTGATCCTCAAACTCATTGTTGCGGTACTGCAACTGCTTGATGCCGTCCTGAAATACCTGCGGTGATTCAGGTTCAAGTCGCACCTGAGAGGGGCGGGAAACCGCCCCTCTTTAATAACGAGGGAATGCTATGTCGCGTTTGTTAATTGAGCCCATCACACCCGATGAACCCGGCTATATCGCCTTAAAGGCTGAAAGTATTGCGTTGAATTTTAATATGTTGCGCAGGTTAGAAGATAACTGGTTGCGCGGTGAAAACCGTTTTAATGCACCTGGCGAAAAGCTGCTGGGGGCATTTCTCAACGGCAAACTGGTCGGCGTGTGCGGTCTGAACCGCGACCCTTTCAGCCAACAACCGCGCGCCGGGCGTATCCGTCATCTCTATATCAGCGAGAAATGCCGTGGCAAGGGCGTGGGGAAACAGTTGCTCTCCGTTGTCATGGCGGATGCGAGCATCTGGTTTGATTTTCTCAACACTCATGCGCCACAGGCAGCCTGGGGATTTTATCATCAGGCAGGGTTTACCCAGGTGACTGACGAACCACGGGTAACGCACCGTCTTTTTTGCGCTGTTTGACTCGCTGGCAGCTTCAGAGTGTGAATGTTACTGTTGTATGACAATCCATCACCCGATACGTTATGACCCTCTCCGTTTTTTGCGTTTTGCTGTTCGCCGCGCTGTTACATGCCAGCTGGAATGCCATCGTCAAAGCCGGAACAGACAAGCTCTACTCCGCCATTAGCGTCAGTGGTTCCGCAACATTGATCGCGATGATTTTACTGCCATTCTCGCCACAACCCGCAGCAGCCAGTTGGCCATTTCTGGTTGTCTCCTGTGCGTTACAGGTGGTGTATACGGTGCTGGTGGCAAAGACTTATCAGGTCTCGGATATGAGCCAGACCTATCCACTGATGCGCGGCACGGCTCCGCTACTGGTGGCGCTGATAAGCGTTTTGATGCTGGGAGATCCCCTTTCCTGGCTCGCCTGGTCTGGAATTGGCGTGATCTGCCTGTCGATCCTCGCTATGGCGATGAACGGCCGCATGCAGTCGCGTAAAGGGATTTGGCTGGCGCTGCTGAATGCCTGTTTCATCGCCGGATATACCCTGGTGGATGGCACTGGCGTGCGGCTCTCGGAAACGGCGCTGGGCTATACGCTGTGGACATTCTTTATGAACGGTTTTTGTCTGCTGTGCTGGGCAATGGCGGCGCGTCGTCGTGAAGCCTCAGCATATCTGCGCCTGCACTGGAAAAAGGGGCTGCTCGGTGGAATTGGAACAATGGGCTCCTACGGGCTGGCGCTATGGGCAATGACCCAGGCCCCGCTGGCAGTGGTCGCGGCGTTGCGCGAAACCTCAATCCTCTTTGGCGCACTTATCGCTTTCCTGTTGCTAAAAGAGCGGGTTGCCGGGCTACGCATTGTTGCGGCGCTGGGTATTGCAGGCGGGGCCATTCTGCTGCGCATGGCGTAGCAGAAGCTGGCAACATTAGTTGCCGATATTGTTTACAAATCCTGCCTTTTCATTTCCTTCCATTCACCACCGCAATGCTTAATTTGCCATCACACTGTGGTAGATTCCTCGCGCATTTATGGTAATGCGCAGTGACTTATTCTTTAATTCTCTCTTTTGGCAAAAGTATTCAGCGACATGAAAAAACAAAGGAACGTTAACTTATTGTTGATGCTGGTGTTACTGGTAGCCGTCGGTCAGATGGCACAAACCATCTACATTCCGGCAATTGCAGACATGGCAAAGGAACTTAATGTCCGTGAAGGTGCGGTACAGAGTGTCATGGCCGCATATCTGCTGACCTACGGTGTCTCTCAGCTTTTTTACGGCCCACTGTCCGACCGCGTGGGGCGTCGCCCGGTGATCCTGGTGGGGATGTCCATTTTTATGGTCGCCACGGTGATTGCCATTACCACTCATAGCCTGACGGTATTGATTGCCGCCAGCGCCCTCCAGGGGGTAGGAACCGGCGTCGGTGGCGTGATGGCGCGAACGCTGCCGCGCGATCTCTATCAGGGCACTCAGCTTCGCCATGCCAACAGTCTGCTCAATATGGGCATTTTGGTCAGTCCACTGCTGGCTCCGCTGATTGGCGGCCTGCTCGATACGATGTGGTCCTGGCGCGCCTGTTATGCCTTCCTGCTGGTGCTTTGCATGATCGTTACGTTCAGCATGGCTCGCTGGATGCCGGAAACCCGGCCAACCGGAGCGCCACGCACCAGGCTGTTAACCAGCTATAAAGTGCTTTTCGGCAATGGCGCATTCAACTGCTACGTACTGATGCTGGTGGGCGGCCTCGCGGGAATTGCGGTATTTGAAGCCTGCTCTGGCGTGCTGTTAGGGGCAGGGCTGGGTCTGAGCAGCATGGTCGTGAGTATCCTGTTCATTCTGCCTATTCCGGCGGCATTTTTCGGTGCATGGTTTGCCGGACGCCCCAACAAGCGGTTCTCCACGCTAATGTGGCAGTCGGTTATTAGCTGTCTGTTGGCAGGATTAATGATGTGGATCCCAGGCCTGTTTGGCGTGATGACCGTCTGGACATTGCTGATCCCGGCAGCGTTGTTTTTCTTTGGTGCAGGCATGCTATTCCCGCTTGCGACCAGCGGCGCGATGGAGCCCTTCCCGTTCCTCGCAGGCACGGCAGGGGCGTTGGTGGGCGGTTTACAGAATATCGGCTCTGGCGCACTGGCCTGGCTTTCAGCGATGCTGCCACAAACCGGACAGGCTAGCCTGGGTTTACTGATGACGCTGATGGGGCTACTGATTTTACTGTGCTGGCTGCCGCTGGCGTCGCGTGCTCCTCGCCATGAGCAGCCGGTTTAATGGCGTGATGGCCCGGCTTCTCGCCGGGTTTTTCGCATACCGGGGTCATCATCGCCTGCAGTAGCGGTTCTGGCGCAGGTCGCCAGGCCCCTTCTTCGCCATCATAAAACTGAAAATCAGCGTTAATCGCATAGGGGATTTTCGCCTTTTGCAATTCGCAGGCCATAAAACTGGCGAACGCCATCTGCGAAGCCGTTGGTGTGAACCGGTTTGATTCCCCTACCCCCCAGCCGCCAACCCAACTGACATGCCCGGTTTTTTGCTGCCAATGCAGCGCCACATTAATACGGTTGCGGATCGCCGTTTTCTCAGCGGCCGTACCGGACGTCCACGGATATTTGCCGTTATTTTTCAGCGGACCCCACGGGAAAATATGCCACTCTGCCAGCACAAAGTTTTGACTGTGCACCGGCAGCTTCAGGCTGGATAAATCTTCCGGCGCCGCACGCAAACGCGGTGCAATAAAAATCATGCGCTGCGCATCAATGCTGTGAATGACTTTTATCGTCTTCTCGTAAACACGGTTCAGCGAAGCCTGGTTGTGATTGAGTTTATCCGCAGGCTCGTAGATCAGGTCAAACCCCAGTAAAGGTGAGCTTTGACCGAAATAGTGCGCCACGGCAATCCACCAGTTGATCACCTCTTTTTCGTTGTCCGCTTTCGGGTCGTTTTTATATTCATCAGCCTGGTAGGAGATGATGGGGATCATTCCGTATTGCTCGCAGGCTTCGACCAGCTTACGCAGGTGAATCAACCGGGCTTCCGTGGGTTCATCAGCCACCCGAATACGCACATGGGTAAAACCTTTGGCGCGAAAATCGCGTACCACCAGCGGGTCGAATTCACGGATACCGCGCTCGGTGCGTGCCCAGTCAACGTCGATGCCCACGCCAAGCTGTTGCGCGTAAAGCGCAGCCGTCAGCGGTGGTTCAGCGGCAAACGCCCAACCGGATGAGATCAATAACGCAGTGACAATGAAAGGCTTTAACACGGTTTACCTTGCGAGAAATCAGAAGCAATAACCTGTATTTAGCACGCTTTTTCGCATTTCGTGTAGAGCCAAAGCGTAATAATTCTTCATTGCGCCATTTCGTTCAGCCAGCCAATAAAGGCATCGATTTTTGGCCACTGCCGCCCGGAGAGCGTCGAAACGTAATAGTGTTGATGGCATTTCAGGGTCTTCTCACCAAACGGCGCGATCAGTTCTCCTCTGTCGAGCCGTTTTTGCACCAGACGTTTGCGCCCCATCGCAACACCAACGTGATTCATCGCAGCAATAATAGCCAAATCAGAACGATCAAAGCCGATTCCCGATGATGGCGGCATGTTCGCCGCAAAATGTCGCGCCCAGCTCAACCACTCATCTGTCCCTGAATCGTTACTCCAGGCCTGCCGATCGTGCAACAACGTACAATGGCGCAGGTTGTCAGGATTCTGAAACAACGCATGCTGCCTGGCATATTCGGGCGAACATACCGGCAGGATAGCCTCGTCCATCAAAAAATAATGGGACTGTTGGTTAGGCGGGGTATCGTCGAAATAGAGCGCCAAATCGATACCCGTTCGCTGCATGTTGACGTATTCATTGCCGGTAAGAATGGTCAATGAAATCGACGGATAGCGACGGGTAAAATCCCCCAGCATCGGAACCAGCCAGCATTGGGCAATCGACGGACGAGAATAGACAGTAAGCGTGCCGGAAAGCGCCTGATTTTTGATATCAAGGATCTCCTGGTTCAGCGTATCCAGCGAGGATTTCAGGGTCCAGTAAACGCATTTCCCTTCCTGTGTCAGTTCAACCTTACGGTGAGAACGTACAAATAATTGAATACCCAGCTCCCCTTCCAGCAGGTTGATGCGATGGCTCACCGCACTGGGGCTTAGCGACAACTCTTCCGCCGCCAGCGCGAAGGACTCATGCCGGGCAGCCACCTCAAACGTGTACATTTTCGATAACTGCCAGCCATTTAACTGTCGATTTCGGTCTTCATTCGCATCATTCATCGTCGTTCTCACTCTCTTATGTCGCCCCAATGCTGCCGCTGTACCCCAATGTCAGCCCGGAGATCATCACGATTGCCATCGGTTCAGGTGCAATTGGCTGCACGATCGTCACCGATTCCCTCTTCTGGCTGGTGAAGCAATATTGCGGCGCGCCCCTGAATGAGACCTTCAAATACGACACGACGGCGACGTTTATCGCCTCGGTGCTTGCACTTGCTGGCACATTCCTGCTTTCTTTCATTATCTGAGCACGAAGAGACGTACTATGGAAAACGTAAACATCACTACTTTAACCGCACAGTTTCCTCTGGTTGAGGATCTGATCGCCCTGAAAGAAACCACCTGGTTTAACCCACGCACCACCACACTTGCAGAAGGGTTGCCGTACGTGGGACTGACCCAGGCCGACGTGAACGACGCGCATGCGCGCCTGACGCGTTTTGCTCCTTATCTGGCAAAAGCCTTCCCGGAAACGGCGGCCACAAACGGTATTATCGAATCTGAGCTGGTGGCGATCCCTGCCATGCAAAAGCGGCTGGAGAAGGAATTGAGCGCGGCGATTCCCGGCAAACTGTTGCTGAAAAAAGATAGCCATCTGCCCATTTCCGGGTCGATTAAAGCCCGTGGCGGGATTTATGAAGTTCTCACTCATGCAGAAAAACTGGCACTTAACGCGGGAATGCTGTCCCTGACGGATGATTACAGCATTTTGCTGGAACCGCGCTTCAAAGATTTCTTCCGCCAGCACAGCATTGCGGTAGGCTCAACCGGCAATCTGGGCATGTCCATCGGTATTATGAGTGCAGGCATTGGCTTTAAGGTGACGGTACATATGTCCGCCGATGCGCGTGAGTGGAAAAAAGCCAGGCTGCGCAGCCACGGTGTGACAGTCGTGGAATACGAGCAGGATTACGGCGTGGCCGTTGAACAAGGGCGTAAAGCTGCGGAAAGTGACCCAAACTGCTTCTTTATCGATGATGAAAACTCCCGCACCCTGTTTTTAGGCTATGCCGTGGCAGGCGAGCGCCTGAAAGCACAGTTTGCGCAGCAGAGTCGCGTTGTGGATGCGGACCATCCGCTGTTTGTCTATCTGCCTTGTGGCGTCGGCGGTGGTCCTGGCGGCGTGGCGTTTGGTCTGAAGCTGGCCTTCGGCGACAACGTTCACTGTTTCTTTGCCGAGCCGACCCATTCCCCTTGTATGCTGTTGGGCGTCTACACCGGCCTGCACGATGAGATTGCGGTGCAGGATTTAGGGATTGATAACGTCACGGCAGCCGATGGACTGGCTGTTGGCCGCGCATCCGGTTTTGTGGGCCGGGCGATGGAGCGCTTGCTCGATGGCTTCTACACCTTAAGCGATCAGAGCATGTATGACATGCTCGTCTGGCTGGCGCAGGAAGAGGGGATCCGCCTTGAACCCTCCGCGCTGGCGGGAATGGCCGGGCCGGTTCGCGTATCGCTGAGCAAGCAATATCCGCTGGAGAATGCAACGCATCTGGTTTGGGCGACCGGTGGCGGCATGGTTCCGGAAGATGAGATGGTGAAGTACCTGGCGAAGGGACGTTAAGCGGTTTTGCCTTATCCCTCTCCTGTGGGAGAGGGATCGATTTTTTTTACAGGCTCAGGATCTGCTGTATATGCGTGACGGAGAAGAGCAGTGACAGTGACAAGACAGCCAGCGCAATCAGGAACTTATCTCGCACCGCTTTTGGCTGTACAACCTCATCCCGCGCAACATCCATAAGATTCCGGCTACGGGTATATCGCCACAAAATAACCGCCACCAGCGCCAGCACAACAAGTGAAATCCAGAACGGGACGCCCGTCCGATGCCAGTTATGTTTTATCGCCAGCGCGATCAGTGCGCCGTAACCCAGTAGCGTCCGCAGCCAGGCAAGCGAGGTACGCTCCGGTTGTAAACCGGGATCGGCTTCACGACGTGCTTTACGGCTATCCGCCATAGAACACCAGCACCATGACAACCCCGGCCACGGTCAGCAATATCGCACTAATCATGAACAAACCGCGCGTATAGGGGAGATCCTGTTTCAGGCGCATCGCCTTTTCATTGCGCAACCAACGCAGATAGCCGTAAATCGCCAGTCCTCCCGCGAACAGGCACAACAATAGCGCCAGCACTTCACGAATTAATGGGGTGGCGAAATCCGGGGCCAGTTGATCAAGCCCAACACCAGCGGCCAGAAAGCCCAGTGCAGTGCGGATCCACGCTAAAAATGTACGTTCATTGGCCAGCGAGAAGCGGTAGTCCGGTGCTTCGCCGAGGCGGGAGATTTTCATCAAGATTCCTTGTCGTGCTGCGGCAGGCTTCAGCATAGCGTAAATCGACAAAGACAAGGAGACCGGCATCAGAGGATGCCGGTCAGGAGGGTTAATACAGTTCTGGCCAGTACGCTTTGTTGGCTTCGATCAGGTCATCAAGAATCGCTTTGGCAACCGACGCGCTTGGTACGGTTTTGGAAAGCGTAATGGCCTGCCAGAGTTTCTGATATGAACGCTGTTCCCACGCATCCACGACCAGTTTTTCAACAGCAACCTGCTGGCTCATCAACCCTTTCTGGAAGTGCGGAATGTCGCCCACGGTTAACGGCTCCGGCCCGTTATGGCCCACCAGACACGGAATTTCGACCATCGCATCCGCATCAAAGTTATGAATTGCGCCATTATTCGGCACAATCAGCAACATACGTTCCTGGGTGTTAAAGGCAATTGCTGTTGCCAGATCGACGATGTACGACGCATGTTCGTCGATTTCCAGCTCACCTGCTGAAGATTTACCGGCCTCGATAATCGCCCGACAAGAGCTGAACACATGTTTCTCACGGTGATCCATCACTTCGTTGGCACGGGTGCGTTCCGGGTTGGAATGCGCCACCACATAGTCCGGGAAGAAGTAATATTTCAGGTAAGTGTTTGGCATGGTATCTGGATCAAGCGCCTGGACGTCCTTTGCTTTGGCAAACGTATCGTTCCAGCTTGCTTCGGTATGCGCATCGTCAGAAGGCGGAACATAGCCATTTTTAGCCACATACTCACGCAGTTTCGGCATCAAATCGTTACCGTTCAGATCTTCAATCGATGTCCACCAGCCGAAGTGATTCAGGCCGTAGTAACGCACACGCATCTCTTTACGATCTTTGAGGCCAACAATCTGCGCCATGCGCCCTTCAATGCCGATGGGCATATCGCAGATGTTGAGGATTTTGGCGTTTGGACGCAGGCGACGGGTCGCTTCCGCCACAATCGCCGCCGGGTTGGAGTAGTTCAGCATCCACGCATTCGGGGAGTATTGTTCCATATAATCCACCAGCTCCAGCACGCCACCAATCGAGCGCATCCCGTAGGAGATCCCGCCAGGACCACAGGTTTCCTGGCCCAGTACGCCATGACGAAGTGGGATTTTCTCGTCTTTTTCACGCATCGGATATTTGCCGACACGAATATGCGCCATCACGAAATCCACATCGCTAAAGGCCGCTTTCGGATCGGTGGTGTAGCTAAACTCAATATCCGGTGCCTGCTCCTTGAGGATAATTTTGCACGCTTCTGCGATGGTTTCCTGACGTGCGCCATCGTTGTCATAGAACTTCAGCGTGCGCAGTGGGAAGCGGTCGCGGTTAGCTAACAACATCAGGACGATACCTGGCGTAAAGGTACTGCCGCCGCCTGCAATGACAACTGAGAATTTTTTCATGATATAGCCTCTGTCAGGGTGGTTTGTTCATTCGTTAAAGGAGTTTTCATTAGCGATTCAAGCTGGTCCCGCACCTGAGGAACGTGCAGACCGACAATCACCTGAATGCCGTTGCCGCGCCGCACTACACCGTGTGCGCCCAGGGCTTTAAAGACGTCGTCGCTTTGAGTTTGTGCCATATCGACCAGGGCGATACGTAAGCGGGTGGCGCAGTTGTTGATACTTTCGATATTGGCGGCTCCGCCGAGCGCCGCTAAGAAACCGGCAGCCTGACTCACCTTCTGGCTCGCCGCCGCTGGCGCAGTAGTTTGCCCACGGGCAGCCTGATAATCGGCTTTGCTGTAGAGCTTGATTTCACTCTCTTCGCGGCCTGGGGTTTTGAGGTTTAGGCGTTCGATCAGCGTTTTGAAAACCACGAAGTAGATGCCGGTGAAACAGACACCAATGCCGATTTGGGTGAACATCATCGAGGCATGGTTATGGAACATCGGGATCCAGTTTTGCGGCAGGAACTGGTCCAGCAGACCGCCGCCCATGTTGCCCACAACACCAAAGACATACATCACCGTCGCCATCGTGGCGGCCAGTACGGCGTGCACAGCAAACAGCAGTGGCGAGATGAACAGGAAGGTGAACTCCAGCGGCTCGGTGATCCCCACCAGCATGGCGGTGAGCGTGGCCGGGATCAGCAGACCCGCAACTTTGACGCGGTTTTCCGGTGATGCGGTGTACCAGAGCGCCAGCGCAATGCCGACAGAACCAAACACTTTCGAGTTACCGTGCAGCGCGAATCCACCTTCCGGGAAAAGGGTTTTCAGCGGCAACGTACTCTGGCTGAATTCCTGTAAGTGCTGCGCCCAGTAAACCTGAATACCGCCCTCCACGGCTGCCGGGCCGAAGATAAACGGACCGTAGACGAAGTGATGCAACCCTGTTGGGATCAGAATGCGTTCCAGGAAGGTATAAACCCATACTCCCAGTGCCCCGGCAGAACGTAAGAATGCCTGCAAGGATTCAATACCCATCTGCACTTTCGGCCAGCCCAACAGCGTTAGCCAGGCGCAGGGGATCATGACGAAAAACGCGAGAATGACGACAAAAGAGGTTCCCTGGAATATCCCCAGGAAAACGGGCAGGGGTTTTTCGAAATAGCGGTTGTGGATGGCGGTGACGATACCCGAAATCACAATCGCCCCAATAATGCTGGTATCCAGTGTTTTGATACCGGCAATCATTGCCAGCCCGCTTCCCGCTGTCGGTTCAGCTGAAAAGTCGACGCCGAAGAAGTGACCCCAGGTCATCCCCATCGCGTTTATAAAGTAGTTCCAGGTCAGAAAACTGATCAGCACCGCAAGACAAGCCCGGCCCTGCGCCTGTTTTGCAAGGCCGATAGGTAAACCGACGGCAAAAATCAGCGGCATGTTGCGAAAGACCGCCCAGCCGCCTTCTTCAATAATATGAACAATTTGCGCGAATAAATTATCTGGCGCGGTTAAAGCTTCACCCACAAAAAGCGGGTTGCGCAGCATGATAGCGATCCCCACCACGATCCCGGCGAAGGGGAATAACAGCACTGGGGTAAACATGGCGCCGCCAAAACGTTGTATTTGACTGAGCATTTTCAAATCCTCATGTAACAACCTGTAGGGGTTAGAGGCCTTTATGGTTTTTTACTGGCCTGAAATGAGCATAAGAATTTCCCGAATAACGCACATGACATGCCGCTACGATTCGTGATCGCTTTCATGGTTTTAATTTGTGCAATCAGGTCTACTTTTTGCAGTAAATATGGACATCTAAAGACCGTATTCACGCCCTGATATTCACAGAGAGGTCTACAGGTGATCTACAAATCCATTGCTGACAGATTGCGGTTGCGGCTCAATTCTTCTGATTACACTGTCGGTAGCCCACTGCCGGGAGAGAAAGCACTGGCGAAAGAATTTGGTGTGGCGAGGATGACGGTCCGTAAAGCGCTCGATTTGCTGGTGGGTTGGGGTCTTGTCGAACGTCGTCACGGCAGCGGGACGTTTGTTTCACGCAAAGACGTTCACCATGAAACCACCAATCTGACCGGGCTGGTGGAAGTGCTCCGTCAACAAGGCAAAGAGGTGCAGAGCCAGGTCTTACAGTTTGAAGTGATGCCTGCTCCGCCCGCCATCGCCAGCCAGCTGCGTATTCAGATAGATGAGCGGATCTACTTTTCGCGCCGGGTACGTTATGTGGAGGGAAAACCATTGATGCTGGAAGACAGCTTTATGCCTGTGAAGCTGTTTCGCAACCTCTCACTGGTACATCTTGAAGGGTCGAAGTTTGATTATATTGAGAAAGAGTGTGGGATAACCATCAGCGGTAACTACGAAAGCCTGACGCCTGTTCTGGCAGACAAACAGCTGGCGCATTATCTGAACGTCCCGGAACAAACGCCGCTGCTGCGTATTACATCCCTTTCCTACAGCGACAGCGGCGAATTCCTTAATTATTCCGTGATGTTCCGCAACACCAGCGATTACCAGGTGGACTACCACTTACGGCGCATTCACCCGGAGGCGTTACTAACCCAGCCCCCAGAAGATCACCGCCAGTAGCTGCGGCGTGATAATGCGTAAGAACATAACCAGCGGATAAACCGTGGCATACGAGAGCGCTGCCGCGCCGCTGGTGGCATGCAGGTTATTAGCAAACGCCAGTGCCGGAGGATCGGTCATCGACCCCGCCAGCATGCCGCAGAGCGTGAGATAGTTCATTTTGGTGAAGATACGCGCCAGAATGCCCACCGTGAGCAAAGGAATGGCGGTAATAAAAATCCCGTACCCTACCCAGCTCATCCCTTCACCCTGGAGCAAGGTATCGACAAAATCGCCGCCCGATTTTAAGCCGACAACGGCCAGGAACAGCACAATCCCCAGCTCCCGCAGCGCCAGATTTGCACTTGGCGGCATAAACCAGTACAGCTTACCGATGCAACCGATACGCCCCAGGATCAGCGCCATAATCAGTGGGCCACCCGCCAGCCCCAGTTTAAGCGCTACCGGGAATCCGGGCACATACAGCGGAATGGAGCCCAACAGTACACCCAACCCGATCCCGATAAACACCGGTAACATCTGTACCTGCTGCAGTTTTTGCTGCGCATTCCCCACCATATCCGCCACCGCATCTATTGATGCTGGCCGCCCCACCAGATTGAGGATATCCCCGAACTGCAGGCTGGCTTCCGGGCTGGCAACCAGCTCGATACCTGCGCGGTTAAGCCTGGAGATCACCACGTCATAACGCTCTTTTACCTGCAGATCACGTATTTTTTTCCCTAAAACCTGCTCATTTGTCACCACCACCCTTTCCACGCGCATGTCTGTTCCACGTGTAGAAAGCGAGGTTTCAACCTCCTGGCCAATCACCAGACGCGCGTTGTGCAGATCGCCGGGCTGCCCAACAAGATGCAAGAGATCTCCCAGCTGAATCACCGTCCCCGGCGAAGGAACCATCAGCATTTCGTCACGCTTAAGCCGCGAACAAATGATGTTAACGCTGTTCAGGATCGGCACATCCTGTATCGCCATATTGTTCAGGTTAGGGTTATCGACCCGAATATTGATGGTTTTGATAAGGGCATGCCCGTTGGTTAACGTGGACTCATGATCCTGCGCTTCCTTCTCAACGTTGATGCGAAACAGCACGCGTACCAGCCACATTGAGAGCAGAATGCCGCAAATACCAAATGGATAAGCCATGGCGTAGCTCATCCCCATTTGGTCAACGATGTCAGGTGAGATCCCCAGGTCACGCAAGATTTGCTGCCCTGCCCCCAGCGCGGGTGTGTTGGTGACTGCACCGGAGAAAATCCCCAGTACCACAGGCAGTGGAATGCTGAATAGTTTATGCAGGATGGCTGTCACCAGTCCGCCCATCACCACAATGCTGAGAGCAAAGAGGTTTAACCGCAGCCCGGAGACGCGAAGTGAGGCAAAAAATCCCGGTCCCACCTGGATGCCGATGGTGTAAACAAAGAGGATCAGACCGAATTCCTGGATGAAGTGCAACATCTCAGCGCTGAGCACCAGCCCAAGCTGGTCAGCAAAATGACCGACAAAGATCCCCCCGAATAGCACCCCGCCAATCCCAAACCCGACTCCACGGATTTTGACGTTACCAATCCATAGCCCGATCACCGCCACCAGGGCTAACACGCTAACCGTTAACGCGATATCACTCATGATCCACTTCCTGTGCATAACCTTAGTTATGACAGGGATTCTCTCAGAGCCAGAAAGCGTTGTATGGGTGATGGCGCACAAAAAAGCCCCGCTAAAGCGGGGCTTTTTCTTTTACCTCAGAGGGCCGTGGTGGCTACCCGGTCAGCTGTTCAACGCAGGACGCTCGCTAATCGCGATGCGTTGCGGAGCGATCGCATCTGGCACGTTACGCGTCAGATCGATATGCAACAAGCCGTTGGCAAAGGTCGCACCGGAAACTTCCATATGGTCTGCCAGCGTGAAGCTCAGGCTGAATGGCTGAATAACCAGCCCCTGGTGCAGCCATTTGGTCTCGGTGTCTTGTTTTTCCGGCGTACCTTTCACGGTAAGGCGCGTCCCTTCAAGCTGGATATCCAGGTCTTCCTGGCGGAACCCTGCCAGCGCAAGGGTGATGCGATAGTGGTTATCATCGCTTTTTTCGATGTTGTACGGCGGAAACGTCTGTTGCTCAGTGGTGCTTTGCAGGGCATTAGCCAGTTTGTCAAAACCAATCCACTGACGCAGCAGAGGGGATAAATCGTAGTTACGCATGGTGTTTCTCCTTCTAAGAAGCGAGTTGGCACAGGTTAATTTTGTGCGCAGTTGTTCCTGCAAATCCTTATGGATTCGCATATGCTCCCATTTCGGCAAGCATCTCTGGGTGGGCCGCTTTCGCGACCCGATAAATTAATTAATTTCGATACGGCGCGGTTTTTTCTCTTCCGGAATCACACGTTCCAGATCGATAAACAGCAGGCCGTTGACCAGGTTCGCACCATGAACATGAATGTTCTCGGCTAACTGGAACTTACGTTCAAAGTTACGTTCTGCGATGCCCTGATACAGATAGGTACGTTCTTTTTGCTCGGATGTGTGAGCGCCCTTCACCACCAGTACGTTCTCCTGCGCGGTGATTTCAAGCTCGCTCTCGGCAAAACCAGCAACGGCAATCGCGATGCGGTAGTGGTTTTCGTCGACCAGTTCAACATTGTATGGAGGGTAGCCATTACCCTGATTTTGGTTATTTTCTAATAGGTTAAACAGACGATCAAAACCGATGGCTGAGCGATAAAGCGGAGAAAGATCAAAGTTACGCATAAATAAAAGCTCCTGAAATCAGCGAGAATTTTAGCCTTCCACCATGGACAGGCTATTGCACCCCCGAATACCCATCAGGCGTATTCGTTATCGGGCTACAGTCTTAAAGTGGGTCTGGTATAGGTATTTTCAAGCGCAACAAGTACACTTTTTTTTGCACTTTCTTGCATCTCGCATAGACTGGGACAACAGCACAAAGGGTTAAATTGCGATGGCCGCCACAGTGCGGGGTTTTTGGACTATTCATTTCTTATCGGGATAGCTATAACCCTGAGTTGTAGGTCGATGCAGTGCCATTAACGATGACAAAGTGATGATGAAAAATGTTCTGATCAAGCTGACGACGTTCAGCGGTGTAGTTTTACTTTGCGGGTGTTCGAGCGTGATGTCTCACACTGGCGGTAAAGAAGGAACATACCCGGGCACACGCGCAACAGCGACAATGCTCTCGGATGATGACACTAACTGGGGAACCAAATCCCTGGCGGTGCTGGATATGCCGTTTACGGCTGTCATGGACACCCTCTTGCTACCGTGGGATCTTTTCCGTACGGACAATTCGGTGAGATCGCGTGTCGAGAAAAGCGAGCAGGAAAATCTGGCTACCAACTCCGTCATTCCGCCCGCTGAAATGCCACCACGCTAGTTTTATGCGGTTTCCGTGACCCAAAGCTGACGGAAACCCGCCGTCTCCTCCATCCATGCCACCAGCTTGCCGTCTGGTGAAAACACCACGGCATCTCCCGATGGTGGTTTGCCGTGATCGGACGTCAAAAATCTGACCTCTCCGGAGACAGCACTGCAACAGGCAATTCTGTTTTCGAGAACAAATCCAAGCATATTCCCGGATGGATGCCAGTTGAATGCCGACTGGATATCGCTGTCATGGTGGGTTAACTGGCGTGGTTCGCCCCCTTCAGGGGAGATCAGCCAAAGCTGGACAATCCCGTTATCGTCGCGCATCAAAAAGGCAATCTGCGTTCCCTGTGGATTACTCCGCACCCAATGGCGTGGCACGTTTACCAGCCCCGGAAACGCGCGAGGATGGGTGAAGGTTAAACGGCGCTGTATAACACCCAAAGGCGGGGCTGGCATCAACGCTGGTGTACCTTGCAACGGCAGATCGCCTGCACGTTTCCACCCCAACTCATCCGTTGGCAGGTCAACAATAAACAGCTCCGGGATTTTCTCACCGTTCATGCCGAGCGTGTCGCCGATAAACGCCAGTCTGTCGTTATTCACCCATCCTTCTTCATAAGCGCGATTAATTTCATCGCTCCCCGGTTGCGGGTCCGACGTCGTGGTGCTCACCAGCACGCTCCAGAATGTACCGGCATACTCACGCGGGTGATTCCCCAGAGGATTCACCGGGCCATACGGCGCTGCTACACCCACATTGCGCAAATCACATGCGGGATCGCGTTCATGCAACACGTGGTCGTTATAGGTAAAGCTAACGCATTGCCCATCAGGACTGAAGACATGCACATGGCTGCCGCCACGCAGTGCGCCTGCGGTATAAGGCGCGGTGATATCCATTGCATCAAGGTTACTCACCTGACCGTGGTGCACAATGACGCCCTGACGGTGGTGAAAATCATACTGCCAGTGTGGATCTGGATTTTGGGGTCCATGGATAAAGACATATCGGTCATCCACGGGATGAACCGTCACCACACCAACATGTGCGCCGTTTGTCGCGCGGTAAAGCACCTCAATATCGCCCGTCAGCACATTAATCCGCTCGATCGTCTCACCAGTAAATGACGCCCCTGACGGGCGCACATCGTATACGAGCCAGCGACTGTCTGCCGTCCAGGTACGGGTATTGGTGAGTTGATGATTGCGGGAAGCAAAGGTGATTTGTTTCATAAAGGAACCCTGATGCGCGATTATCGCATCAGGGTAAAACATCAACGGAAATTAGCCTACTCGTTTAACATCGCCCACCAGCAGGATATAGGAGAGCGCACCAAGCAGAGCCACGACAGAGATATAAACCAGAGCAGGAGCAAAGCCGTAGCCTTGCGCAAGGTAGCCCACCACCAGGGGAACCGTAATCCCGCCCAGCCCACCGATGAAGTTAAACACGCCGCCCGTCAAACCGATTAAACGCATCGGAGCAAGTGATGACACCAGAGACCAGGTGATGGAAGCAAACCCATTCCCGAAGAAGGCAATCGCCATCAGGGTCATAATCCAGATCGGATCGCTGGTATAGTTTGCCCCCATGATGCAGGTTGAAATCAGCAGACCGCATATGATGGGCAGCTTACGGGAGAAACCGATTGAGTAGCCTTTACGTACCAGCCTGTCAGCCACCCAGCCAGACAACAGAACCCCCACAAATGCCGCCAGGAAGGGGACGGTCGTCATAAAGCCAGCTTTCAGCGCCGTGATGCCTTTTTCCTGCGTCAGATAGTTCGGGAACCACGTCAGGAAGAACCACAATGTCGATGCAATGGCAAACTGACCAAGATAGACCCCCACCAGTTTACGGTGGAACACCAGCTTCCAGTCAGCCAGAGTCAGCGGCTGGCGCGCCTCTTTTTTCACCGGTGCATCGCCATCCACCAGACCGCCGCCATCACGAATGTAGTCCAGCTCGGCTTTGGTGATATTTTTGGTCAGACGTGGCGGCTGGTATACCTTGAACCAGATCAGCGACCAGATAATGCCGATACCGCCGGTGACAATGAACACCCAGTGCCAGCTCAGCATCTCCTGGATCCAGATCAGCAGCGGAGTCAGAAATGCCAGCCCAACAAACTGCCCTGAGGTATAAAAGCCCACCGCCGAGGCGCGCTCGTGCTCCGGGAACCAGCTCGTCACCATACGGTTATTGGTCGGGAACGCCGGTGCTTCAAAAATACCGGTAATGGCGCGCAGGCCAATCAGCGACATCAAGCCGGTGGCAAAGCCCTGGAACAGGGTCGCCACTGACCAGCCGAAAATAGCGATAAAATAGGTTAATCGTGACCCGACACGGTCCAGGAACCAGCCGCCTGGGATTTGGCAAAGCGTATAAAGCCAGGCAAACGCCGAGAAGACATAACCCATTTGCGCTTTGGTAATACCAAACTCTTCCTGAATATGAGCCGACGCCACGGCAAGGTTGGCGCGGTCAACGTAACAAATAACCACAGTAATAAAGATCATAATCAGCGTCAGGTAACGGCGACGCCCAGGTTTTGCTGCAGTAACTGGAATATCCATCGTAATCTGTCCCCAGATTTTGGGCATAGCGAAGCCGCTCACCATGCCCTGTAATTTACAGAGGGTGTGTTTGATTTTTTTAATTAAAAACTGAAACGAAGCGCGCTAAATCATTCGTGCCAGGGAAGTGCAGCCAACGCACTCACCCGCGCGAGTATGACGCGCATTTACCATTCGGCGACGGAGCCATCCTCATGACGCCATAATGGGTTACGCCAGTCCGGCGCATTTTTGCTGAACTCAATCACTTTGGCTTCATCGATATCTACGCCAAGCCCTGGTTTCATCAGCGGTTTAAAGAAGCCTCCTTCCATGTTGAAATCTTCTTTGTTTTTCACAAAGTCGAGCAATTCAGCCCCTTTGTTGTAGTGAATCCCCATGCTCTGCTCCTGAAGCACAGCGTTGTAAGAGACAAAGTCCACATGCAAACAGGCCGCTAACGCAATAGGCCCAAGTGGGCAATGCGGCGCAAGGGAGACATCATAGGCTTCCGCCATACCGGCAATTTTGTAGCACTCCGTAATACCGCCCGCATGAGATAAATCAGGCTGCAAAATGGCAATGCCACCCGCTTCCAGCACACGTTTGAACTCAAAGCGCGAGAACATACGTTCACCTGCCGCAATAGGGATATGCGTCTGTGCCGCCAGTTTCGGATAATATTCTGCCTGCTCCGCCAGCACCGGTTCTTCAATAAACAACGGACGATAAGGTTCGAGTTCTTTAATCAGGACTTTTGCCATCGGCGCGCTGACACGTCCGTGGAAATCAAGGCCAAACTCAATCTGGTTTCCGAAGGCTTCACGGATCTGCGCCACGGTATTTACCGCCGCATCCACCGAGCGAGAGTTATCGATCAGCCCCATCTCTTCACAGCCATTAAGCTTAAAGGTATCAAAACCAATCTCACGCAGGGTTTTAATCCCATCGATAACATCTGCCGGACGGTCACCGCCAACCCAGCTGTAGGCTTTAATTTTGTCACGAACCAGGCCACCCATCAGTTGCCAGACGGGGGCATTGAGCACTTTGCCTTTGATATCCCACAGAGCCTGGTCAATACCGGCGATAGCACTCATCAGGATCGGACCGCCACGGTAGAAGCCTGCGCGATACATCACCTGCCACAGGTCATTAATACGTGCAGGATCCTGGCCAATCAGGTATTCACCCAGCTCATGCACAGCGGCTTCAACAGTGCGCGCCCTCCCCTCGATGACCGGTTCCCCCCAGCCGACAACGCCTTCGTCGGTTTCGATTTTCAGGAACATCCAACGTGGAGGTAAACGGTATGTGGTGAGTTTGGTTATTTTCATTTCACTGCCTCTCGATACGCTTTAACAAATGCTGTCGCCTGCTCTGCGGTACGCTCTACGGGCTGTCCGGCACGATAGAGATCGCTGCCAAGCCCCGCCCCTACGCAACCGGCTTTCATCCACTGCGCCAGGTTTTCTGGTGTGACCCCCCCGACGGCAAAGACCGGGACACTGGCGGGTAACACCGCTTTCAGCGCTTTGATGTAGTCCGGACCAAAAGCCGATGACGGGAAAATTTTGAGCGACTGCGCCCCCGCCTCGAGGGCGGTGAAAGCTTCTGTTGCGGTTGCGCACCCAGGACAAACCGTCATGCCATAACTGACCGCGCGGCGGATCACGTCCGGCTGAATATTCGGCGTCACAATCAGTTTGCAGCCCATTTTTGCCAGTTGGTCGACCTGCTCTGGCTGCAACACCGTACCCGCACCAATCAGCGCTTTATCACCAAACGCCTCCACCACCATTGGGATGCTTTTTTCCCATTGCGGCGAATTCAACGGGATTTCCACGGCGTCAAATCCGGCATTAATTACCGCACCAACATGTGCCAGCGCTTCGTCGGGCGTAATGCCGCGCAAAATAGCGATAAGGGGAAGATTAGTTTGCCACTGCATGAGCGATACTCCTTATTCCTGCCTGAAATGCCGTATCGCCAGATATCGCAGACACCTTGCGCCCAACGGCGTGGAACGCCTGCCGATAGCGTGATGTCAGCGATGAACCAGCAACAATCGTGATGGCCTGCTCGTGGGCGATAAAATCGCTCATGCTGGCGACTTCTGCGCCAATCAACAGGCCAGATAAAAATTCGCTCACCTGCTCACGGGGAAGTGTTCCCAGTACGTGAGAGGCGCGGGTCTCGAAAAGTTGCGGCAAAACGGCAGAGGAATGAAGGCCACGATCAAGCCCGGTAATGAAGGCTTCAGAAGAGACTTCCTGAGGTGGAAGCCCTGCCCCTATCAGTGAATGATTTAGCAGCAAATGGTGCAATTCGCCGGTCATTACGGTGCGAAAATCGTGGATCTGTTCTGCATCGGCCTGCACCCATTTGCAGTGTGTACCAGGCATGACGTAGACAGAAGAAGGAGAAAGCGTGCGTGCGCCAAGCAGCTGTGTCTCTTCGCCGCGCATCACATTGTGGTTATCGTCACGAGACACGCACAGGCCGGGTACAATCCAGATATTGTCCCCAACAGACGTTAACTGCTCGCCAATAGAAGAGAAATGGGCCGGAACCGGCAGATAAGGGGCAACCTTCCAGCCTACGTTGCTGCCCACCATTCCCGCCATGACTACCGACGTGGTGCTATCACGCCAGTTTTGTGTCACTTCTGCTAACACCGCTTCAGGGGATTTTCCGTTCAGGCGCGTCACGCCTGCTTCTGATTGCCTGCTCTCCAGGCACTGCTCACCCTGATAAAGCCAGGCGCGCAAATTGGTCGATCCCCAGTCAATTGCGATGTAGCGAGATGTCATGTGATTTCCTTCAACCTTCGTGTCGAGCTGGCGATCATGGTCATTGCCGCCTGCTCTGCCGCATCACCGTCCTGATGCCGTATCGCATCGAACAGCGCTTTATGTTCCTGGAGCGTTTTTGGCATGTTGGCCTCATCCCCCATCCAGGTTCGTTCAAATACTGCTCGTTGTAGCGAACTGATTGCCACGCTAAGCTGTTGTAAAACCGGGTTATGTACTGACTGCAGCACCGCTTCGTGATAGCGAATATCCGCTTCGTTAAAGGCATCCCGGTTCTGGTTGTTGGCGATCATGTCATTCAGCGCCGACTCAATCAGCGCCAGATCACCTGACGTTGCGCGCTCCGCTGCCCAGCGGGCAATCGCGGGTTCTACCAGGTTTCGTACCTCGCTCATCGCGCCGATAAGCCTTGGGTCGTAGTCATTTTCCAGAACCCATTGCAGGACATCAGTGTCGAGGTAATTCCACTGGTTTCGCGGCGCAACAAACGCGCCGCGATAGCGCTTCATTTCAATCAGCCGCTTCGCCATCAGCGAGCGAAACACTTCCCGGATAATGTTGCGCGAAGTTTCAAACTCTTCGCACAGTTCGGCCTCTGCAGGCAGCGGCGATCCTGGTACGTATTTTCCACCCACAATCTGGCTACCCAGCGTAATGACGATGCGATCGGTTTTATTGAGAGTCATGGAGAGTCCTTGTGCTCTTTGTGTCCATCACTACTTTACCGCGATCGCTGAATTTCACCTCACTTTTGCAGTACAAAAGCAACGCTACTTATCATTATCGAGGTTTTAATGTAGTACAATCACACAATGTTGTACTACAATCTAGATCACAAAAAGAACAATCCGGTAAATTGAAGGCAAAAAAAACCCCGGTGGATCACCAGGGTTCGTATGATTGGGTTGCTGTTATTGCAGAACAAATTTCTCGATCGCGTAGGCAACACCGTCTTCCAGATTGGATTTCGTTACAAAGTTGGCGACATCTTTCACCGATTGAATAGCGTTATCCATCGCGACACCCATTCCAGCATATTCAATCATCGCAATGTCGTTTTCCTGATCGCCAAGAGCCATGATCTCTTCTGGTTTGATCCCCAGCGCATCCGCCAGTGATTTCACGCCCGTCCCTTTATTCACACGTTTATCGAGAATTTCGAGGAAGTACGGTGCACTTTTCAGTACGGTGTATTTCTCTTTAACGTCCGCCGGTATTTTGGCGATCGCTTTATCAAGAATGGCAGGCTCATCAATCATCATCACTTTGAGGAACTGCGTGGCCGGGTCCATTTTGTCGGCTTCACAGAACACCAGCGGGATCGTCGCGACAAAGGATTCATGTACGGTGTAGTAGCTGATATCGCGGTTCGCAGTATAAAGCGTGTTGCGATCGAGCGCGTGGAAGTGAGAACCCACATCGCGAGACAGTTTTTCCAGGAACAGGTAATCGTCATAGTTCAGCGCAGTTTGCGCGACCGTACTGCCATCAGCGGCCTTCTGTACCAGCGCACCGTTATACGTGATGCAATAATCACCCGGCTGATTCATGTGCAACTCTTTCAGGTAACTGTGTACCCCCGCATACGGACGCCCGGTGGTCAGAACCACATTTACGCCTTTTTCACGCGCTGCGGCGATAGCGTTTTTAACGGCTGGAGAAATAGAGTGGTCTGGCAGCAGCAGTGTGCCGTCCATATCGATTGCAATGAGTTTAATGGCCATGAGATCCCCGATTTAAATGAGTCTTTCCTCATGCTAACGCGATTCGGCACGGAAAACAGTAAAAGAGTCGGAGATAAAGGGGGATGGAATAGAGAAAGGGGATTCCTCTTTTGTGGGGAATGATCCCCCTATCTCCAGTGGAGAGAGGGGGATAAACGACTTAGATATCGATATTTGCCGCTTTCAGGGCGTTTTCTTCAATAAAGGCACGACGCGGTTCAACGGCATCGCCCATCAGAGTAGTGAACAGCTGATCCGCAGCAATCGCGTCTTTTACCGTCACGCGCAGCATGCGACGGCTTTCTGGATCCATAGTGGTTTCCCACAGCTGATCCGGGTTCATTTCACCCAGCCCTTTATAACGCTGAATGTACAGACCACGACGAGACTCTTTCACCAGCCAATCCAGCGCTTGCTCGAAGCTGGTAACGGGCTGACGGCGCTCGCCACGTTCGATAAACGCATCGTCCTCAATCAGACCACGCAGTTTTTCGCCCAGGGTGCACAGACGACGGTATTCACCACCGGTCACAAACTCATGATCCAGAGGGTAATCGGTATCAACACCGTGAGTACGCACGCGAATGACTGGTTCGAACTGATGCAGTTCGGCATTCTCACGAATATCAAACTTCCACTGGCTACCGTGCTGCTCGTTTTCGTTCAGCTCAGTCACCAGTTGGTTAACCCAACGGGTCACCGTCTGTTCGTCGCTCAGATCGGCTTCAACCAGCGTCGGCTGGTAAATCAGCGCTTTCAACAATGTACGCGGGAAGCGACGTTCCATACGGCCAATCATTTTCTGCGTTGCATTGTACTCAGAAACCAGACGTTCCAGAGGCTCACCTGCCAGCGCCGGAGCGTGGGCATTCGCATGCAGGGTTGCACCGTCCAGCGCAATGGAGATCTGATACTGATCCATTGCTTCGTCGTCTTTAATGTACTGTTCCTGTTTGCCTTTTTTCACTTTGTACAGCGGAGGCTGTGCAATGTAGATATGGCCACGTTCAACAATTTCTGGCATCTGACGATAGAAGAAGGTCAGCAGCAGTGTACGAATGTGAGAACCATCGACGTCCGCATCGGTCATGATGATAATGCTGTGATAGCGCAGTTTATCCGGGTTGTACTCGTCACGGCCAATACCACAACCCAGGGCGGTGATAAGCGTTGCCACTTCCTGCGAAGAGAGCATTTTGTCGAAGCGCGCTTTCTCAACGTTCAGAATTTTACCCTTCAACGGCAGAATCGCCTGATTCTTACGGTTACGACCCTGCTTCGCAGAACCGCCCGCGGAGTCCCCTTCCACAAGGTACAGTTCGGACTGCGCCGGGTCGCGTTCCTGGCAATCCGCCAGTTTGCCCGGCAGGCCAGCCAGATCCAGCGCACCTTTACGGCGGGTCATCTCACGCGCTTTACGTGCAGCTTCACGGGCGCGCGCAGCATCGATGATTTTACCGACCACAATTTTGGCGTCAGACGGATTTTCCAGCAGATATTCGCTCAGCAGTTCGTTCATCTGCTGCTCAACTGCGGATTTCACCTCAGAAGAGACCAGCTTGTCTTTCGTCTGTGAGGAGAACTTAGGATCTGGCACTTTAACAGAAACCACAGCAATCAGGCCTTCACGGGCATCGTCACCGGTGGCGCTAACTTTCGCTTTCTTGCTGTAGCCTTCTTTATCCATGTAAGCATTCAGGGTACGGGTCATCGCCGTACGGAAGCCAACAAGGTGTGTACCGCCATCACGCTGTGGAATGTTGTTGGTGAAGCAGTAGATATTTTCCTGGAAACCATCGTTCCACTGCAGCGCCACTTCTACACCAATACCGTCTTTCTCTGTTGAGAAATAGAAGATATTCGGGTGGATCGGCGTTTTGTTCTTATTGAGGTATTCAACAAACGCTTTGATACCGCCTTCGTAGTGGAAATGGTCTTCTTTACCGTCACGTTTGTCACGCAGGCGGATAGACACGCCGGAGTTCAGGAAGGACAGTTCACGCAGACGTTTGGCGAGAATGTCGTACTCGAATTCGGTCACGTTAGAAAACGTTTCGTGGCTCGGCCAGAAACGTACTGTCGTCCCGGTTTTTTCCGTTTCGCCCGTAACTGACAGTGGAGCCTGCGGCACACCGTGGGTATAGACCTGGTGATGAATTTTGCCTTCGCGGTAGATAACCAGTTCCAGTTTCTGCGACAGGGCGTTAACCACGGAAACCCCTACGCCGTGCAGGCCGCCGGAAACTTTATATGAGTTATCATCAAATTTACCGCCCGCGTGCAGTACGGTCATGATCACTTCTGCTGCGGACACACCCTCTTCCGGGTGAATACCCGTTGGGATACCACGGCCATCATCCTGTACGGAAACAGAGTTATCGCCATGAATGGTGACGACAATGTCTTTACAGTGACCCGCGAGCGCTTCGTCGATAGCGTTATCCACAACCTCGAATACCATGTGGTGCAGACCGGTGCCGTCATCCGTATCACCGATATACATACCTGGGCGCTTACGCACCGCATCCAGCCCTTTCAGGACTTTGATACTGGAGGAGTCATAAGAATTCGACATCAACGTTTCTCGCTCATTTAATCTTGGGTTAATCCGTTATTTTACCCTTTTCCACGGTGAACATCTTCGAATTTTTGTCCGACATGTCCATTACGTGTTCAGCGCTAATCGCGCTGACGAAAACCTGCGACTGCGTGGCTTTTAAGCGGCTGGCAAGCAGTCCGCGCCGTGCGTCGTCGAGTTCCGAGGCAAAATCATCTATCAGATACAGGCAGCGTCGCCCGCTTTCGCGGGTTAAAAACTCCCCCTGCGCCAGACGCAGCGCACACATCAGGAGTTTTAGCTGCCCGCGTGACAAGGTATCTTCGACCGGCGCACCGTCAGCACGAATGCGGAAATCCGCCTTGTGCGGGCCATGCGCGGTGTAGGTTAGCATGCGGTCGCGCTCGAAGCCTCTCTCCAGCACTTCGGCATAATCCGTCTCTTTCTCCCAGCCTCGCTGGAAGGAGAAGGTGAGAGAAAACTCGGGTAAAAACTGTTTGCAGGTATCCGCCATGTCTTCAGCAATCCCTGCACTGTATTCTGCACGCCAGTTGCTGATTTGTTCCGCAAGTGGGATTAATTCCATATCCCAGGGACGCAACTGAGCGTAGCGAGTGACCTGGCGCAGCGCAGCATTTCGCTGTTTCAGCAGCCGCTTCAGATTACTCCAGGCATTAAAGAAACCCGCTTCATTATGGAAACATCCCCAGTCGAGGAATGCTCTTCGGTATTTGGGGCCACCGTTGAGGAGAGTAAACCCTTCCGGTGTAATCAGCTGCATCGGCATCAGTAGTGCCAACTCAGCCACTTTATGGCCATCAGTACCGTCAATACGGACCTTGCTGTCGCCTTGCTTGTCTTTGCTCAGACCAATGGAGGTTTCACGCTCTTCACCCTGCAAGCGCCCGTGCAGAACAAATGACTCCTGCTCATGGCGAATCACACGACCAATCTGCAAGCTGCGAAACGCCCGGCCATGACCGAGCGTATAGATAGCTTCCAGCACGCTGGTTTTGCCGCTGCCATTCGCACCAACCAGGAAGTTAAAGCCAGGGGACAAAGCGAGATCCGCGCTTTCAATGTTGCGGAAATCTTTAATTAAAAGGCGCGTCAGTGACATATAAGGGGTTCTTCGGGCCTGGGTGTAATCGGCGCAGCCAGTTTCAACGCGGGCTGCACGCAGACCCTGAAACGTACACGCAGTACGTGACAGGGGTGAGCACAGCCCTGGCTGAAAATGGCAAGTAAGATAGCCCGATATTTTTCACTACAGTCTCATAGGCATGACAACATAGGCCGCGCTCTGGCTGGCGGCGTCTTCAATCTGCACGCTCGATACGGAATCAGTCAGCAAAATGCGAACGTTTTCGCACTTCAGTGCATTCAGAACATCCAGCACATAGCTGACGTTGAAGCCGATTTCCATCTCAGTTCCGGCGTAGGTGACGTCCAGAATTTCTTCTGCCTCTTCCTGCTCCGGGTTATTGGCGGTGATTTTGATCTGATTTTCACTCACATACAGACGTACACCGCGGAATTTCTCGTTAGAGAGAATGGCCGCACGCGCAAACGCCTGCTTGAGAATGTCGCAGCCTGCTTCCAGCGTTTTGTCCGGATTCTTCGGCAATACGCGACGATAGTCAGGGAAACGCCCATCAACCAGCTTCGAAGTGAAGACAAAATCGCCAACATGTGCACGAATATTGTTGCTGCCAATCTGCACACGCAGTGGCGTTTCACCACCGTCGAGCATGCGCATCAGCTCAATCACACCTTTACGCGGTACGATCACCGAATGATTTGGCAGTGAATCGCCAATCGGCATGGAGCAGACCGCCAGACGGTGACCATCGGTCGCCACGGTGCGCAGCTCTTCACCTTCGGTTTCGAACAACATGCCGTTTAAGTAATAACGGACATCCTGATGCGCCATTGAGAACTGCGTGGCTTCAATCAGACGCTTCATCGTCGCCTGCGGCAGGGTGAATTCAACTTCGCTCTGCCAGTCGTCCAGGTTTGGGAAGTCCGCAGCAGGTAGCGTAGACAACGAGAAGCGACTGCGACCGGAGCGAACCAGCATACGGTCGCCCTCAAGTTGCACAGCAATTTCCGCGCCTTCCGGCAACCCGCGGCAAATATCAAAGAATTTACGCGCTGGTACAGTCGTTGCGCCCGCGTTATGTGGCTGAGAGAGCGTAACACGCGCGATCATTTCCATTTCCAGGTCTGTGCCGGTCAGCGACAGCGTACCGTCCGCGACCTGAAGCAGCAGGTTTCCGAGAATAGGCAGCGTTGGGCGGCCACCTAATGGGCCACTCACCTGTTGCAGCGGTTTTAATAAATGTTCACGTTCAACGGTAAATTTCATAGCATCACGATGATAATGTTCTGATTAAATTGGAAAAATCTTCTTTTATGTCGTGGCTTTCTTCGCGCAACTGCTCAATCTTGCGGCACGCGTGCAGCACGGTTGTATGGTCACGGCCACCAAACGCATCGCCGATCTCCGGCAGACTGTGGTTGGTTAACTCCTTTGCCAGCGCCATAGCCATCTGACGCGGTCTCGCCACCGAGCGGGAACGACGCTTAGACAACAAATCTGCCACTTTGATTTTGTAGTACTCGGCCACCGTCTTCTGAATATTGTCGATAGTGACCAGTTTTTCCTGCAATGCCAGAAGATCACGCAGTGCTTCACGCACGAAATCAATGGTAATTGCCCGGCCCGTGAAGTTGGCATTGGCAATGACGCGGTTCAGCGCACCTTCCAGTTCACGAACGTTTGAACGCAGACGTTTAGCAATGAAGAACGCGACTTCACCCGGCAGGCGAATATCGTTTTCATCGGCTTTTTTCATCAGGATCGCAACGCGGGTTTCCAGCTCCGGAGGCTCGATCGCCACGGTCAGGCCCCAGCCAAAGCGAGATTTCAGACGATCTTCGACGCCGTTGATCTCTTTTGGATAACGATCCGAAGTTAAAATGATCTGCTGATTACCTTCAAGCAGCGCATTGAAGGTATGGAAAAACTCTTCCTGTGATCGCTCTTTATTGGCAAAGAATTGAATGTCATCAATAAGCAGAGCATCAACGGAACGGTAGTAGCGTTTAAACTCTTCGATCGCATTGTTTTGCAGGGCTTTTACCATGTCCTGAACGAAGCGCTCGGAGTGCATATACACCACTTTGGCATTGGGCTTACGCGCCATAATGCCATTACCCACCGCATGCAGAAGGTGAGTTTTACCCAAGCCAGTGCCCCCATAGAGGAACAACGGGTTATACGCGCCACCAGGGTTATCAGCCACCTGACGAGCCGCAGCGCGAGCCAGTTGGTTTGATTTACCTTCAACAAAGTTATCAAACGTATGTTTCACGTTGACGTTAGAACGATAGGTAGGCTCTGCCGGGGCAGGAACGTTGTCCCAGCCGGGACGTGCAGCAGGCGCAACACGCGGCGCAGGAGCGGGAGCAGCCTGCGCAGGAACGGCGACATTTACCGTTTCTCTGACAGTTTGCGTGACCGGTTTTGTTCCCACTTCAAAACGTAGCTGTGGGGCATCCGTCCCGCAGAAATCATTGAGCAGTCCATTGATGTTATTGAGGTATTTGTCCCTTACCCAATCGAGCACAAAACGGTTTGGCGCATACAAAGCCAGCGTGTTATCGCTCAGTTCCGCCTGCAATGGGCGGATCCACATACTGAATTCTGTGGCTGGTAACTCATCCTGCAATCGGGCAAGACACTGCTGCCAAAGCGAAAGTGACAC